>NZ_JAMPSX010000019.1:0-132989 GCF_028484875.1 Providencia sp. PROV032
GCATAAGTGTTAACAGGTTAGCGAGTTTAATAAGTACAGGAAGATATCAATAGGGTGTTATATCATATTAAAAAACAATGATGCAGAGTGGTTATTTTAATGAGTGACATTGAGAAATTGCTAGATTCAAGTTTATTTAAAACAATAGAAAGCTTACAAAAGCAAACTACGCCTTTTAGGGATATCGTAAATCAAACATCAAAGATGATCCCTGAATCATTGAAGCAAATACAAAAAGTATTTCCACAACAAGCAGCCATAGAAGCCACCCAAAAGTATAGTAAAAGCGGCAATATTATTGATTTTGCTTGGATAGATAGTCATTTATATCAATCAGCTATCTCAAGTGCTAATTCAATAGCATCCCAGATCAAATTGCTGGAGTCGTTTTTGCAATTGGGGCAAATGGTAAAAGGTGTTTTCCCTTTATTGAAGCCGTTCGAATTAGGCTCGGGTCATTATCAACTTTTAGAATCGATATCCAATAATTATAACTTAGAATCAATAGCTATCATTAGCAAGCTTAAAAACTCACCATTGGCTAAAGGCTATGTATACCACGAGTATGATACTGAGGATATGTCTGCCTTCAATGATGATGTTTATGAGCTTGATAATACTATTGTGACTGAAATATGTGACAAAACTGATTTTTTCAGTTTATCACCACGTTTACAAAACATGATATTTTACATGATCAATTTTGTAATATTACCCATAATAATCAGCTTGTTATCTAATTATTTATATGATCAATTCCAACAGATTCAGCAAGAGTGTACCGTACTAACGTCGCCAATTGAAGTCAAACAGCAAGCACGCAAGATGACTTCTCTTTATGATAAAGAGGTCTTAAAGGGGCTGCGGGTTATTATTGGTCATAATGTTCAATTGCGTACCAAGCCCTCGATGAAGTCGAGTGTCATTACACTTTTAGATATTGGCAAAGTTGTTCGAATTATTGATAAGTCAGATAAAGTTTGGCTCTTAGTTGAAATTGAAGAAGAGGATGAGTTCATTCAAGGTTGGGTATCCCGCAAGTATACCCAACATTTTAATTAGACAGTAGCCGTTTAAATCAACAATGCATTCCTCATTTGGCAAGGAATGCATTCGGTTTAGTTGTTATCGATTGCGATACTGTATATACCCTGCTGACAGCAAGGGCATTGCTTTAAGCCCATGTAATTATATTGGCATAATACACAATACCAATGAGTTACCTTGATTAAAGGCGGGAGCCAGCGTCCCCAATTCGCCAGTTCTTGCTCTCGTAATAATTTATTAAACTCAGCTTGGCAGTAAATACATTTTTGTTCAGCTTCATTGTCCAAATGAATAAACCAATATTCGACATTGTAATTCTCCAGTGTCAGTTTGCCTTGGTAATGTGGACAGATATATTGTCTTAACGCCTCTTTAGCTGTTTCTTGAGCACTGATATGTTTTTGCTGTGATATATAAAGTAATGCTGGCAGGAAACTCTCTCATAACAATTAGCTCCTAATGATTGAGGCATTTACCGCTTACCTAACCGGCGTAACTCATCCAACAAGAAATCGTTTAGGTGGATTATTGTGGTTGAATTTAAGAAACGAACGGTGAAGCGATAACTGAGAAAGGTTGAATTGAAATTAAGTGCGTGACTGGCTAATACGATTTTGTAGCCATTGTTCAACTTCACTCTGTAACCAACGTGAGCTACGCCCTAGTTTGATAGGCTTAGGAAACTCACCGTCTTGTATCAGCTTATAAAACCACTTATCCGTTAATCCCGTTAATTTTGTGATAAATTTCATATCAATGAATTGGTCGCTTAGTAATGGGGTGTTAGTTGTTTGAATAGTCATTGTTTGTTTCTCCGAGTATTAAAAAGGAGAAGGAGCCGTAAAGGGATAATGGGACTGACGGGGCTCCTTCAAACAATAACGGACTGGCGTAATTTTTGACACGCCCTCAAACAGGGGAGCCGATTGGCGGCGGTATCCGCTTCGCATCATGCCGTGCCACGGTGTTTACTGAATCACGGACATCATGCTATTCCTGTGGTTAATGCGAGTTGACTCGCCGTTTACGACCGCCTTTTTGTTTCTCGGGCACGTCACTGTATTGATATACCCGACGCGGTGTCCGCTGGCTCTCTTTCGCGAGGTATTTCAAGACATGCTGCAGACCTTGACGTCCTCTCACGTCATCGTGCGCAATCACACGCTCTCCCTGAACGCGATAGTGTGCTTGGGGAGTACAGTGATACGCATACCCTTCCCCCTCGGTGACCTCTTTCCATATCGCACGGATATCTTTCCAAAAATGCCACACTCGCTGATAACGTTGACCATTAATGTAAAAGACCGCATGAATGTGAAATCGATGCACTTCCCCATATTCCAATACCCAAGCAAACCCCACGACACCCACAAGTTCGTTTACCTGCTCAATTAAATGGGTCATGTCTGCCGCGATTTGGTGCATATCAACAAACTCAAACCCATCCCCCTCTTTGAGGTAGGCAAAATCAATACGCAACATCATGAGCTTGGAATACGATGCAAACAGTCTGTCCTGGTGTGCCAATAATTGACGTTGTAATTCGTAGTCTGCTTTATGGTTAAATTTCATGATTAAATTCCTCAGTTGATAATTTATCTCATGAAATAGCAGGCCTATTTAATTTTTGAATGGATGCAAAAAGAAACGCGAGAAAATGTTAGAAAATGCCTTACCCACAAGCGGCGGTGAATGTCGTCGTCTGTCTCCCCTAGCAATAAAATCGTCACCGTCACACAATAGGCAGGAAAAATACACCACAGACTCAATAAGCCCTTCCGGTATTGATACCATGGCCTGTCACGCTAATGACAATGCCTGCGTTTTCATGATGGATTTTATGGTGAGGGTTGAACACGGATTGTTGTTGAATCATGTTTGGAACACGGACTGTCGAATGACACAGCAATGGCAATGACGCATTCATGACTGACTGTCAAATATCTATGGTGCGTTAATAATATTAACTAACCTAAACGTTTTATTTTTCACCTTAAAGTCGCCTCCCGATTGTTCTGAGTGAACACGCGTTTGTCCACTAATTTTCACGAAGAAATTAGTGCATTATTATTAAATTAAAACGCAATAAATATGGTACATTTAAAATCATAACATATTGATTAATCGTTAATGTAATCATTAATTAATATCGTGATATCCCACTGATATCTTACTAATATCTCCCTTGTATCATAGCATTATCTACTTTGAATACTCGGTGAATATTCTGTATATCACAGGAATGCCCGATAAAAGGTTCATCGCAATCCACAGTGACATCATGGTGGAAATCCCCCAGTATCATGATATAAGATGAGTCAACGGCACCGCATGCCGTGCATCTAAAAAAGAACCCCATTGAACGTATCGCGATGATAGGGACTCAATGCTGTCATCACGTTAACTCATCAAATCCGTGGAGAAGAACAAGAATGGAAAAATGCCTTGAAGTGAATTCAATACGCGAAGGAGTGTATTTACTTTGGCGATTAAAATACACGGAAGAAGCTCAACAATTTGCGTTTAACACGACAAAAAACACACAGGACATTAATGACCGAATTAATACCTTAATCGACGAAAAATTAACGCAACAAGACGGGGATGCACAAATTATCCGTGATGCTCTGCGTTTTTTACATTTATTTCGACGACGACAAATTGATGAGTCACAATTAACGTGGCTAAAACGCTCCCCTCAAGCCAGCTTATACGTTTGGCTCGGGCTCATTCAAGAATATATTGTTATTCACGGTCATGAACGATTTTTACCGCGCGGGCGGTACGACCGAAAACGGCGAATACGGTTGGCGTATGACCGGTTAGCCAGCGTCATTCCAAATTGTGCCGAGGACACGTATCACGCCGCTTTATCCCTCTTAGATATTTTACCTTACCGTTTAGAGGAAAAAAATCGGTGGGTTTCTCGCCTTCGTCAAGACTATTTTAACCATCATCTCAAATATCAGGCAGATTTTGCGTGGTTAGACAACACCGAAGCTACCCATATCCACTGGGTGATGGACCAATTTACCCAACATCGCTATCTACTTCGCCCTTTTAGGGGAATTAACTTACCACTCGACCTGCAATCTCTGGCAGTGCCGTTATTTTATTCACTTTGGGATGAACACCCCGATACCAAAGCGCTTTTCCTCACAGCACTGCGTAAACGTTATGCCAACATGAAACACCGCCAAAAAGTGGCGGATAAATCCCCTATCAACATTCGAGTTTCAGAAAATAGTAAAAAAACACTGCTCAAATTAGAGAAACAGTTTAACCGAAGCCGTGCAGAGGTCATTGAATACCTCATCGAAAAAGCATGGGCTGAGCGGAACACGAAAATCTAAAAAAATCTCAGTTATATATTACCTCAATGAATAACCCTTATCTTATTTCTTATCCCGCCATTCAATTCGAATGGCTTTTTTATTTTGAGGTCAATATGAAAAAATTATCGGGCTATGCCCTTATTCGCCGTCATCTCCGACGCTACCCTCGTTCACTGCGTCAAACCTTATTAAAAGAGCTCAATCAGCTTGTGACCTATCAACCTGTCATTGGTATCATGGGTAAGACTGGAGTCGGGAAATCCAGCCTGTGTAATGCCTTATTTCGCAGTCAAATTTGTGCTGTCAATGCTGTTGAAGCTTGTACTCGGCAGCCCCAACAGGTCAAATTACGCTTTGGACGACACACACTAACGCTAGTTGATTTACCGGGTGTCGGAGAAAGCCAACAGCGTGATGAGGAGTATCGTGAGCTCTATCGTGAGTGGATACCTAAACTCGATATGGTGCTTTGGGTGCTCAAAGCCGATGACCGCGCATTTTCTATTGAAGAACAGTTTTATCAAACAGTATTCACGGAGTATAACGGAGAGCTACCGGCTATTACTTGGATTTTGAATCAAGTTGATAAGATAGAGCCTGTAGAGCAGTGGCACTGGGCATCTGCACAGCCTTCAAAACAGCAGCAAGCTCATATCACATTGAAACGACATGCTATCGCCAAACAAATGCATATCTCTGCAGATACCTTCATTCCGATATCTGTTAAAGGCCGATATCATCTTCCCCAATTGGTGGAGGCGATTATTACCCGTCTCCCAAAGCAGGCACGTAGTCCCTTAATCCCACATTTACAAAATGCCTATCAGACCACAACGGTTATCAATCATGCACGTAGCTCTTTCGGTGATACGGTCGTAGATATCATTGAGCGCGTGATTGATTTCGCTCCACTTCCCCAAGTCGCTCGACATGCTCTCAAATCAACAACTCATCATATCGCTCAAGCAGCGCGCTATGTTTGGTCATTTTTCTTCAATTAATTCAATTGCATCCCTGAAATACTAACCTATAGATAAATGATTTTACGTTGTCATGATCGAATTTGTCGATCGAACCGATCGGTTTTTTTCATTATCCATACGGAAATGATGGCTATACAATCTCTCAGAGGTATCAATGAATTAAATTTACTTATAAAAATCAATGCGATAAGTCGAATGGTTTGTCACGTTATTAAGAATGGAAAACCATCAGTCTCTTATTTAGAGCTCACTCTTTGTTCGCATTAATGAGTTCTTACGGTCCTATATCTGAATAGGAAAAATAGCTAATTGGAAAATATCATGAAAACAAAACTCATTATTTCTGCATTTTTTATTTCGGCTTTAACACCGACATTTACTCACGCTTTTGGTAACCAACACACTTGGATGAGTAACAAAACACAAGGCGTGACCGAGTTTGTCATTCTGGGGCAGGGCCAGTCTCAGCTTTATCTGTCTTGTGAAGACAAAGGGGATAAACCCATTCAAATTATGTTTACGGATAGCAATGGTCATCAAACCCGTATGGATACGGGGCAATATTTGGAAATGAAATTTGACGGGGAGGAGACGGCTCAAATCAGTGAAAGCGCAAGCCGAGCGGGCTCAAGTCATCTAGCCTCAGCTTGGTATAATTTACGTACAGCTAAACAAGTTACAGTGTCCAGTGATGAAGGTGAGTCCGTGACTTTTACGCTTAATGGCGCTGCATCAGTTCTTCCTGAATTTGGTGATGATGGTTGTCTCGCTGAATTTTTCCTTTAGTCATACCTCATGATGGCAAATGAGCCATATTGCATCATTTGCCAGATACGGCTATGGCCTTCTTTTCTATTACTCTTCTATTTACGACTAGGACAATAATTATGAAAAAACAACTTTGTGCGCTCTTATTAGGGCTCAGTGCTTTTTCCGTCTATGCTGAACAAGCACCGATTCAACTCAAATCAGGCCCCAGTAATGCAGGGCGTACATACAGTAAAGTGTATATTACTTCGAATGTCGATAGTGTGATTATCAAGAAAATCATCGTTAATCGAGGCAATTGTAAAGATGCAGAGTATCTCCCTTGGAAGCCCATTAGGCTGAATTTTGGCAGCACCTATGAACGTATTTTCACAGGAAAACGAGCGGGAACACCCTGTAATGTGCTCGAAGTGGCTGTTGATACTAACCAAGGTACATGGACATTTAATTTCAAATAATCATTCTTATTTTTACCTTAATCTTTTATGGCCTGCTCAACATAGCAGGCTACCTTATTTTGTTTATCAATGACTCCCTTCTCTGGCATCTAATGTAAAACGCACTGCTTCACGTTATTTACCAAACGCATTTTTATTCTTATTTATACCCCTCAGCCTATTTATTATTCAATTATTACATGGAGATATCACATGTCATCCCCTTATTCAGCCTCAAAACCCGACACACTTATGCAAGCTACTGTTGTTCCACTTTCTGCCCGTTCAAATTTCTGGCAAAGTCACTTCGGCACAGTAAAGGGTTTCACCACGTTTGAAGTGGTGATTTTCACTATCATGGGGCAGTTTTGTGATGAGTACACTGGCGGCTATTGGGAATACTGCACATTACCCAACGGCGGTGCATTTATTTATCCTGATTTGGACCATGAAAAACTCACGCTATTCAATATGCATAATGGCAACGAAGCGAGTCTCAGCCCTGAAGCGGCAGGTGTGGCTGTTTGTTTGATGCTGTATAGCCAGTGGTCATTTAGAACGGAAAGTGAGCTACTCGTCGAGCGTTTCTACCAGCTTCGTGATTACGCTATTCAACACCCTGAAAGTTCAGCCATTTTCCATCTTATCGATTAACTCTCTCTTAATTCATTCTTTCAGTTTTACCTATCTTATTTATATTCAAGGAAATTCATTATGACTCGTTTAGCTTCTCGTTTTGGTGCGGCGAATAGCATTCGTCGTGACCGTCCGTTAACCATTGAAGAATTGTTTCGTACTGTACCGAGTGTTTTTTCTGAAGAAAAACACGAATCTAGAAGTGACCGATACACTTATATTCCAACCATTACCTTACTCGACAGCCTACAAAAAGAAGGCTTTTATCCGTTCTTTGCTTGTCAAACCCGTGTACGTGATGTTAGCCGTCGAGAGCACACCAAGCATATGTTACGGCTAAGGCGACATGACCAAATTACGGGTATACAAGTCCCTGAAATTATTCTCTTAAATAGCCATGATGGTTCGAGTAGCTATCAGATGTTGCCGGGACTCTTTAGAGCGGTATGTTCGAACGGTTTAGTGTGCGGAGATACCTTTGGTGAAGTGCGTGTGCCACACAAGGGGGATGTGGTAGGTAAGGTAATTGAAGGGGCTTATGAGGTACTGGAAACCTTTGATTCTATTGCTGAAAAGCGTGAACAGATGCAATCGTTATTGTTGCCTCCACCAGCACAGCAAGCTTTGGCACAAGCAGCTTTAACGTATCGCTTTGGTGAAGAACATCAACCTATTACCGAGGAGCAAGTATTACAGTCTCGTCGCTGGGAGGATAAGAAAGATGATCTGTGGACGGTATATCAACGCTTGCAGGAGAATTTAATCAAGGGAGGGCTATCGGGTCGGAACGCTAAAGGCAAGAGGGCTCGCACTCGTTCGGTGAATAGTATTGATGGTGATATCAAATTGAATAAGGCGCTGTGGGTGATGACAGAAAAGATGCATGAACATTTTGCTGGAAGATAGAGAATATAAAAATGGAAGCACATTATTTTATCAAAAATAATGTGCTTATTATTTATTTGGTAATGCGATTATTTTTTATTAAAAATAATCTTTAGTGGTTATTACTCGTAACTCTTTTAATGAGGGTTAGAAAAGCAGTCTTAGGGGGACTAACTGTATTAATGAATAATTTCAATGTGTTAAAATTAGATAAATGGTTTAAATAAAGGACTAGATATGGAAAATACATCAATACAAATAGATAAGAAAATTATTGATCTGATCGATACTAAAGCCGCGATAGAGTGTGGAGAGACTGCTTTACTTAATGCATCCACGTGTACTCGTCAGCTAAATGATCATATTTGTGGTATCAGTAACCTCTCAGCAAAAGAAATAGCAACCAAAGTTGACTGCCTTGTAGGTTGCTTGACTTTGACCTTAGATATACCAATTCAAGATTTAGAGTTTTTAAGGGTTCGTTCTTGTAATAATGGGAATTTTGATAATATTCAAGAGTTGTCATATATTCAAGACACAACAAATTCTTTTCCTAGCTTAGGGCGATTGAATCAAATAGGGCAGGCTATTTTTTATGCTTCGATCGTTTTGAAAAAAGATGATTCAGCGTTGGGAACAGTTTTGTCTGAGGTAAAAGCGAAAAAACTTGACCACTTAAATGTACTGAGGTCCCATCAAAAATCTGATACTGATTTGAATTTAAGGATGCCCAGTATATGGGATAAAGTGCGACGGGATGAAAAACCATACTATCTAAGCCAGCAAACGTTTGAGTATTACAAAAAAGTAGAAGAATATAAAAATCAGAAATTTAATTTAAATCTAACCAAAGCTTATCAGCTTACTGAACGTTTTTTGGCTGATGTTTTATCTCGGCAAGGTTCTGAAAGATTATATCAGGTAACTTCAGCTATTAGTGAGATATTTCTAGATGATGTTTCTTGTGATGGAATTCTTTATTCATCAGTAATGGCAAAAAGAGAGCCTGTTGTAGCACTAAAGCCTCAAGCGGTTGATACTAAAATTAGTCATCAATTCATAACTGATGTTATAGTAAATGAGTATTATGGTTATGAATTTTATGATTATAAGAC
The DNA here is from genome assembly GCF_028484875.1 of Providencia sp. PROV032. Lineage (NCBI taxonomy): Bacteria > Pseudomonadati > Pseudomonadota > Gammaproteobacteria > Enterobacterales > Morganellaceae > Providencia > Providencia sp. PROV032. The sequence continues at coordinate 9,207 of NZ_JAMPSX010000019.1, forward strand.
TTTAGGAAAGACGGTGAACATAAACTCTTTGTCTGGTGAGTTGGTATGGATAAAGTGTTAGGCATGAATTTTATTTAAATTTCATGTATTAGGCTGATAAAGTATAAACCAAGTGTTGCCCTAAATTTTATATCTATCAATGCAATGTTTTCAATATGGGTACATTTACGGGTATAAAAATAATCTATTAAAATATATTATTTAAATTTCATGTTGTTAGTCTTTCTTTGCGAGTCCGGCCTTCGCACCATAAGAACATCAAGAGACGTCAACGGACGTCTTTTTTTGTATCTAAAATCCAGTGTTTGCAAGGCTTTCCCCGTGTTTTCAGTCAATGCATGTCAACCTAACTCAACCTCCGAGTGAGTATATACGTCGCTTCGATAATGAATGTATACTCGTCATACTTCGAATTACATGGGTGTTGGCTTCGTTCAGCTATCCGAGTCACATAGTTATCTATGCTCCTCGGCTATCTTCACTTGCCGCCTACATGTAATCCGAATTATTTAGAGTATATGCTTGCTCAAAGGTGAGAGGACAAAGAATATGGCATTAACCGATACGAAAGTTCGTGCAGCTAAACCAGACGAGAAAGCTTATACACTGACTGGTAGTGATGGCCTGTTTCTTTATATTCACTCGAATGGTTCTGTCCACTTAACCTAAATTCAGGTAATATGAACAATTATTAATAGTTAAAGGCCAACGATTACAGGAGAGGGTATGGTATATCCGACGTATTTAGTGTTAAAGGTAAAAGCCAAGGTTTAATTTCGGCAGGGTGCTCATCTCAGGATTCAATAGGTAATCGTTATCAGGTCGGCCATGAAGACGAAATTCAGATAATCGGCTTAAATAGTGGTTCTTTTCGCGAGCAGAATGCTTCATATAAACCCGTCGTATTTACTAAGCCGATTGATAAATCATCTCCTTTACTTTCGGTGGCTTTGGATAGTAACGAAGTGCTAGAAGCAAAATTTATGTTTTACCGCACCAGTCAAGCGGGGCAACTTGAAAAATACTACGAAATTAAACTCACTGGCATTTCCTTGATTGAGATTTCTGACATATTTCCTGATTCAATAAAAGATAATGAATCCATGCCATATCAACGGGTTCAAATGAAATACGAATCTATATCAAGAAGCCATTTAATGACGAACACATCAAGTTACAGCATTAATAGTGAGATGGTTAAGTAATTTTAGCATCAAAAGAGATGCATATTATTTACACATCTCTTTTGATATAACATATTCATTTGGTGCAAAAATAGATGATTTGTAGCACGTGTAGTAGCCCTTCGATGCTAAATCAATGCTGACATAGGCCGAAAAGAAAGAACTAAATATGATACCCACTACCCCGATTCCGGCAAAAAAACTGGCTAATTTATTATTCATTTTTTGTGGTTTTTTTGTATATCCACATATAAAAGATAGGTATGAAAAATAAATAATAAAAGGTGCTGCAAAACAAAGTAGACCAGTTTGAAATGAAAATAAAATTCTATCTTTCATCATGAAATAATTTTTATAAAAAATTATCGAGTCATAGAAACAAAATAAAGCCAAAAATAAAAGAAATGCTGCAATTAAGTATAATTTAAATGAGTTTATTTTAACCACGACTGAATCTCCCCCACTGAGAAAAAAACTGATCTGGATGGTAAGGTGTTTCAGGTTTTCTTGGCCTGTGAGTTTTTAAGGCTTTAATAATACTCGTACTAATTTGGAATTCATCATCTAATTTATACAGAGCATAAGCGATTGCAGCTCCTAGTAAAAATATCCCCACGGATATGACAATAACACTTCCTCCTGTAATTAATCCTGCGGTTGTTAAACCTCCTACAATGGTAGTACTTATCTGAGTGCTAATAGCTAATTTTGCCATATCCATGGTGATGTTTACAAAAAATCTACTAGCGTATATTCACTTTTGAATATTAATTCTACTACTCTGTAAGCTGCTGAAAAAACGATTGCGAATCGAGTTGCACCAACGGATATGTTATTCATACCTTGGGTTCCTACACCCATGTATAGAATGCGAGGATTGTTGATTAAATACCGAGTCCCATTTAAGTAAGCTCTAACTCCAGCATACTCAGATAGACGAATATAAACATTACCGTTTGGGCCAACATATTCAGTTGCTTGGATATTAATACTTCTAAATTCATTGATAATTCTAGCAACACGATGGGCTTCATAGATATTCGATGAGTAATTAGAAATAAAATTACCAATACCAAATAAATCCTCTTTCGGGTCTTTGAAAGGCGTGGGGGTGGACATATTCTTTAAAATATAATCTGCTTCTTCAATTGTAGCTACTGCAGCAACATTATCATCGTCTTTTTCATTGTTAAGAATACTTTTAATTTTTATTAGATTAGCTTGATAGTAAAGCTAATCATAGTTAGGTACCTCTTCGAAGCTAAATTTCGCGTCCGCATCAATGAGTGTTTTTGATACGGGGTCATATTTATATGCCATGCTAGTTCCTTCTGAAATTTAGCTTAGGTTAAGCTTATGAGAAGCATTGATAATATTCAATGGAAATTAAAGGAATTATGGCTGACATCATTTATCTCACTTTCATAGGAAACAAGTAAGGCCTTATTCCAACTGGATGTTCAACTTATGATTCTATGGGAATCTATACCAATAAAGCCATGCTGTAGTACTTCCTCATACCAAGTATTATTTCTTTTGTTTTTTGGTGTTTTTACATTTTCGTAGCGTTTCTTGTTGGTTCATTCTTAATAACGTGGGACTCTGCGTATGCCAACTTCAAAACTGTGTTGATAGGGGAAGTGGACACTTTCTACTTCTTATACTTCTAGTTAGACTTGCGCATTTATTCCTTAAACTTTTTATTACTCTTCGGTTTGAGGGATTTTTTCGGCTAATTTATAGAAGCCCTTTGTGCCTGCAAGATCACATTTCGCACATTTACTTGATGAACTCTTGAAAATATTGCCAATAACAAGTGATTGTTTGGCAGTAATTTCAAGGTGATTTGAGATGAGATCACTAGAATGAAGAGATAAGGGTATTTACGATAAATGGATTATCGGGGTATAAACCCAATGGTGAGTTTTACAGGTGAGGAGTACTTATTGGGAGATCTTTCATGAAACTGTATAGCGAAGATTTTTTTATTACGCCACAACAACATATTGCGGTTGAACCAAGGGTGCCTCAGCCTATTTTCCCTGAGCATACACATGATTTTAGTGAGATTTTTTTGGTGACCCAAGGTATTGGCCTGCATGTGTTGAATGGTCGGCCTTATACATTGTGTCAAGGTATGGTGTGTTATATTAAATCCAGCGATTATCACCTATTCGATAATGTCTCTAACCTAAATTTAACTAATGTGTTATATCGCTCAGACTCCAGCTTTACGTATTTAAATAATATTAGTCATTTTTTCCCTACCGATGCTGAAAAAAACATTTCCCATTGGCTATTGAATAAAGAGCATTACAATAAAGCGCAACAGATTATTGATAAGCTTAATGAAAGTGATTCTGACCTTGCTTATACTGAAAGCCTTTTTTTGCAGCTAATTGTTAACTTACAAGATGGTCGTTATAACAATGTAGGTGAAGGGAATAATGAACAACGTATTATTCAGATGTTACGTTGGCTAAATGCGAATTTTACCGAAGAAATCGAGTGGGGACGTTTAACGGCGCAATTTTCAGTTTCATTACGGACTTTTCATCGTTATATGAAAAATAATTTAGGCATATCGCCACAAAATTATTTAATAAAATTGCGACTATCAGAAGCTTATTATCAAATCCGTTTTTCGGATAAAACTATTACGGATATTGCGTTGGAAAGTGGTTTTAATGATAGTGCGTATTTTTCGACATGTTTTAAAAGTGAGTATAATTTCACCCCCCGTGACCTGCGTCATTGCAGTAATTAAAAAAGATCGTAATGATCATTTCTACAACTTGTTTGAGGTGGTCATGAAACATAGCATTCTTTCGATCAATAGCAGCGATTATTTTATTAGGCCTGAAAATACCGTGACGATAGAAATGCGGGATTCTCAGGAAGATTTTATTGTTCATAGCCATAATTTTAATGAGTTTGTGATTGTTTTTTCAGGAAATGGTTTACACCATTGGAATGGCATTGATTATCCAATTACTTGTGGAGACCTGTTTTATATTAATGAGGAAGATTGTCATGGCTATCACTCAGTAAATAATTTAAAGCTGGTTAATGTATTATATAAACCTAATGAGTTTCTCATTAAAAAATCTATTGAAAAGTATGTTCCATTAAGTTATCAGCCGATAACATCTAGGCACTGGAAATTGCCGCCTTCCAGCTTATCAACGTTGACGCCCATTATTGAGAAAATGGCATTAGAATGCCAAAAACCGGATATTCCATCTATTCATCTTTGCGAAGGCCTATTTTTACAGCTAGCTATTTATATTTATCGTTTACGTTATCAGCCAGATCAAGCTCCAATAAGTTTATTACACCAAATGGATCAGCTAATAAACTGTTTAAATTTAAGTATCAATACGCCATTTTCATTAGAAAAATTTGCTCAGGAGCATCAGATGTCTGCGCGTTCATTGCAGCGTTTATTTAAATCGAAAACGGGAATGACGGTAATGGAATATCTGCAACAATTACGTTTGTGCCAGGCGGCGTTATTATTGCGTAGTACCTCGTTGTCGATTAGTGAAGTCGCTGGGCAATGTGGTTATGAAGACAGTAATTATTTTTCGAGTGTCTTCCATAAAAAAATGAAAATGACAGCAAGTGCATATCGCCGTTGTTTTTTACAAAAAGATAAATTGAGGTAAGTGCTAGCCAATAGACTAGCACTGCCTAGGGGAAAATTAGTCTAAATAAAATACCAACCTTAACTCATCACTGATTGGGCTATTGTCAGGGTTTGATGGCATAATATCCGACATATATTTCCACCATTTTTGGCATACTTCCGTTTGTGCGACGCTATCCCAGCGTTCCTGTGATTCAATTTCCACATAGCCGAATAATAAATTTCGTTTGTTATCTAAGAAAATAGAATAGTGATGTGCACCATGTTCTTTGAGTGTCAGCACTAATTCAGGCCAAATTTCATCATGTCGGCGCTGATATTCTTGGTGGGAGTCAGGAGCAATTTGCATCACAAATGCTTTTTTTATCATGATATTATCCTCTAATAAATCGCTTGATATAACTCAGCGATGTCCTCTAATGTTGCGTCGCGTGGGTTGCCTCCAGTACACACATCATCAAAGGCGGCCTGAGCAAGGGATGGAATATCTTCCGGTTTCATGCCGATTTCACGCAGATTTTCAGGAATGCCAACATCTTTATTTAGTGTAAAGACAGCGGCAATGGCTGCATCTCTGGCCTCTTGAAGTGAGAGGGAGTCTATGTTTTTTACGCCCATCGCACGGGCGATATCACGGTATTTTCCCCCAGTATAATTTGCGTTATATGCCATGAGGTGGGGCAATAAAATGGCATTGGCAACGCCATGGGGCGTATTGTAAAAAGCCCCAAGTGGGTGAGCCATACCATGAACTAGCCCTAAGCCAACGTTAGAGAAACCCATTCCGGCCATATATTGTGCGAGAGCCATCGTTTCAACACCTTGCGGGTCGCCTTTAACGGATTGTCGTAACGAGTTACTGATCAATTCAATGGATTTAAGGTGCAGAGCATCAGTTAGTGCCCAAGCTCCTTTCGTGATATAGCCTTCAATAGCATGGGTGAGAGCATCAACTCCAGTTGCAGCCTTTAAGCTTGCGGGCATGGATGTCATCATTGACGGATCGATAATGGCAACTACAGGGATACTATGGGGGTCAACACACACGAATTTACGGCACAGTTGGTTATCTGTGATGACATAGTTAATTGTAACTTCAGCTGCTGTTCCTGCGGTAGTTGGGATAGCGATAATAGGAACTGCTGGGTTTTGGGTTGGAGCGACACCTTCTAAGCTCACCACATCTTCGTACTGTGGGTTATTGATAATAATCCCAATCGCTTTAGCGGTGTCTTGTGGGGAACCACCACCGATAGCGATAAGATAATCTGCATTAAATTGTTTGAAGTGTTTTAGTCCTTGTTGGACGGTATCAATGGTTGGGTTAGGAATAACGGCATCATAAATGGCGTAGTCCAATTTAGCGTTATCTAATAATTGGGTGACTTTACTGACAACACTAAATTTAACCAGATCCGCATCCGTAACAATCAGTGCTTTGTTAAATTGGCGTTTTTGAATTTCCTCTACAAGGTGGTTAATAGCCCCTTTGCCAAAGTATGAGGTTTCATTGAGTATCATTCTATGGGTCATCGCTGACCTCCCGATCGATTAAAATAAAAAGTCGTTACGTTATGCTGCCATTCCCAAGCCAACAATGTTTGCAGCTAAGATAATCACTAAGCAGCCTAAACATAAAATTCGGACAGGTTTTCTGCCAGTGCCTTTCCATTCTTTTAGGGCTAACCCCACAATACCGCCACACAGAACATAAAAACTCATATGTAGCATCCAGCTCATAAAGCCGTATTGTGATGGGATATTGGCGTGCCCCCATGCGTAGAAGAAGAATTGGAAGTACCACATACCGCCACCCAAAATGGCAAATAAAATATTGCTGATCAGTAGGGCTGTGGGGACAGAGATATCTGATTTAAAAGAGATGTCTTGGCGATAAATAAGCCTAATAAAACAATAACCTAAGTTGATTAATGCGCCGCCACCCATGATGATGACGTAACTTGGTAATGCGACATAAAGAGAAGAAACGCCGAGGGCAGCGGAAGCTTCATGCATAGGGACGGCTGCACTCATGGCGAATGACATACCGGCTGAGAAAATACCGCACATGACTGCCAGTAATAAGCCTTTTTTCAGGTTAAACTCTTCGGCTTGCACTCCGGTCGCCTTTTCTTTCAGTAACCCGGCATAGGAAACGATAGCAACCCCTAGAACAGCCACTAAGACACCAATAATCGTTAGTTTTCCGCCAGTCGAGGCAATCAACTCGCCAAATGTGCCTTGAATAATAGGGGTCATCAAGGTACCAACAATGAGTGTAATACCAATGGCAATCCCAATCCCCATTGACATACCTAAATAGCGCATGGTCAAGCCATAACCAATATTACCAACCCCCCACATGGCGCCAAATAAAAATACAGGGATCAGAATACTTGCACTGAAAGAGTTGTAATAGGCCCAAAAGTCAGGAAGTAAAATATAACTGATGGTCCAAGGTAAAATAATCCACGAAAAAATACCGGCAATGGACCACATCGTTTCCCATGACCAGTTTTTAACTTTTTTTAATGGTGCGTAAAAGCAGGCAGCTGAAGCTGCGCCGACAAAATGCCAAAAAATACCGAGTAAAATTCCACTGCCCATGAACTATTCCTCACTGTTTATTATCGTTTTAATTTCTCTGTGGAAGGAAAGGGGTATCCACAGAGAAACAGGTTTTATTTCAATGCATCAGACATTGGTGTGACATTAAATCGCTTGGCAAGCGCAATCAGATTTTCTGTTGAAATAGTTTGTTTTTTACCACCCATGGAGAGAACTTTTACCAATATCTCCGCAGATTTTTCTGCGGTATCAATTAAGCCAAAAGCATCATCTAAAGTTGGGCCAGAGCCAAAAATACCGTGGAATGGCCAAAGTACTAAGCCATGTTGTTTCATTTGTTCCGCTGTTTCTAAACCGATACCATCTGTGCCGGGGACCATCCATGGCAGCACACCAATACCATCAGGGAAAACCACCAAACATTCAGTACTCATTTCCCATAAATGACGAGTGATGGATGCACTATCGAGCGGTAAAACATAACTTAATGCAATGATGTTAGTTGCATGACAGTGCATGATGACTCGGTTAGCGCCATTAGTGGCTTTCATACGTGTGATATGTGATTGAAAGTGAGCTGCAAATTCCGAGGTTGGTATTGCACCATTCACAAAGCCCCAAACAATATGGTAACCCTGACCTTCATTATCGATACGAACCAGACCCAAGTTATCTGCGGGGTCTAAGGCAACGTTACGGAAAAACTTACCGGAGCCTGTAACAATAAAATATTGGTTTGCGAGCTCTTTAACTGGCTCTGTCGCTTCGATATAACGCGGGTCAGCGTGAAAAGTGTGTTTAAATGGAGCAACATCGTCTTCAGTGAGTCGTAAGCTCACATTACCGCCATTACGTTCATCCCAGCCTTTGAGCCACATATCGCTGGTGGCTTTTATCATCCCTTGGACAAACCAAGATGTCAGAATATCTTGCATACAATTCACCTTAACGTGTTAATAATGTTGATTTTTCGTATTGTTTAACTTCATCTAACCATTTTTCGCCTACAGGAACATTGTTGCGTTCGCAATATTCATCCCAAACAGCTTGCCATGGCAGGCATTTTTGTTCTTCCAATAGCGCGAGGCGAGCTGTGAAGTCTCCTTCAATTTCGAGTTGGCGTAGTCTTGTGGTTGGTTCAAGTAAGGCGCGTAGTAACGCTTTTTTCATATTACGAGTCCCAATGACCCAAGCGGCAATACGGTTAATTGATGCGTCAAAGAAATCGAGACCAATGTGCACACGGTTTTTTAAGTTATGGCGAATGATTTCATTGGCAATCGCTTGAGTTTCATCATCAAGTAAAATGACGTGGTCACTGTCCCAACGCACAGGACGGCTGACGTGCAGTAATAGGCGTTCAACATAAGGAATGACGGCTGAAATTTTGTCTGAAATAACCTCGGTTGGATGGAAGTGGCCGGCATCTAAACATAATGCGGTTTTACGTGTGATGGCATAGCCCAAATAAAACTCACTGGAGCCTGCGGTGTAAGATTCGGCACCAATACCGAATAACTTACTTTCGACGGCATCGATATGATATTTAATATCAATTTTTTCACTGATAATTTCATCCAATGACTCGACTAAGCGTTGGCGTGGCGCATAGCGGTCGACGGGGATATCTTTCATGCCGTCAGGGATCCAAATATTCATTACGGAAGCACTATTTAATGACTCGCCAAAATACGCAGAAATACGGCGACAAGCTTGTCCATGACCAATCCAATAGTCTCTAATTTCCTTATTACTGTGAGTTAGCGTCGCTTCGCTACTGAGTGGATGGGAAAAATAAGAAGGATTAAAATCGAGTGCGATATGGTTTTTTTTCGCCCAATCAACCCAATTGGCAAAATGGTGAGGTTCAATTTCATTACGTTCGACGGCGGTATCAGCTTCGAGATAAAGAGCGTGCAGGTTAACGCGTTTAGGGCCAGGAATTAAGCTCATTGCTTTATCCATGTCTGCGCGTAATTCAATCGCATTGGTCGCTTTGCCGGGGTAATTACCTGTAGCTTGAATACCACCGCTTAAAGCGGTTGCAGATTTTTCAAAGCCAGCTACGTCATCTCCCTGCCAGCAATGCATCGATACAGGTAAATCAGCCATGGCTTGTATCGCCAGTTCAGTATCGATACCAAGATCAGCAAAGCGTTGTTTGGCAATAAGATAACTTTCTTTGTAATTAGACATGAAATTTTCCTTATAACTTATCGATATACGGTTAATAACCAGAGTTAGCCCGTAATGGTTTTAAATCGTTTCCAAGGTTCATCCAACGAGATGCTTTGAGGTTGAAACCAACAAAGCTCGGTATTTTGTGCAATAATTGTGCGCAGAGTCGGTACATCTGTAATGGTATTTAGAGCAATCAATTGAAAGCCAATGTTTCCTAAGGTAGAGGCTTCAATCGGGCCTGCGCTCACAGGAACCCCACAGGTGTTGGCGCAGAGTTGGTTAAGTAGGGCATTTTGGCTACCACCACCGACGATATGCAGCTGTTGTAATGGGGCATTGTTTATTTGCTGCAATTCAAGAAATACTTGGCGATAAAGCAGCGCTAGGCTGTCGAAAATACAACGCGCTAGCTCAGCGATAGTATTTGGGATGGGTTGTTGATTTTCCTGACAAGCCGCTTTAATAGCTTGGCTCATCGACTCGGGGTTCAAGAAGCGGTTATCATTAGGATTGATTAAATAAGTAAATGCAGGGATAGCTTCTGCTGATGCAATTAGGCTGCAAATATCTTGCACGTCATGTTCAAGACAAATGCGTTGGAATAACCATAATCCCATAATATTCTTTAGGACACGGTAGTAGCCATTTACTCCACCTTCATTGGTAATATTCGCAGCAAATGCGTATTCACAAGTACAAGGAGTAGTACGTTCGAGGCCCATTAATGACCAAGTTCCTGAGCTTAAATAGGCACTATGACTATCGGTTATCGGCGCCGCAATGACAGCGCTGGCCGTATCATGGCTTGCTACGGCAATCACCGGAATTTTTTTACCTTTGGGCGTTTGCCAGTGACCAATGGTATTACCTGGTTGCTTGATTTCACCTAATAAACGGCGTGGTAATTGTAAATATTCGACCAATTCATCATCCCAATCGCCCGTTTGTAAGTTAACCATTTGGCTGGTGGAAATATTGGTATATTCATAGTTGATTTGTCCCGTCAAACGATATGACAAATAATCAGGGATCAACAATAAATGGTGTGCTTGTTCCAGCCATTGAGGGTGTGATTGTTGCAAAGCCTTCAATTGATATAAGGTATTAAAAGGAAGAAATTGGATCCCTGTTTTTTGGTAGATATTTTGAACGCCGAGATCGGTTTGAACTTGTTCCATGACACCTTGCGTGCGGTTATCTCGGTAGGAGAAATTGCGACCAATGGTATGACCCTCACGGTCAAGTAGGACATAATCAACACCCCAAGTGTCGATCCCGATGCTGTCAATGTTGATGCCAGATTGTTCTACACGGTGTAAGCCAATCAGGATTTGGTTCTCAATGTCGTCAAGATCCCAATAGCAATGGTTGCCTTCAGTGATCAAATGGTTTGTAAAACGATGAATTTCATCTAATGATAATTTTTTATTATGCACATCATAGCAAGCCAACATGACTCGACCGCTAGATGCGCCTAAATCAATAGCAACAACATGGCGAATATTCATGACTTTTTTATCTCTATTACTTAACTTATAGTCATATACTAGAGAGAGTGAATAGTGAGCGCGTTCAATGGAGCGCCACTAAAAGGGAAAAATGGCAATATATTTAAAGTCGTAGTGATCTTATTCACAGACTTGAAATCTCTCAGTATTTTTACCAGAACCATTTAATCAGGAGCGAATAATGAAAGAGCCTCACGATATAGCTGAATGGGCTAAAGTTAGAGAAACCTCAATTGAAATTGCTCAAGCTATTTTTGAGTTAGTGAATAATGATGAAGTGTTAGCAGAATAAATTTGGGAAGACGGTTCTGATGAAGTTTTACCTTTAGCCTTTTCGAAGAGCAGTGGTCAACAAAAAATAGTCACAGTTTTAGAGTTTTCCAATACATTCGTTCTGACTCATTGGGTCTTAATCCATCTTTATGTTAATTACATCTGAGCGGACTCTAATATTCAATTATATAACGGATTATTTAGTGTTAGGCTTCAGTAAAATATCGGTAACTTATCATCGGTATCTCAGTATCTATTCTATTTTCAAGTTTTTAATAAAAGCGTTCTATTGGTACATTATTCCAGCAATTATTTAACAGAGATAAACTTTGTTTATTTGATAACGATATTAGTAATAAAATAATTAAACTTAGATATAAAGCCAGATGATTGATTCTAAAAAATATAAAACCAATAACCTGGCATTTAACCTTTTAAATTAAAAGAATGTTTCCATTTGGATCCCAAAGCTCCACTGCCCACCGGAAGTAAAACCATATTGTCCTAATGTGTCATTGGGGCTGTAGTTATCGAGGTCTTTGTCCCAGTCCATCCAAGTAGCAAACAATCGTATTTCTGGGCGGGTAAAAAAGGGTGAGATGTCATTAGGACGAAATGTTGGTGCAAACGTTAATTTATAATAATTACCGTGAACCTTTTGGTAGTCCTGATAGCCATTTGGGTCAAGATCCATATATTGCCATGTTGTTTCATAAGCAAGAGCGAAGTTTTCGGTAATATTTTGTATAAATCGCCCGTTTAGCGTTATCCACCTGTAGTCATCTCCTTTTGCATAACGGTCAGTACTATATTGTGCTAATAATGACGGAGCAAAATCCCAGGTTTTATTGAGTGCTACCATGCCATAGCTATTTAAACGTACGGTTTTAGCATCTTGTAATAAAGCAGGGTCGGAACCAATATTTTTCACTTCAGCTCCTAAACCTTGTCCCCAAGAAATAGCACTTCGCGTTTCTCCTGCTGCTAATCCATAGAATGAATTCCCTGTATAACCCAGCATGGTTGTGTAACCTGTGTCAGCAGCATTATAAACGTGAATCCCGTTCGGTGTTTTTCGTTCATCATTATCTTTTGCTTTCATGCCACTCAATAGAAATTGAACGGGGCCATAATAGTTATTTGCAGTTAAAATATAGTTTTGAATGTCATTATTAACGATATCAACATCTCCAAAGCTACGGCCAATTAATGAAAAATTACTCCGCAAGTTTTCTGACCATCGAATATCGTAAATTCCGCCTCCAGTACCATTAAGAGCGACAATTTTAGAATCTAACCAAGGTGTTTCAAAGTTATCTCTATCAACACGCTTTCCAGCCCATAGTGTTGTATCTTTAAAAGGCCCTGTAAAACTAGGGAGTGATGCGATTTCAGCAAAAACTTGGCTAACATTGAGCGTACTTGAGTCAGCAGTCCAGTCGTTATAACTTTTTTGTTGATCCGCAATCATAGTCATGAAACGTGTGGTTACACCATTATCAAGACGTTGTTTTTTCTCTAGATAAACTTCAACATAGGTATCGGGTTCATTACCAAGTCGGCCAACTGCCCCTCCTGTTTGTCCTGCAGGTGTCATGAAAGGGCCACCTTGTGAATGTTTGGCATGTTGATTGGTCATCATGCCTGAGCGTGCATAGCCATGTAATTCAAAATAGCCATTATCATCGGGGGTATTAATTTCGATCGCTTTGGTTCTTTGATCCAGTTTGGCTGTAGCTTGTTAGGTTTCTTGAGAGAGTTGCTGAGTTTGCTGAATTTGAGCTTTGAGTTCTCGATTTTGTTGCTCAGCTGTTGATGCTCGAGTTTCCGCTTGCTGTAAACGGTTCTCTAATTGGGTTAATCTTTCCTCAACAGACATAGATTTATTTGCAACGGCAAAAGGAATTGCGGCGGTATGTAAAACAAATCCAATGCTGATTAATGCTACTGATGTTATTTTCATAATAGTCTTTATTCCAATAGCGAAATGTAGGGCACCTATTTGAGGTGTGCAGAATGACTACTTCATTAAAATGAAATAGTCATTTCTTTATATTTATTAATGCAGTGTAAGTTTTTAATTAATCTAAATGGTAAACTTCTTCCATTTCAGTCCATAATGTTCCTTCTGGCTCTCCAGGTAATGCCATTTGACAAGGGTTTGTTTCTTGCCACCATTCTTGGGTCTTTAAATGTGCCGCCATTTTTTTTTGGTCGGCTTCATAGTCATTACCGACATATTCTAGGTAGCTAAAGAGCAATCCATTTTTATAGTAAATTGAAAAATTCTGCAGATTACATTGCTTAATCATGTCATTAACTTCCGGCCATGGATTCGCATGTAATTGTTTGTAATATTCTAATTTTTCAGGCCTTACTTGTACCACACAACCAAAACGACGTATCTTTGCCATAATAAGCACCTTATTTATCAATTAAACCGCTTTGTATTAGGATGTTTTTAACTTTCTCTTCCATTTCTAGAGTTAACGGCGCTGCGGGAGGAAGTGAGTGAACAGGGATATCTGTACCAGTTAAGCGAATGGCGAGTTTCACTGCATTATAGAAAGGGGAATCTAGGCTATAAAGCGGAGGGATCCATGACAGTTTCTGCTGAAGTTCGATGGTTTTTGGGAGATCATGGTTCTGCCATGCTTGATATATTCCGCAGGTCAAATCTGCAGCAAAGTTTGCACTTGCTGGGATACAGCCATCACCACCTAAAATTAATGTACCTAGTAAGTATTCGTCATAACCTGCGAATACGGCAAAATCAGGGCGGATAGGCTTAACTGCATGTAGTGTTTCCCTGATATGCGATAGTGTATCAACGGTATCTTTAAGGCCCACGATATTCGGATGTTGTTCAGCGAGAGTACAAATAAGGCTAACTGGTAAAGATTGTCCTGTTAGCGCTGGAAAATTATAGAGAATAATCGGTAACTTTAATTCTAGTGCGATATTTTTATAGTGAGTGAGCAAATTGGCTTCAGTTAACGGGTTATACCAAGGATTGACGATAACTACGCCATCAGCCCCTATAGATTCCGCATGTTGGCCAAATTCAATCGTGGGAAGTGTTCCACTATGTGCAATACCAATTAATACGGGTTTGCGTTTTGCTACATAATTAACGCAAAATTCAGCAACTTCTTTACGTTGCTTATCTGACATATGTGCAAATTCGCCAGCGCTCCCTAAGAAAAACAAACCATCAACAGGAGAAAGTAAAATCCTATCAATCAATTTTGCTTGAGCCTGTTGGTCAAATTGTCCTGTATTATTAAATAAAGTCGGAACGGGCGGAATAATTCCACTAAATATAGGTTTCATGATAACAATCTCTTAAAAATGTTTTATGATAAAAGGCCCGAATAAGCTTGTTGATAGAGTTGGGTAATATCCTCAAGTGTTGCTAAACGAGGATTCCCACCAGTGCAGACATCATCCAAAGCTGCTTGCGCTAGAAAGGGAATATCTTCTAGCTTCATCCCAACATCGGCTAATGTTTTTGGAATACGGGTATCAATACTTAGTTGACGAACGGCAGCAACAGCGGCTTTCCTTGCTTCTTCAATAGATAAACTTTCAACATGAGAAACACCGAGAGCTTTGGCAATATCGCGGTATTTTTCCCCTGTGTACTGAGCATTCCATTCCATTACCCAAGGCAATAATATGGCATTTGCAACACCGTGAGGTGTGCTATACAAAGCGCCTAAAGGGTGAGCCATACCATGAACAAGGCCTAATCCTACATTGGAAAACCCCATTCCTGCGATGTATTGAGCTAATGCCATGTCTTCGCCACTTTGTGGGTCTCCTGTAACGGACCCTCTTAGCGCGCTACCAATAATTTCAATGGCTTTTAAGTGGAGAGCATCGGTAAGTGTCCATGCACCTAATGTGATATAGCCTTCTATCGCATGAGTTAAAGCATCCATACCAGTAGCTGCTTTTAGCGCAGGAGGCATGGCGTCCATCAGGTTAGCATCAATAATGGCAACTAATGGGATATCGTGAGGGTCAACACACACGAATTTGCGTTGTTTTTCATCATCGGTAATTACATAATTAATAGTGACTTCTGCTGCGGTCCCTGCGGTTGTTGGTATAGCAATAATAGGGATACTTGGATGCTTGGTATCAGCGCAGCCCTCTAAACTCCGTACATCCGCAAACTCAGGATTATTGATAATGATACCAATAGCTTTACTTGTATCTTGTGGTGAGCCCCCTCCAATGGCAATGAGGTAATCTGCCTCGGCATTTTTAAAGGCTTGCACTCCTCGTTTCACTTCAACAATACCAGGATTAGGAACAACTTCATCGTATATTGCATATGTACATTTTTCAGCATCAAGTAACGCAGTAATACTATTAACAATACCACATCGAACGAGTCCCGAATCAGTTACGATTAATGCTTTTTTATATCCTCTACGTTTAATTTCATGGGTGAGGTTTTTAATTGCACCACGCCCAAACCACGACGTTTCGTTTAATATCATACGTTTTGACATAATTATTTCTCTTTTATCTATTTTAGAGCAGAGTAGACCCCGCTCTAATTTAATGAGCTTTATTTTTAATAACTAATTATTTGTTTTTATTATCTAACTGATTTTATGGGTAGTACAAAAAATGATGAAGCAAATACAAATATAATTGCAGCAATAAATAAATATGAATAATCATTATTAAATGTGTTTAATAGCCATGCTGATAATATAGGGCTAAATGATTGTGGTAATACAGTTGCAATTGTTAATATTCCCATATCTTTCCCTGCTTGCTTTCCACCGCCAGGTAAGACCTGTGTCATTAAGGCCATATCAATGGAAGTATAAGCACCATAACCTAAACCTAAAATAGCAGCGTAAATATACATACCGATTAGGTTTGGTATTAATAATGGGATAACTAATCCTATTGCCATTAAAATACTCGATAAAAATACAAATATTTTTCTGCGTTGTAGTTTGTCAGATAAAAAGCCAGAAACTAATCCTGAAAATAATAATGTTGCTAATGTGATAACGGAAATAGTACCAATTGCATAGTTTGATTCTTGGACATTGAGACCAATATAATCTTGTAATATATATAATTGGTAAGTAACAACGCCTTGGTATCCTAAAAACATCATAAAACGTCCAAGGAAAGCCCAGCCAAAGTCAGGGTATTTACGTGGACTCACCCAAAAACTTTTAAAGAAATTTTTCCAGCTAAATGGTTCGATTTGAATGTTTTTAGAAGGTAACTCTCTATTAATTAAAACGAAAGCGAAACAACAAGCAATGATAGCAAGAGCAAAAACTAAATAGCCAAGTTGTAGGTTCCAAGCTAAATAACCCGCAAGGATGATCCCTACAGTTCCACCAGCTGTTGAACCCGCACCAACGAAACCTGAAGCAATTCCTCTATTTTCAGGTAAAAAACGGTCAGGGATGACTGTTGCAAGTGGGCCATTCATACAATTTAAAGAAACCGATGCCATTAGCCAAAATACAGCAATCCCCGCGACAGTTGTCATCATTGATATACCGAAAATGGATAAGCCTCCGATTAATGCACCTCCAACGATCCAAGGCGAACGTCGGCCCCAGCGGGAGCGCGTTCGATCCGACAGCGCACCAGCAATGGGCTGTGCAAAAATGGTAAATAGCAGGGCAGTTGTCATGACAATAGCCAAGTTATTTGCTTTATTTGCAGGGTCGATAGCGGCTACATGGTTTGGTAATAAAACAGAAATTACCCCATTGTAGAGTGCTAATAATACGAAAAAGTTACCGAATAACGATGTTAGTAATACCCATTTTCGTTTGCCTGTCACCATCAGTGATTTGGCATATTTTTCATTTGGTGGATAATCTTTTGAATTATCCACAGTAGGTAGAGAGTTTATACTTTCAGACATGCTTATTTCCTCATTATTTTTAAAATTAGTTAAGGTCTTGAAATAAACGGCATCTTGCAGTTAATCGCGAGTTATTCTGTTAATGAGATTGAATAAACACGATGAGCATTGCCATACCATATGGCCTGTTGCTCCAAAATCGGAAATGATGCCAATATATGTTCAATACAGCGTTTCCATTGAGCGTAACCTCCAGCGAGATTGACCACTGGCCAGTCACCACCGAATAAGCAACGCTGTGTACCAAATGCATTTAGAGCATGTAAAACATAGGGTTTTAAGTCGCTTACACTCCAATTTTTCCAGTCTGCTTCAGTAGGAAGACCTGAAATTTTGCACCATAAATTGGGGTATTTAGCGAGATCAGATATATTTTTTTGCCATACTGTGAGCTTTTTATTGGCAATATCGGGTTTCCCCATATGATCCAAAATAACTCGAGCTTCTGGCATTTGTTCAAATAGCCAATCAAGTAAAGAGCAAAGTGCAGGGAGCTGGCTTGCTCTAACGCACATGTCTAGAGTGAATCCAGCTTTGGCTGCTGCGAGTAATCCTTCCTTATAATTAGAGTCATGAAATAATGATTCAGGTTCGTTCTGTAATGATCGCCTGACACCGACAACACGATTGAGTTGCTTAAGTTGCTTCAAATAAGGAATAACATCTTCACCTTGTTCTAAAGCAGCCCAAGCGACAATTCCCACGATTGGAAATGTGGCTGTATTTGCTAATTGGTTTATCCAATGTACTTCATCGATTCCTTGTGTAGGTTGGCAATCAGCCTGAACAACGATAGCGCCAGATATACCTTCAACTTCACTCGATAAATGTGATGGAAGCTGAGGCATATTCAGTGCAGGAAGTTCTCTCAACCAAGGATAATCGAGCAGCTGAGGATCCCAAAAATGAAGATGACTATCTAAGCAATTCATTTTTTGCTTTTCCTCCACTGCCTGGCAATATATCCCACCCAATATTAAGTACAGGGGCTATACGCGTTTCTATTTCGGTGTAAATTTGTGGATCGAGAGGAGTTTTACTCCAAGCGATATTTTCTAGCATGTTTTCTTCACTAGAGGTTCCTATCACAGTAGAAGCGATGCCATTTTCTAATGCGGTTGAAATAGCAAACTGGATAGCAATACGGGACAAGTTTTCCCCATGCTCTTCGCAAAACTTAGCCAATTCCTTGCAAGTATCCTGTACTGTTTCATGTGCAGGATGCCAAGTTGGAGCACCAATATGAGTGAGTAAGCCCATACCAAGTGGAGAAGCATTAAGTACACCAATCCCAGCTTGTTTAAGCCGTTTTGCGACAGCGCCTAAGCGCCGATCTTGCAATGTCCAAGTGCAATATGCCATTACGGTATCAACGTGTTCTTCGATGGCGAGTTGCTCAATAAAATCTAAGCAATAGCCTGTAATACCAATATGACGAACAACACCTTGTTGCTTTAACTCACGTAAAGTAGGTAAGGCTTCTTCTTTTATTTGTTTTAAATCACCATACTCCACATCATGACATTGAATAATATCAATATAATCGGTGCCTAATCTCGCAAGGCTCTCTTCGACACTGCGTAAAGTGGCTGAACGTGAAAAATCCCATTGACTATCACCATAGCGGCCAACCTTTGTCGCCATGGTATAGTTTTCTCTCGGAATCCCTTGTAGTGCTTGACCTAGTGCTTTCTCTGCGGTTGTTAACCCGTAATAGGGAGCAACATCAAAATAATTCACGCCATTTTTTAGAGCGGCAGCAACGGTTTCATTCGCTTGTTGTTGTGAAACTGGGCGATAAATACTTCCCAGTGAAGCGGCTCCCATTGCTAGGATAGGAACTTGAATTCCAGTATTCCCCAATGCGACTGTTTTCATTGAGATTTCCTTCGTAAAGATAAATTCGGATTAGTTGCAGAAGATAATGAAAGATGCAATCCTGCTTGCTCAGGTCTAACGTGAGGCCCCTGAGGAATTGTCCACTGTGCTTGCTGCTGATGGCGTAAAATTTCAGCTTCATCAACTTCAATACCCAGTCCCGGTTTTTCGCCAAGCCAAATTCCACCATCATTAATTTTCTGATCAACGGTAAGGCCGATCGGAAAATTGAGATCTTGGACTTCACAAGTGAGGTGGTTGGTGATCGCAGCCGCTGCATGAGCAACAGGATTACAGTTATAACTTACAGGGCTAATTGGTAATCCCCATGCATGAGCTAGATTGGCAACCCGTAGAAAGTGGCTAATTCCCCAACACATTCCTGTTTGTAAGATATCAACAGCATTTTCTCGTAATAGGGGGAGGAATTGCTCTAGCCCAGTTAAATTTTCGCCTGTAGCGACGGCAGCAGAAATTTGTTTGCGGATCATTGAATGGCCATTGGCATCCCAGCGCCTAACTGGCTCTTCAATCCATGCAAGGTCAATATGTTTTTCTAATTGTTTGACATAGCGGATAGCATGTTTAACATTCATCGCTTCATTGACATCTATCATAATGACCGGGGATGAACTATTTTTGAGGTAAAGCTCTCTTACAGCCATAATACGTTCAATATCGGTTTCAATATCTAAGCCGGCTTTAATTTTGACCGCGCTGAAACCTCGGTCAACAAAACGTTGATGTAAAGCAAGAAGTTCTTCCATGTCTAGTGGATAATCGAGCCCGGAAGCATAACCCGGTACGAAAGGTGATCTCGCGCCTAGCAGCCGCCATAGGGGTTCACCCGCAATCTTGGCCTTGATATCCCAAAGAGCCATATCAATAACACCAATGGCACCGAAAGTGTTGCCTTGATGGCTGCTTTTGAAAACCCATGATTGCATACGGTCGTATAGTGCGTTGACTGCTCGAGGATCTTCTCCTTCAATAGCAGGAAAAACACGTTCAATATCAGTATGTCCACCGATACCAATCCCACAATAACCGCTATCTGTTTCTAGAATAAGCACAGGAACTTCGGTAATACCCGATTCAATAATCCCATTAACATCGCCTATGGGTCGCTGCCAATTATGTTGTGTTGTTAATGTTTTCCAACCTGTAATTTTCATGCTATTTCACCTTCGGTGTCGATGAGCGCTTTGTTGCTTTCATGTCTATGACCATACGACCTTGGATCGTACCTTGTTGCATTTCTTCAAAAATATCGTTAATTTCGTCAAGAGCTCTTGCTTGTACAATGGGGGTTATCTTCCCACTTAATGCATGGCCAAAAGCTTCCGCTAAATCTTGTCGGGTACCGACTAAGCTCCCAATAATTTCAATTCCATCAAGTACAGTTTTAACAATATTTAATTCGAGCTCACCTTTAGGTACAGCAACGCACACCACTTTACCGTTTGCTCGAACACTATTAACGGCTTGGCTAAATGCGGATTGTGCAACAGCGACTACAACAGCGGCATAGGCTCCACCCGTTAGGTTATGAATAGTGGCGGCAACATCATGTTTTGTAGCATTAATCGTAATTTCAGCACCGCTTTGTTTAGCAAGCTCTAATTTGTCATCTTGTATATCAATAGAAATGACTCTTGCATTGAATACATGGCGGGCATATTGAATGGCTAAATTTCCAAGTCCACCTGCACCCCAAATTGCTATCCACTGACCGGCTTGTATTTTAGATACTTTTATTGCTTTGTAAGTTGTGACCCCAGCACAGGTAATACTACTGGCAACCATAGGATCTAAGCCTTGCGGTACTTTTACTGCGTAGTTTGCTTTAACAATACATTGTTCTGCCATTGCACCATCGACGCTATAGCCTGCATTTTTTACTTGGCGACAAAATGTTTCACGTCCTGAAACACAATATTCACAAACTCCGCACCCTTCGTAAAACCAAGCTACGCTGACTCTGTCACCAATACGTAGGTGGTTTACATCATCAGCAATAGCACGAATGATACCGACACCTTCATGACCAAGAATACGACCGGGTACTTCGCCGAAATCACCTTGTAAAACATGTAAATCAGTATGACAAACACCACAATATTCAATATCAACCAGCGCTTCTCCTGACTTGAGAGCCCTTAATTGAATCTGCTTGATTTCAACTTTGCCTAAATGGCGTGGGCTAACGACAGCCGCTTTCATGATGATTTTCCTTATAAATATTTATATTAATTCAGGGATTTGGTGATTTGTAATACGTTGACGGCGTTCAACATACGCAGGTAGTGCTTGAACTCCAGATTCATCCGTAAACCATGCAAAAGGATCTGTGCTTGCGACTAATGCAAAATTTGCCCATGGATTAAATGAACCAGAACGAATAATAACTTTGGCTTTATAAGCTATTTCATCACAGAGCTGTTCATGACTTGCTGAGAAAAACTCTGCACCAGAACCGGTATAAACATCCTGAATATCACGATAAAGTTGTGGATGATGGTTTTTTACTTCGGGGGCAAAATGAACAGCTTCAACAAAAATTTCTTTACGTAAAACATTTAATATTTCAATGACATCAATTGTTCCAGGCCAAAAACCAAGATCAATACGGTGGGCTTGAGCAGGGATAGGAAAACCCGCATCAGTTACCAACACAATATCGGTATGACCAAGAGTCGCTAGAGCAGCAGCTAATTCAGGATGTAAAATTCTGTCGGGTCTCATCGTTATGCCTCTTTTTGTTTAGATGTTTGAATAAAGGATTCAACGGTTTTTCGGTTGGCATAAGAAGGAACAGTTTCCCATTTTGTACAACATAAGGCAGCGGTGGCGTTGGCAAAGTAGACCGCTTCAGAAATAGGTATTCCTTCACTAAGTGCAACAGCAAGTGCGGCATTAAAGCTATCACCGGCACCATTGCTATCAACAACATCAACAGTACAAGGTGGGACTTCAATCGTTTCATTCTGGCTAAATACGGCGGAGCCAGCGTCACCGAGAGTCATGACTATATAGCGACAACCTGTTTTAAGTAATAAGTCAGCAATTTCACGATTGCTACGTTGGTCATCAGGTGCAAGCCCAAGAGCAACTCGAGCTTCTGTTTCATTAGGGGTTAAATAGTCAACTGCACTTAAATCGAGATGGCGTAAGTCATGAGCAGGAGCGGGATTAAATATAGTAATTTTATCCATTTCTTTTGCTGCACGTAGGCCATATAAGGCACTTTCTAAAGGGATTTCAAGTTGAGCTAATACCACATGGTTTTGCTTCATAATAGGTAATGCCGCATCAATTTTTTCTGGGCTAAATAATTTATTTGCCCCCATGTCGACGACAATAATATTCAGTGCGTTTTTATCTTTAATAATTAAACCAGCTCCGGTCGGGAGTTCTTTTGTTATTGATAAAGATTGAATATCAATGTGTTCTTCTTTCATTAACGAAATAAATTCATGACCAAAAGTATCATCACCTACCACACCGCTGTAGCAAACTTTAGCGCCTAATCGTGCAGCTTGTACTGCCATGTCAGAGCCTTTTCCTCCCCATGTTTGACGAAAATCTTGACCAATTAGTGTTTCTCCAGCGAGAGGTATGCGTTCAGTGGTCATCACTAATGCTTTTGCATAACTACCAAGAATAAAAATACTCATATGTTTAATTCCTTGCTGAGCTAGCATCAAAGACAATAAAGGCCGTGGCAGTTAGCACACGGCATTCGTAACTTAATAGGCGTTAATATCACCTGTTAAGCCTTTGACCAGTTCTGGCCCTGAGCTTGTTCCAACAAGTTCGGCACCCGCTTCAAACATGGCTTTCATTTTTTCTATCGTATTTACTTTACCAGAGACTTTAACGCGACAAGGCGCTTGAATATTAGCTTTGAGAAGTCGGACATCCTCTACTGTGGCAGCACATCCCCCTTTGCCCCAGCCACTAGATTGTTTTACCCAATCAATACCTGCTTGATATGCATATTGAGTCGCCTTGATCTTCATTGCTTCTTCAGTAATAAAACCAAATTCGAGCATCGCTTTAACTTTCATGCCTAAGTCATGAGCCACATGGGTCACTTCTTTTAACTCATTGAAATAAAGCTCATCTTCACCGCCAAGTAAAAAACCAGGGTTTGGTGGAAAATCAAATTCGTCCGCGCCTTCTTTTGCTAGTTCACGTACAACAGCGACTTTCATCGCTGTTGTATCATTGGCTTGTGGAAAGTTAACTGTTGTTGCAACACGAATTCCGCTCCCTTTTAATACATCTTTTGCAACAGAAACCCAGCATGGTGCGATCATGGCTGCATCAAACTGGTATTGCATACAAATTTCTAAATGTTTTATTAACTCACTACGAGTGAGATCTGGGTTTACATTAGTAAACTGAATTGCTTTGGCGACCTGGCGAGGATCGTTAAAATCAATCATTTATTACTCCTAATTAATGGTAAATAGCCTATGTGGTTGTCGGTACAGCATTACTCTAGCCGTAGCAATTTTTTTGTGTGATAGCTGAAATTCCCTGTCTTATGGATAAAATTTTCATGTGTTTGAAGTTGTGATAGGGGTCAAATATTACTCAGATACAAACTACGATTTGGTGATAAAAGAAAAATTAAGGTGTTATTGTTGTCAGTAGATAGGGGTATTTTACCGTGCTGAGGTACTCAAATTGACAAGTGAAAAACGTACACATCAGGTTATTTCGAGTCGATATCGTGAATCAGATGATTTTTCTACCTTGATGAATTATAGAGTATTAAGGGGAGGCCATTTAATTGCATTTCCTGACTTTCACGTGCAGAGGCACTCTGTTGCAGGACATGAATTGCTTTTTTGTTTAAGAGGAAAGGGAAACATTAAATTGGAAGGTAAAGAATATGTGGTTAAGGCGAATCAATTAGCCTGGATCCCAGTTCAATTACCACACGAGCATTTCCCTGATAAAGAAGATCCTTGGGAGATTCTCTGGGTGAGAATAGATGGTGGAAAACTCAATAATATCATGAATATACTTGATATTACACATAAGCCAATTTTTCAGTTTGAGCAACCAGAAAAAGTGACTGAAATTTATCACCATATATTTTTAACAATGCAAGGACATACACTGTTAGCGGATGCACGATGCGATACATTATGTGCACAAATGATTTATATTTTGATGGAAAACCGAAGTTTTGAAGTGGCTAAATCGCCTGTTATTATGCATCGTGGTTTAGGACGATTAATTTATCAAATTCATAGCCATTATAGTGATGATTGGGATATCGAAAAATTTATGCACTATTGTCAGGTGAGTAAATCACAATTATTTCGGTTATTTAATTCGACCTTTAATCAAAGCCCGCTAAGGTGGCTAAAAAATTATCGGCTCGCTCAAGTAAGGCGCTTACTGGTGGAAACTGAAGAAAGTATTAGCCATATAGCGTGGCAGATTGGCTACAATGATCCTCTTCACTTTTCTCGGGATTTTCACGCTGCAACAGGAATGTCTCCTTCTAAATTTCGCCAACAAGAGCGTGAAAATAATATTTAAATATATTTTAGCGTGTTTTACAGAGGTACAACAATATTTATCAAGATGATAAAATGTGGTGAGATACGTTAGAGCTAGTTGAATTTTTGATTGGCGATAATAGCCAGTACTTAACAGGGCAAACATTGGTCTTAGATGGTGGCCTAACTGCGTAATGGATTGTTTTAATTACGGTTAGCAGAACAAATATTCACTCGATAATTTATATTTTATATTTCCCCTTAAACGTTTTAGTCAATTTTCGTTTAAGGGGATTTTTATGTGTTTAAACAGCCTTATTTAAGGTGACTTATTCGGCTGCTGTATGGTTTTTATATAGTGGTGTGTGGGTGGTAAAGAGCTGTAATATGACACCAAGCAGTGCGCAGGCAGCCATGGCAAAGAAGGTATAAATATAACCTAAAGAGCTATTCCAGCCTCCACCAAGATTAATTAACCAGCCCATTAATAACGGCGATATGGCACCACCAATGAACATGGATGTGGTGATAATACCATTTGCAGTAGAAATGGATTGGTCATTGGCATTATCAGATGCCATAGCGTAGTAAATTGGCCAAACGGCATTAGCCACCAAGCCGAAGAACAGCTGTATAGCGATAATTTTTGGCATTGACGTTGCGAAGTAAAATAAAGCGATACCAATGCTCATCCATAAACCGCAAATAATTAAGGTTCTTTTTCGACCTAATATGTCTGATAGCCAAGGCCAAACAATTTGCCCGAGTACACCCGTTAATGTGAAGATGATGCTCAGTCCTGCTGAAGCGGCTAAAGATAATCCAGAGACATGATATAAATAGGAAGGCAATACCATGCTGATCCCCATATAAACAATCTGAGTTAATAATGTGTTCCCTGCTGTTAGTGCTATATTTCTATTTTTTAATGTGGCGAGAAAAATTTTAACACCTTGGCCTTTTTGTACTTGGGTACTACTACTTTCTGCGGGTTTGGTCATGCCTGATTTTTCAATATGTTCATATAATATTGAAATTCGTGCCGCGGTTGAATATTTAGCCCAAAAAATCATAATAGGTAGCGCGACCACGAGTGGTATAAAGAAGCTATATCGCCAGTTTGCTTCCCCAAATTCAGATATAATAAAACTTGCTACAACGCCACTTAATAAAGCCCCGATGGGATATCCAGTATGGTGCACACCGAGAGCAAAACCTCTTTTTTCTTTCGGCCACCATTCTGCCGTATTACTTACTCCAACCGGCTCACCCCAACCTGCGCCAAGATTCACACCAAACCGTAATAGGATAAAATAGGTTAAGTTATGGCTAATGGCTTTAAAACCAGAAATAAATGAAATAGCGGTATAACCTAATACTAAAGGAACTTGAAAACGAGCACGTTTCCAGCCCGAACCATATCGATCACTGAGAACTGAACCGGGTATATCTAAAATAGCGAGAGCTATCATAATAATAGCAACAATATTCCCCCACTCTTCAGGGCTTAAATTAAATTCCTGAGAAATAACAGGGCCTAGTCTTAATATCATTTCTCTGTCATAAGCATTTAATAACCAAATAAGCCAGCAAACAAATAATGAGACCCACGAGAAACGATGTATTTTTTTAAATGATATTTTATTATTTGAAGCATTATTTTTAATCATAATTGCAGCTCTTTTATAAGTATAATAATTTGAGAACCAGAGATATTCGCTTGTGATTTAAACGTTATTTAACCCCCAAATCGTTTTTCAGGAATACCGGTTACACCAAGATTATGTATAGAGAAGACACTTCCGCGTAACTGGCCATCTTCAGGAAAGCGAGGTAATGGTGGTCTTGCCATTGATGTGACATATAAAATATCTAAGTTTTCACCACCAAAAGCGACGCTGGTGACTTTCTTAACAGGCATTTCGATAATTCTGTCAATCTCGCCAGAAGGGCTATATCGAACGATTTTTCCTGCATAAACAAGGGCATTCCAAAGATAGCCTTCACTGTCAACGGTCGCACCATCAGCAGCTCCACCCGATGAGGTGTTAACGGTACAGAATGTTTGGCGATTACTGATATTGCCTGTTAAGCCGTCATAATCATATTTCCATATTTCACCTGTCCATGTATCAGCGAAATAGAAAGTATCGCCTTTAGGCGACCAGCAAGGCGCATTAGAGACAATAATATTTTGTTCAATTTTATGTAGGGAATAGTCCGTATCTAGGCGATATAACGCACCTGACGGGGTCTCTTCTTGCATATCCATCGAACCGACAACAAAGCGTCCTTGTCTATCTACTTTCCCATCATTAAATCGATTATGAGATTTATCACTTTCAGGTGAGTGTATAAGGCTTGTTTCACCCGTTGCAAAATCAAGAAGATGAATTCCTTTTTCGAGCGCAACGATTGCGGAGTTTCCATCTTTACATAGAGCCATTGAACCTATTTTCTGCCTAACATCCCAGCTTTTAATTTCAGTTCCACGTTCTGTGCAGGAAAATACGCGACCATCTAAGCTGTCAATCCAATATAAGCGTTGCTGTTGAATATCCCAAACAGGGCCTTCTCCTAAATTATTCTTCAAATCTAATAATACGTTTATTTTCATTTTTACAGTCCTATTAATAATATCGATTGGTTAGAAGGAATGTATCTAATTAATTTAGATACGATGTGATATATATGATTGGCTATTGGTTAGAGGTAATCCTAATAGTAGGGAAGTACTATTAAAAAAATGTGAAGATAGCTGTGTTTATTGTACGGCCAATTGTTAATTTATTTGTTCATTTGCACAATAGAAACGAATGGCGAAATTTATTAATATAAAAAATATTTATTAAATAAAAAGGCTTTAAAATAGTTAAATCAACTCAACTTAAGAAATAATCTCACTATATTTATTTTAATTAAATTAATTTTTAATGATATAAACTGGAATGGTTTTATTTTCAATGTTATTTAATGATTGCTAATAGATAAAAACCATACTTTTTGTGTTGGATTGTTGATCGCGCACAATGCCCTACTGAGCCCTAACGATAAAATGGTCATTGAAAGTAGATAAATGAATTAAAGATAAAAATAAATTTCAAAAAGCCATTTTAAAACGCTGAAGCAATGTTAAGTGAGGCAGATTATGAGTAAAGCATTATCTGAGGGAATACTCCAATCGGGGATCAGCCGCAGGAAGCTAATGCAAACCAGTACCGTCGGGGGACTCGCACTTGCAAGTGGAGCGCTAAGTTTACCTTTTAATAGTGTTGCTGATACCAGTGAAACAGCACCCAAAACAGCCATACCTGAAGAAAAAATAGTTTGGAGCGCATGTACCGTTAACTGTGGGAGTCGCTGCCCACTGCGTATGCATATTGTTGATGGTGAAATAAAATATGTCGAAACCGACAATACCGGTGATGATGTTTACGGCAATAAGCACCAAGTTAAAGCCTGTTTACGTGGGCGTTCAATGCGCCGCCGTGTCTATAACCCTGACCGCTTGAAATACCCGATGCTGCGCGTTGGGGCGCGTGGTGAAGGTAAATTCAAACAAATTAGTTGGGAAGAAGCCTACGATTTGATTAGCGACAATCTAAAACGGATTATTGCCGATTATGGTAATGAAGCGGTGTACTTGAACTATGGAACAGGCACATTAGGCGGTACCGTCGCACGCTCATGGCCGCCAGCGAATTCCCCAATCGCCCGCTTGATGAACTGCATGGGCGGCTATTTAAATCATTATGGTACCTATAGTACAGCACAAATTAGCTGTGCGATGCCTTATACCTATGGTAGCGGGGCGGGGAATAGCGTTTCCGATATCGAAAACTCAAAATTAGTGGTGCTATTTGGGAATAACCCCGCAGAAACGCGTATGAGCGGTGGTGGCATTACTTACCAATTGGAACAAGCCCGTGAGCGCTCCAATGCACGAATGATCGTGATCGACCCACGTTATACTGACACCGCAGCGGGACGTGAAGATGAGTGGATCCCGATCCGCCCAGGAACAGATGCTGCACTAGTCGCGGGGCTCGCCCATGTGCTGATCACAGAAAATATGGTTGACCAACCTTTCTTAGATAAATACTGCGTGGGCTATGATGAAAAAACGCTTCCCGCTGATGCCCCGAAAAACAGCCACTACAAGGCGTATATTTTAGGCCAAGGGGATGATGGTGTCGAAAAAACGCCACAATGGGCTGCGCAAATCACCGGTATCCCTGCGGATAAAATTATTAAATTAGCGCGTGAAATCGGTTCCGCAAAACCAGCTTATATTAGCCAAGGTTGGGGGCCACAACGCCATTCGAACGGCGAGCAAACTGCGCGTGCGATTGCGATGTTACCGATTTTAACGGGTAATGTGGGTATCAATGGGGGAAATACGGGGGCTCGTGAAGGGAACTATGACATTCCATTTGAGCGGATGCCAACGTTAGAGAACCCAGTTAAAGCGAGTATTTCCGTATTCTTATGGACGGATGCTATTGAACGCGGCCCAGAAATGACCGCAACTCACGATGGGGTTAGAGGCAAAGATAAACTGGATGTGCCGATTAAGTTTATTTGGAACTACGCCAGTAACAGTTTAATCAATCAACACTCTGATATTAATAAAACGCATGACATTCTTCAGGATGATAAAAAATGCGAAATGATAGTGGTGATTGATAACCATATGACCGCCTCTGCGAAATATGCAGATTTAGTTCTGCCTGATTGCACTGCTTCTGAGCAAATGGATTTTTGCTTGGATGGTGCCGCCAGTAATATGGGGTATGTGATTTTCGCTAGCCAAGCCATTGAACCACGTTTTGAGAGCAAAACGGTGTATGAAATGTGTACACAAATCGCACGCCGTATGGGGGTTGAAGAGAAATTTACCGAAGGGCGAACCCAAGAAGAGTGGTTACGCCATTTGTATGAAATCTCACGACAAAAGTTACCTGAGCTACCTGATTTTGAGACATTCCAGCAGCAAGGGATTTACAAAAAAATGAACCCACAAGGGCATGTCGTGGCACACAAAGCTTTCCGCGAAGACCCAATTGCGAACCCATTAAATACCCCGTCAGGCAAGATTGAGATCTATTCATCACAATTAGCGGATATCGCGAAAACATGGACCCTCGCAGAGGGCGATTTGATATCAGCACTTCCAATGTATTCTCCAGGCTTTGAAAGCCATGATGATCAGCTCACCGAAAAATATCCACTGCAATTGAGTGGCTTCCACTATAAATCGCGCGTTCACTCCACCTACGGCAACATTGATGTGCTTAAGGCTGCTTGTTTACAAGAGATGTGGATCAACCCTATTGATGCAAAACGTCGCAATATTAAAGATGGCGACATAGTGCGTATTTACAACGATAGAGGGGAAGTGCAGATCGCTGCCAAAGTGACCCCACGCATCATTCCTGGGGTTGTGGCCATGGGGGAAGGGGCTTGGTACGCGCCTGATGAAAACAAGGTGGACCATGGTGGAAGCCTAAACGTCCTGACGACTCAGCGCCCGTCACCGTTAGCGAAAGGTAATCCACAACACAGTAATTTAGTTGAAGTGGCAAGGGTATAGGGAGATAAATCATGACAACACAATATGGTTTTTATATTGATTCTGCGCGCTGCACAGGATGTAAAACGTGTGAATTAGCGTGTAAGGATTACAAAAATTTATCTCCTGCTGTGAATTTTAGACGCATTTATGAATATGCAGGGGGAGATTGGCAAGAAGATAACGGCGTGTGGCATCAAAACGTATTTAGTTATTATTTGTCGATTTCATGCAACCACTGTGAAGACCCTGCTTGTGTCAAAGTGTGCCCAAGTGGCGCGATGCACAAACGTGAAGATGGCTTTGTCGTTGTGGATGAAAGCGTCTGTATTGGTTGCCGCTATTGCCATATGGCGTGCCCATACGGTGCGCCGCAATTTGATAGCGAAAAAGGGCATATGACCAAGTGCGATGGTTGCTATGAACGTGTTGCGGTTGGCAAAAAACCAATTTGTGCTGAGTCTTGCCCACTGCGTGCATTAGACTTTGGCCCTATTGAAGAGTTACGTGAAAAACATGGCAATTTGGCAGAGATTGCGCCATTACCTGAAGCGCACTATACCAAGCCTAATATTGTCATTAAACCCAATGCCAATAGTCGTCCTGTCAATGATACGACAGGCCATTTAGCCAATCCTCGGGAGGTATAACATGGGCAATGGATTACACGAATGGCCGCTCATTTTATTTACAGTATTAGGCCAAAGTATTGCAGGTGGCGTGATTGTGACAGGGCTTGCCTGGTTATCGACAGATGATAAATCACAAAAACAGCGCATTGTGAATGCAATGTTGGCGTTATGGGTGTTGATGGGCTTAGGCTTTCTCGCATCCATGATGCATATGGGTTCACCGATGCGTGCATTTAACTCGATGAACCGTGTGTTTGCGTCATCATTAAGTAACGAAGTGCTGTTTGGCTCCATTTTCTTTGCCTTGGGTGGCCTATGGTGGCTGTTATCTGCAATGAAAAAAATGCCAACAGGGTTGGACAAAGTGTGGTTAATCATCACCATGCTGATGGGGCTGTTATTTGTTTGGGCAATGACTCGAGTTTATATGATAAGCACGGTGCCAACATGGAATACGCCACATACCACCATCGGCTTCTTTATGACCCTGTTTGTTGTTGGGCCAATTTTAGGCACTCTACTATTACGAGTGGCTAAATTTCCGTTTAATAGTGGTAAATTAGCCCTTATTAGTGTTATCGCTTATATTGTGACTATCGCGTCAGTTTTACTGCAAAGCGGAGAAATCGCGCTAATTGCCACTTCTGTACAAAAAGCCGTAGATTTAGTCCCTGACTTCGGTGTTTTACAAGTGATACGCATCGTGGTGACCAGTCTTGGGTTACTGCTATGGATTTTGCCTATTGTACGACAAAATCAGCCTTCGGTTTTGAGTTTACTGCTAGGCACCGTATTGGTACTGGTTGGTGAATTTATTGGTCGTGGGCTATTCTATGGTTTACATATGACAGTCGGCATGGCTGTGGCTTAATTGGTAAACCTTTCAGCGCAGGAGCTGGTCTCCCTGCGCTGATAACTTCAGAGACAATCAATATGCAAGAAGCGCACTTTCTTGAGCACGTGGCAGTGACAGGCCGGGTTCTGGGATCTTTATTTTATTTCTCACCAGAAAATGAAAACAATGCAGAGATTATTGCGATTTTACAAGAGCCAACTTGGCATGAAGAATGGCCATTTGCTTTACCTTCCTTAGCGAAAATTAGCCAACTTTTGCAATCCAGCACTCAGGAAAACGAACCACTCAGTGAAGCATGGCAGCGCTTGTTTATCGGGCCTTATGCTTTACCCGCGCCTCCTTGGGGCTCAGTCTGGCTAGACAAAGAAAAGATTGTTTTTGGTGATTCAACCGTTGAGCTGCGCCAATGGATGCGGAATAAAGGTGTTGAGCCAGTGACAACACAAAAAGAGCCTGAAGACCATTTTGGGTTGATTTTGATGTTAGCGGCTTGGCTGGCTGAGCAAAATCGCAGAGCGGATTTAGAAGAGTTGCTCGCTTGGCACTTATTACCTTGGTCGGCACATTTTCTCGAAGTATTGATAGATTCGGCTAACAGCGATTTTTACCGTGCATTAGCAATATTGGCAAAAGAAACATTGGATGGATATCAACAACAGTTAACATTGCCTGTATTAGAG
This sequence comes from Providencia sp. PROV032, assembly GCF_028484875.1. Lineage (NCBI taxonomy): Bacteria > Pseudomonadati > Pseudomonadota > Gammaproteobacteria > Enterobacterales > Morganellaceae > Providencia > Providencia sp. PROV032. The sequence continues at coordinate 41,630 of NZ_JAMPSX010000019.1, forward strand.
AAAGTGGTGTTTTACAAAGATACGTTATAAATAAAAATAGCACCGCTATTATTTGCGCGGTGCTATTGGTTTTTCATATCAATCAGATATTGATATTTACTGTTGTGACCCACTTTGTTGCATATACGGTGTATACACACCCGTTAAGCTTTCAAGAAAGGCAACAATGTCGTCGACATCTTTTTGTGGCAGTTCTTTACCCACTTGATAGCGCAGCATCAGTTTTACTGCTTCATCTAAGGTGGCGACATCCCCACGGTGGAAATACGGTGCGGTTAGCTCAACATTACGTAACGTTGGCACTTTTTGGCGTAATTTATCACGCTCATCAGAGGTGACATTCATGCGACCAATATCTTGAGCAGTGATTTCACCGAACTCATAGTCTTTTTTCAAGCCCAGAGGTTCGAAGGAACGACCACCTAAGATCACGCCCCCATGGCAGGTTGCGCATTTGTTCTCTTTAAACAACTGATAACCATGGAGCTGTTGCGCGGTTAATGCCGTTTTGTCACCTCTCAACCAATTATCAAACGGAGAGTCCGGGGTGATTAAGGTTTTTTCGAACTCGGCAATCGCATCAGTGATGGTGTCACCCGTAAACCCTTCTGGGTAAACGGCATTGAAATCTTGTTTTAAGACGGGGTCTTTATCCAGTTTTTCAATGATTTCATCCCATGATTTTGATGCCATTTCGATAGGGTTTAATGGTGGGCCACCGGCTTGAGCTTGTAAGTCAGGCGCTCTACCATCCCAAAATTGCTCGACATTAAATACGGAGTTAAACACCGTTGGCGCATTGATTGGACCCACGGCGCCACCAACCCCAATTGACGTTTTACGGCCATCAACACCACCTGCATTGAGTGCGTGGCAGTGTGCACAAGAGATCGTGCTATCCCCTGACAGGCGCGCATCATGATACAAACGGAAACCTAATGCGACTTTTGCATCATCGACATCCAGTGATTTTGGAATTGGTTGAATTGGTTCGTTGCGGTGCTCAGCAGCGGTATCTTGGCTGGCATAGTGCTCTTCCCGCTGTTTAGCTATCCAATTCAATAGGTTATCACGTTCTTCATCACTGACGCTACTGGCCCAATGCAGTGCAACATAACGCGTTGGTGGCATGGTGTGGTTCTGCATAACCCACTCAATTTTATTTAATTCACTTTGCGGTACAGGTTCTCCTGCGATGAGTGCAGCGCGAGCGGCCTCGAGGTTGAATGATTTATAACCTAGCTGAATATCGTACTCCATCAGTTGTTTAGCAATGGGGAATGATGCGTAGGCAGGTAAATCAGTTGACGGCGTGTGACAGTAATCGCATCCTTTTTCAGCAAAGAATTTTAGGACTTGATTATTTTCTGCAATTTTAGATGTCTGAATGTCATTATTTTCTCTTCGTTGATTATCGTGATACCACACATATCCAGATAACCCAAAATAACCGAGTAAAAGCAAAAATATGACAGCGACCGTAATGCGAGTAAGTTTTTTCATTACACTATCCTTGAAAGATTGCGGTCAAATATATTTAAATATTTTTTAATTAATATAATTCTACAGCCGGACTATGATGGATAAATAAGCCTGAGAGGTTCTTGATTTTTATCAATGATGGCCATCGGTTTAAGCGATTGCTGAAATAAGATTTACCTATCAATGTAAAAAACATTAAAATATAAAAACCGAAATTAATTTATATCAAATTGATTATGTTGGTTATTATCATTTTTTTTGCTGTTTTAAAATATTTTTATTCCAATTTAATCAGCGGGTATTTATAAATGATGACTTATTTATTTTTAAAATAAATTGAGTAAATCTAATCGAAAATTTTAAGTTTTTAATTGTTGCAGACTAAATGCATATTATAGAATTAAGAAAAATATAAATTATTTAAGGGGCATGTTGCGGAAAAAGAAGAGAAAATGTATTGATATATTTAGGTGATTTATCAGGAAGGATATTGGGGGAGAGTAAATATCCCCCAATTGGAATTAACTATTTAGTCAGTTTATGGCCAATAAGATAGATAATAGATGATGAAACTAAGCCTGCAACAACGACGGAGAGTTCAGGCGCATACGAATTGACAATGAGGGCAATTCCTGAGGCGAATATCCAAGAGATAAAGGCTAAAGGTTGCCAGTTTTTTGATTCATCATTTTTTCGTTTTAACACTAATTGGTCCATAATGATAATCGCGGCGATTGGGGGGACGATTAACCCAAGTAAATTTAACCAAGTTTGGAATGCATTCCAAATACCGGTAACTGCGACAAGAATACCGATAATACCCAATATGATCGTTAAGGTTCTCATTTTACCTTTAGTAATATGAGACCAACCTACTGCACCGTTGTATAAACAATGCGTACAGCCGACACCTAAGTTAACAAAAACAAAGATGATGGCTAATATGGAGAGCAATGGGCTAGCATTTGCGAGAATGGTAATAAAATCGCCGCCTGTGACTTCCGGGTGTAATACAACGCCTGTCGCAACAATAATTGCGCCAATAACTTCAGCAAAAAATTTGGAGATAGGAAATGCGGTGAAAGCGGCTAAGAAACCCTGTTTACCATTTTTTGCCCAGCGAGTGAAATCGGCGGTCATAGTACCTGAGTCGGTAAATGTCGAGAAAATCATGGTAACCGCGACACCGAATGAGAGGGCTCCAGCCCCAACAACCGGTTGATAATTGATAATATCGGATGAACCGCTTTGCATCGCAATAACAACGGAAATAACACCAAGAATTACGTACATAGGGGCTGCAATATAACCTAAAATTGCTAAGGCTTTAATACCAATAAAGGTGGCACCTACATACAATACTCCCCCTAAAACGGTCATGAGCAATAAATTTTGTCCAAATGACCGAAACATCGTGTCACCAGTTAGGCCGACCATGAGAGCAAACCAGCCTATCACGACAGTTGCAAGTAAGCCTGAAACCGCAATATATCCACGGCGCCCAAATGTTTTTTTAGCAGAGATAGCGAAGTTTTCACCCGTTTTTCCGGCTAAATAACTGAGTGAGCCAATTACTAGGCACAGTAGTAAATTCCCAACTAAGATGGCGGTGACCCCCATTTTAAAACCGAGCATTGCGGTGACAACGCCACCAATAACAGCGCTGGTTAAGACTAAAGGGAAGCTATACCAAACAGCAGACACGGATGCAAAGCTTTTGCGATGTTCAATAGGGACAGGGACATGTTCATATTCTGAGTCAAGTAAGGTAGGTTTATTCTCATTATTTGTCATATTAGGTGAACCTCATTTAAATAAAATTAACTGGCGTACCTATAAAAATAAAAAATATATTTTTATGAATTTTTTATTGATGTCATATTATTTATTAAAGAAAATAATATTGATGAATAATAAATGGATTAATCATCATTTATAAAATAATACTTCTATAAATAGATTGGTGTTTTTATTACTATTTGTGGTGGGTCAAGCATATCAATAGTTGTTGGGTAATAAAATCCATTTAAAAACAATTCATTAATGATGCATTGATTGTTGAGTTGCTTTCAATAAAGGCTATATTCTGTGACAGATAACGTGCTAATTAGCAAATTAATGTTATTTTTCGATGATATTAAAACCCTAAATTATAATTTATTTTTTGTTGTGAAAATAATAATCGCTTATCTGTGATTTATATCAAAATCAATGTTGGTTAATTGTTATTTTATTGTTTATTTTAAGTGTTTAATTAAGTGATATAACTCTACTATTAATAATGAGAAGATGGAGGGAAATGAGAAATAATTGCTATCTAACCACCAAAAGCCAATATTGTATCAGTATTTAGATATAGGGAATAAATGCAAAAAAAAGCACAATGTAAGTGTTTGCTAACTTACTTGTGCTTTTATCACTAATGATACATATAAAAATCTATTAACTAACTTATATCACTCGCATTGTGGCGTTCGCGTACTTGCTGTGTGGGGTCACCTTGTAGGCGATTAACACGGCGGCCGCGCTGTACGGCTGGGCGTGCATAGACTTCATCAGCCCAACGAATGACATGTTTATATTCATGGACAGATAAAAACTCAGCGGCATCATAAAGCCAACCTTTCACTAATGCACCGTACCACGGCCAGATGGCGATATCAGCGATGCTGTAGTGGTCTCCTGCAACATATTTGTGTTCTGCTAAACGTTTATCTAACACATCTAATTGACGCTTGGTTTCCATTGCAAAACGGTTAATCGGGTATTCAAATTTTTCAGGCGCATAGGCATAAAAATGGCCAAAACCGCCACCTGCAAAAGGCGCTGAGCCCATTTGCCAAAATAGCCAAGATAAGGTTTCAGCACGTTCTGGTTGAGTTACGGGTAAAAAAGCGGAAAATTTTTCAGCTAAATAGGTCAGAATCGAACCCGATTCAAATACTCGGATAGGTTCTTTGCCACTTCTATCAACTAATGCAGGGATTTTTGAGTTAGGGTTGATTTCAACAAAGCCGGAACTGAATTGGTCACCTTCACCAATATTAATGAGCCAAGCGTCGTATTCAGCCTCTTTAATGCCAAGGGCTAACAGCTCCTCTAACATGATAGTGACTTTTTGTCCGTTGGGAGTTCCTAATGAATATAGCTGTAGTGGGTGCTTACCTATAGGTAAAGGTTTTTCGTGAGTTGCACCAGAAATTGGGCGATTAATATTGGCGAATTTTCCGCCATTCCCTTGCTCCCATTGCCAGACTTTAGGTGGAACATAAGGGGTGTTTGCCATGAGTTAACTCCTTAACCATTTTTAAAGGTGGCGATTGCTTTTTCATCAGTTCTTTCATTATGACTGTCTCTCACTGTAGCAATCTCCAGTGAATTCACCACTCTTTTTACCTTATTGGATGTGGTGAGAGGGCTAAATAGCACAGAGTGCAAGAGCAGATAGAGAATAAACGAGTTTGCGAAGTATTAGCCCCGAACTCTCTGTGTCTCTGAGTTATTGTTTATACGCACAATGGAAAACGAGTTTTTCATAGGAATTTCTGTGTCTTTTGGATGGTTTGGTAATAACAAAAGGTAAATATGTTTATTTGCCATAAAAAATAGGGTGTGAAATGAGGCCAAAATAAAAAAACGTTAACAAATGGGTTGTGCAGATCACTAATTCAAATAAAAAAAGGGTGTGAATAATTTGTGAAGATTGGCACTAATTTATCGGAGTGTATTTTATACATTGATAGCATATCAGTCATATTCAGCAGTATCGGAGTGTGTCCATGCTTGTGCCAAATTCAAACATCTACCAAAGCTTATTACAGAGAGCAAAAGTGCAGCCAGACGCTGTTGCCATTGTATTTGAAGAGCAAAGTTGGAGTTATCACCAATTACTTGTGAAAGTAAACCAAACAATGTTGTGGCTAACAACCACCGTGCAGTTGAAAAAAGGTGACCGGATTGTACTTGGCTGGGGAAATACGATTGAATTTTGCCAATTATTTTATGCCGCGGTAGGTCTTGGGATTCAGGTAATTCCCTTGAGTACCAAAATGAAAGAGTTTGAAGGTAAAGAGCATCTATCTTGTATTAATGCGGATGCTGTTTTTTGGGATGATACATATCAACCATGGTTGGCACAACTCAGTGAAAAAGGAGTTAGCCTTTCTCAGTGGAATAATATAACCCTTACTGATGAAATTAATTTTATTAACCAAGTTAATGAAGAAGACCCAGCGGTGGTGATATTCACTTCGGGCACAACGGGAGCGCCGAAAGGTGCGGTGATCACGCACAAGAATATATTATCTGCCGTATATGCCTATCAGGAAACGTTAAAGTTAACTGAGCACGATAAAACAATTTTGGCTGTACCGATTTATCATATTACGGGGCTCTCCGCTATTTTGGCATTATTTATTCATATAGGTGGTACAATCTATCTTCAGAAGAAATTTAATGCGAAAGATATTATTTCAACAATTGCGAAAGAAAAAATAACATTCTTACATGGTTCGCCAACGGTATTTATATTATTAATTCAAAAAATAAAAGAAAATAAAATTATTAATTTGGAACGATTTAATTCATTAAAAAAAATTGCTTGTGGAGCTGGTCATTTAAATGAAGGTACCATTAAAGAGCTTTCTTATATATTTGCCAAAACATCCATTCATTCTGTTTATGGTTTGACGGAGACATCATCACCAGCCACGGTATTTCGAGATGATATCCGCTATAGTGATAAGAAAGCGAGCTCAGGCACACCGATTCCTGGGTTAGAAGTGGCCATACGTGATGATAAAGGTGAAGATAAACCCGCTAACACGACAGGTAATATTTGGGTAAAAGGGGATGTTGTTATCCAACGTTATTGGCCTGATAGCCCTGCAAATACGACATCATTTAACGATGGTTGGTTTTTCACAGGGGATATTGGTTATAGGAATGATGATGGTTTTCTTTATATCCAAGACCGAATTAAAGATATGATTAACCGTGGTGGGGAAAAAATATATTCTATTGAAATCGAAGATTTAATTTCTAATTACCCAGGTGTTAATGAGGTTGCTGTCATCCCAATTGAAAGCACCATTTATGGCGAAGAACCCATTGCATTTATTATCCCTGAGAATCAAGTATGTTTAACCAGTAAAGAAATTATTGAATGGTTAAAAGATAGGGTGCCAACGTATAAAGTTCCAGTAAGAATTATATTTACACGTAATTTTCCTAGAACATGGAATGGTAAAATAAGTAAGAAAGATTTGAAATTACGATATTACTCTTTAAATAACTAAAGTCTAAATTAGTTTTTAATTAATCAAAAGGGGCTATGAAATATTAGCCTTCAGGTAGGTTTTATCATGAATAATAAATTTATTTCTAAACAAGATGCCGCTAAATTAATTAATAATGGCGATACGATTTGTACTGTGGGAATGACATTAACCAGCGCTGCTGAATCTATTTTATCAGCAATTGAACAACGCTTTTTATCCGAGGGCGCGCCAAATCAACTCACTCTCGTTCATGCGGCAGGGCAATGTAACCGTATTCGAGGGAATCAACACTTTGCCCACGAAGGGATGGTAAAACGGATCATTGGTTCTCATTGGGGGCTAGCGCCTCGATGGATGCAAATGATTAATGATAACCAAGTCGAAGCGTATTGCCTCCCACAAGGGCAAATGGTGCACTTGTATGGTGCAATGGCTGCGGGTTTACCGGGGCGTTTATCCAAAGTGGGGTTAGGGACATTCATCGATCCTGATCTTGAAGGCGGTAGGATGAACGCGAAAACGTTGGCACTTCCTCCTTTAGTTGAAAAAGTGAATTTTAAAGGGGAGGAATGGTTATGGTACCCAGAAATTCCTTTAGATGTCGTGGTGATCAGAGGAACTCACGCTGATAGTAAAGGTAACCTCACCACCGATGAAGAAGCGATGACGTTAGAAGTCTTACATGCGGTACTGGCGGCTAAACGCTTTGGCGGCAAAGTGATTGCACAAGTGAAGTATTGCGTTGAAGAAGGGACTCTACATCCCAAGCGTGTCACTGTTCCTGCAAGCTTTATTGACCACATTGTCGTGTGCGATAACCCTGAAGAAGATCATCGCCAATCCTCTAGCTGGTTCTTTGACCCAACTCTATGCGGTGATATTCGCACCCCTGTCCAACAAACTACGCCATTACCTTTGGATATTCGCAAATTGATTGGGCGAATTGCATGCCGTTATCTATATGAAAACTGTGTGATTAACTTAGGAACGGGTATTCCAAACGATGTTATCGGCTCCATTATTCAGGAAGAAAATGCAACTAAGCGCGTTGATATCACCGTGGAGTCAGGGATTTGGGGCGGCGTCCAAGCTGGCGGTATTGATTTTGGCATAGGCCGTAACCTATCAGCGATGATTAGTCACCAAGACCAAATGTTGTACTACAACGGTGCAGGCGTTGATATCACGTATATGGGGGCAGGGGAAATGGATGCCAGTGGCCATGTCAATGCGACTTTGTTAGGCAATATTTGCCCGGGTGCGGGTGGGTTTATTGATATTACCCAAAATGCGCGACACGTGGTGTTTTGCTCAACGTTTACCGCAAAAGGGTTAGATATTCGTTGTGAAAATGGACAGTTAAAGATTGTGCGGGAAGGGGATATTAGAAAGTTAGTTAACCAAGTACGACAAATTTCATGGAATGCGGATGTCGCGCGAAATATCAACCAAACCATGCATTTTGTCACGGAACGTGCAGTGTTCACTTTAGGGGGGGAAACCCCAGTATTGGTTGAAATTGCCCCCGGTGTTGACCTAGAACGTGACATTCTTGCCCATATGGACTTTGTCCCCGAAATTTCTCCTGATTTGAAGGTGATGTCTTCTTCATTATTTGAAGAAGCCCCCTTTGGTCTGGTTTCGTATTTGTAGTTTCAATATTAAAGAGGAATTTATCCATGTTAGTACAAGATAAAGTCGCCATTGTGACAGGCTCTGCAAGAGGTATTGGTTTTGCTATTGCTCAGGTACTTGCAGAAGAAGGGGCAAAAGTTGTTATTTCTGATTTAGCCATGTCATCAGGTGAAGAAAGTGCAAAACAGCTACAAGAGCAAGGCCATCAAGCCATTTTCATTCCTTGCGACATTGCTAAACGTGAAGAGGTGAATGCCTTATTTTCTAAAGCATTAGCACATTTTGGGGCGATTGATGTACTGGTGAACAATGCAGGGATCAACCGCGATGGCATGCTGCATAAATTAACGGAAGATGATTGGGATAAAGTCATTGATATCAATTTAAAAGGGACATTTAACTGCATGCAAGAAGCCGCAAAATTAATGCGTGAGCAAGGACATGGCCGAATTGTCAATATTTCCTCGGCCAGTTGGCTTGGGAATGTTGGGCAAGCCAACTATGCCGCGTCTAAAGCCGGGGTTATTGGTCTGACAAAAACGGCTTGCCGTGAATTAGCCCGTAAAGGTGTCACCGTAAATGCGATTTGCCCGGGATTTATTGATACCGATATGACCCGCGGTGTACCTGAAAAAGTGTGGGATATCATGATCAGCAAGATCCCTGCGGGGTTTGCTGGCGATCCGCGCGATGTAGGCCAATGTGTTGCCTTTTTAGCCTCTGATAAAGCGCGTTATATCAATGGTGAAGTGATCAATGTTGGCGGCGGAATGGTGCTATAGGGGGAAATAATGAAACAAGCGAATGATATTGTCATTGTGAGTGGTGTGAGAACAGCCATTGGTACGATGGGAGGAAGTTTTGCAAATACACATCAACATGACCTCGGGGCTGTGGTGATCCGTGAAGCTGTGAAAAGAGCAGGAATTGCCCCCGAAGATGTTGATGAAGTCATCGTGGGTAATGTTGGGCAAATCGCCGAAAGTGGGTTTATTGCACGTATTTGCCAACTGCGGGCAGGGCTTCCAAAAGAAACGACGGCATATTCGGTGAACCGCCAATGCGGCTCAGGATTACAAGCTTTAGCTGATGGCATGATGCTGCTACAGACTGGCCAATCCGATGTTGTGGTGGCATGTGGTACAGAAAATATGACGATGCTGCCGTATTACTTACGCAAAGCGCGTTATGGCTACCGCATGGGGAATGATGTGCTCGAAGATGGGTTAACGTCCATTCTAACTTGGCCAGAAGGGCCTTATCACAATGGAATGACGGCAGAAAATGTTGCGGAACAGTTCAATATTACCCGTGAAGAAATGGATGATTTTGCATGGGATAGCCAGCAAAAAGCGTTAAAAGCGATTCAAGCGGGTTATTTTGCTGACCAGATATTGCCAGTAGAAATACCGGAAGGCCGTAAAGGAACACGTATTTTTGATACTGATGAACATCCGCGGGACACACCACGTGAAAAATTAGCCAAGTTACGCCCTGCATTTAAGGCGGATGGTGTGATCACTGCTGCGAACTCTTCAGGGATCAATGATGGTGCCGCGGCATTAGTGATGATGCGCCGTGAAGAAGCGGAAAAACGTGGCCTGAAGCCAAGAATGAAGGTCGTTGATTGGGCTGTCGCGGGATGTGAAGCTGCGATTATGGGCTTTGGACCCGCGCCAGCAACCCGTCGATTAATGGAAAAGCTCAAAATGGATGTAAAAGACATTGACTTAATTGAGCTAAATGAAGCATTTGCAGCACAAGCTATCGCAGTTATGAATGATTTGTCTCTTGATAGCACGAAGGTGAATGTGAATGGCGGTGCGATTGCTCTGGGTCATCCAGTAGGTGCCAGTGGGGCTATTTTGCCAGTGAAGTTAATGTATGAAATGGAGCGTCGTCAGGTTGCTACCGGGTTAGTCACGATGTGTATCGGTGGTGGTCAAGGGATATCAATGTTGTTCGAAAGAGAATAAGAAAAGCTGCAAGCAGAAAGCCCGACGTGGGGCGTCGGGCTATTGCTGAAGTAAAACAACAGGTATGTCACTTATTGCCAAGAGCCGTACCTGTTTCACTACAACATGAGGATCTTATCTATGTTTTCTACAAATGCAAAGTTAGATTATGTGGCTCAGGGGAAAAAAACCAACGCAAAGATATACCGTAACCTGATGCCGTTGTTGATTTTAGCGTACATTATTAGCTTTATTGACCGAACCAATATTGGCATGGCAAAAAATGCGATGTCGATTGATTTAGGATTATCTGCAACAGCATTTGGTATTGGTGCAGGGCTTTTTTTCCTAACCTACTCGATTCTTGAGATCCCAAGTAATTTAATAATGGAAAAAGTGGGCGCGCGTTTTTGGATCACGCGGATCATGATCACGTGGGGGCTATTATCTGCAGCAATGGCATTTGTGACAGGGCCGATTTCTTTTTATATCTTGCGGTTATTACTGGGAGCGGCTGAAGCGGGCCTATATCCTGGGGTCATTTTGTATATGACATATTGGTTTAGCCAAGAAGAGCGGGCTAAAGCAACAGGGTTATTTTTACTAGGGGTCTGTCTCGCGAATATTATTGGGGCACCGCTGAGCGGCCTATTACTGAGTATGGATGGCTTATGGGGCTTCCATGGTTGGCAATGGATGTTTGTCATTGAAGGCTTGCCAGCAGTTATCCTAGCATTTGTTGTGTGGTTTGTGTTACCGAATAAACCTGAAGATGCGAAATGGTTAGATGAAGATGATCGGAATTATATTAAATATAAACACGACCAAGACAAAAATAGTATTAGTGTGAGTAATAGTAAATTCTCACTTAAGGCAGCATTTAAAAATAAAGCCTTCATGATGATTGTTGCTATCTATTTCACCCACCAGTTCTCGGTCTATGGTTTAAGTTACTTTTTGCCTACTATTATCGGTGAGTATGGCAAATTGACACCTATTCAGATTGGGTTATTAACAGCGATCCCTTGGATTTCAGCCGCAATTGGTGGCATTTTCGTAGCGAGAAAAGCCAATACACCACAGCGTTCATCGCGTATTTTAATTTCAGGTTATGCCGTGATGGCGGTTGGGTTAGTGATTGGTGCGGTGGGCGGCCCAGTAGTTGGCTTAATTGGCTTTTGTTTAACGGCATTTATGTTTTTTGTAGTTCAATCGATTATTTTCTCTCTTCCACCGACGTATATGAGTGGCAGTATGTTGGCAGGAAGTTTGGCATTATTGAACTGTTTAGGTTTATTTGGTGGCTTCCTAGGCCCGTTTATTCTAGGATTTTTTGAAGATTATACAGGAACAGCCACTTCTGGATTATGGTTTGGTGTCGGTTTGTTAGTTATTGGAACGATTATTGCTTCACGAGTGAATACTAACGGTATGAGCGAACCCGAATCATTACAAGTATCGGCTTCAGTGGAAAGCAAGTAATTCAACATCGCCATTTACAATAGGAAAGTCTGCATGAAAATTGTTATCGCACTTGATTCCTTTAAAGGAAGTTGTTCTGCAAGGTTAGCATGTCAAGCCGTTGCTGAGGGTTTCAAGCGTGTATCCTCTGAGTTAGATATGACGTTATTACCCATATCTGATGGTGGAGAAGGTTTGTTGGAGTCACTGGAACATAGCCCCGCGCTTTCTGGTGTAACACCTTACATTTTTAGCTGTACTGGGCCTTATGGTAGTAAGGTTGATGCAGGGTTATTAGTGCTGGAGGAAAAAACTGCCTTTATTGAAATGGCGCAATGCTGTGGGCTGGAATTAGTTCAACGTGAGCATCGTCGCGTTGAAAATGCTTCAACTTATGGTTTGGGTGAAATGGTCAAACATGCATTAGATATGGGCTGCTCTCGTATTATTATTGGGATAGGAGGAAGTGCAACTAATGATGGTGGTGCGGGATTTGCTCAAGCATTAGGTGCTCAGTTCTATGATAAAAACTCGCAGCTTATTGAGGCGCCAATTTGTGGTAAAGACCTCATTAACATTGCAAAGATTGATTTTGATAAATTTGACTCACGCGCCGCAGAGGTTGAATTTAGTGTCTCTTGCGATGTTGAAAACCCTTTATTAGGTGAAAATGGGGCGACTTATGTTTATGGCCCCCAAAAGGGAGCAGACCAAGCCACACTCGACCAGCTTGAAATCGGGATGGCGCATTATGCAAAATTAATGTCAACAATAACGGGAAAAGATGTTTCACTTGAGGCGGGCAGTGGTGCTGCGGGTGGATTAGGTGCGGGGCTTCGTTGGTTTGTTTCGGCAAAACTCGAAAAGGGCATTGATCTCGTTCTGGGGCTCCTTGGTGCAAAATCCTATATTCAACAAGCGGATTTAGTCATTGTAGGAGAAGGGCGGCTTGATAGCCAAAGTGCGAATGGTAAGGCCCCTGTGGGAGTCGCTCGAATGGCCAGTCATTATGATGTACCTGTTATTGCTCTTTGTGGGGGATATAGTGAAGATAGCCGTATCCTATACCAACATGGCATTACTGCAATGTGGTCACTTTGCCCCGGGCCGGTTTCCCTTGAGCAAGCGATGATCAATGGTGAGCGTTATTTAGCAGATACCGCTGAAAATTTGCTGCGTACCATACTCGCAAATCCGAATAAGCAAATAAAACCCTAGAGTGAGGCGGTAAGATGCTACTGACTGATAAATTAGCCAATGATATTGTCACGCGTGCTATGGGAATTATCCATCACAACGTTAATGTGATTAATAGTCAGGGCGTGATTATCGCTTCAGGAGAAAAAAAACGTATTGGTGAAATCCATGAAGCCGCAGTGGAAGTGATCCGCTGCGGCAAACGGATCACGATTTACAATGAAAATGAAGCGCGAGCTTATTCGAATGTGGCTCCAGGGATAAACCATCCGATTGTTGTGGCGGATAAAGTGGAATTAGTGATTGGTGTGAGTGGCGATCCCGTCGTGATCCAGCGTTATGCCGAACTTGCCATACTGACGGCTGAGCTGCTAATTCAGCAAGAAATTGAGCGGCGTAGTATTAACTGGCAGCATCGTTTGCGTGACATGTTATTTGTTCAATATATAGAAAGTACAACGCAAGCACAGGGACGCAGCGCATTACTCAAACTACATAATTCCGGTTTTATATTCACGTTACCGACGATCCCTGTGATTATAAATATTGAAGCGGTTCAATACCGTCCTGAAATACTCGATACAATCATTACTGAATTATCAGCGATAGAAAAAAGTGATGTGTTATTACTTAATAGCCGCGAAATTTTGATGCTATTTCCGTCAACTCACTATCAAAATGAATCATTTATTCCGAGTCTTCATTTCATTCTAGATAGCCAGCTTAGCCAATATTATATTGGTGTTGGTGTCCAGGCAGACACGCAGGAACATGTGAGGGATGCTGTTCATTTTGCACGTTCAGTCATTGAAGTTGGCCGGCTAACGGTTCCTGATAAACAGGTTTTTCTATTTAAAGAAATGGCATCTTTGTGCCTCTTTAATGAGTTGGAAAATAGCTATCTATTTAATTTTTTCTTGGATATTTGCCATAAAATATTGTTGCATGATTCGGGGGATATTTTGATTGAAACCCTTGAGTTATTCCTATCGCAAAATGGCGAAATAGGCAGCACCGCACAGCAATTAGGCATTCACAGAAATACATTAAGTTATCGGTTACAGCAAATTAAAAAGCAAACCAATTTGGACCCGACAAGGTTTACGGATCTCATTCAGTTATCTGTTGCGATGCATGGCTACCGTCGACGTTACCCAAAACAACAGCCATGGCTCGATGCATTAAGTTGAGGTGCTGTGTCATTACTTTTGTTGTAAAACCCAAATAGCGGCCTCAACGCGCGATTTTAAATTGAGCTTCTTTAGTAAGTGTTTGACGTGGACTTTGACTGTGCTCTCTGTAATTTGTAATTTATTCGCAATCATCTTATTTGATAGCCCCTGAGAGATTAAATCTAGGATATGGGTTTCTCTTGGGGTTAATGCCGATAAATTATGCTCTGTAGAGGCTCGGTTATCTCTTAAGGATTCAGCTAAAATGGAGGCAAGCGTTGGGCTAACGACCATTTTACCACTTGCTGCTTCTTTTAATGCAACAATGAGTTTTTCGGGTTCCATATCTTTGAGTAAATAGCCATCAGCACCTCGTTTTAACGCATGAATTAAGTCTTCACCGTAATTGGATACGGTAAATAAGATAATTCGGCCTGAAAGTTCGCGGCTGCGTAAATTATCAAGTACTTCAAAGCCATTCATACCTGGCATATTGAGATCTAATAGGATTAAATCGGGGTCTTGCTCTTCCGCAATTTTAATACCCGTTATTCCATCGTCTGCTTCACCAATGACCTTCAATGTGGGTTCTAAACTAATTAATTGTTTAACACCGTTACGTAGCATCGGGTGGTCATCAATCAGTAAAATGGTAGATTGCCCAGTCAGTTTATTGTCATTTTTCATTAATGAGTTACTCCAATTTAATTAGGCCACAGTCAGTGGAAATACGACATTAACCGTAGTGCCACCCTGAACTCTTGGGGAAATTTGATATTTCCCATTTAGGCTTAGGGCTCTTTCTCTCATAATAATCAATCCATAATGGTTATTTTTTGTTGGCTGAGGTTGGATCCCTTCCCCATTGTCTTCTATCGTCATGGTGATTAGCCCGTTACTTTCGATTAATGAGATTTGTGACCAGTTTGCATTAGCATGCTTGAGAATATTACTTAACGCTTCTCGGATTATCTGAATAATATGAATAGATTGATGTGGAGAGAGGCTTTTGGCTGGAATTCGGTAATCTAATTCAATTTGAAAACCAAGACGTTGGCTGAATTCTTGGATTGTGCTTTCTAAGGCAGGGAATAGGCCTGATTCAGTTAACTTTAGTCTGAAGGTTGTTAAAAGTTCACGTAATTGGCTATAGGCGGAATTTATTTCATTGCGCATTTCGTTTAATAGTTCTTGGTGCTTAGTTGGCAATGTTTTAGGTTGCATTTGCAGATAACTAATTTGCATTTTGAGGCAAGATAATGATTGTGCGATTGAATCATGCAATTCTCTCGCAATCGCTGAGCGTTCATCCATAATCAGTAACTGCTGCTGTTGTTCTAATTGGTGCTCCATTGCTAGCATTCCAGCAATTTGTTTGACTAGCATGAGCACTAAATTATTTTGCTCTTCAGATAATGGCTGGTTTATATCTATTTCAGCCAAAATCATGCCATAACGCTGTAAGTTATCGGAAATCTCCCATGATATTACTTTAAGGTGCTCAGCTATTTTGGGTGATTTGAGGCAGTGTTCCTTGTTTTCAGGACAATGAATATCTTGAAAGCAGGCATCATTATTTTCTTCATATAGCCTCAATCTGATATGTTGTAATGGCATTAAGCTTTTCAGTTCAGATAATACTTTTTCTAGCCTGACAGATAGTGGCCCAATGGCATGTAAGGTGCGATTAGATTGGTATAAATAGAGTAATACATTATTTTTATTTTGTAGATCAGCCGTTTTTTCGATAACTCGGGATTCTAATTGATGGTAACTCTGTGCGAGCTCATCCGACATTTGATTTAACGTTTGACCGAGTGAATTTAGCTCATCTAGTTTTTTGCCGACAGGGAAGCGCCGACTAAAATCTTGATGGCTAATTGCATTCACCATATGAAGTAACTTAAGCCAAGGTGTATAAATTTTCTTTCTAAAATGGCAGATAGCAAAAATAAGTAGCAATGAAACGAGGCTAATAAATACCATTTGAGTGATGGCTACATAGGTTATTTTTCGTTCTGTTTTTTCATCAATATTACGAACTAATGCATCGAGTTTATTAACAAAGGTAACGACCGCGAGACGTGCATCATTAGGAGAAACTGCATGGTTAAGAGCAGGTTTTAATTCTGTAACCCAATATTGATAAAGCTCAGAAAATTGCGGATTTAAATCTTCTATATCGACAACTTGTGTTAGTTCATTGCTTAATAAATTTTTTTCAAGCTCACGAACATATACGTCAGAATATTGGTTGAGCGGCACTAATGAAAGTAAATGATAGCTTTGCATCCGCAATGAGCCTGACTTATTAATTGCATGTGCATTTCCTTGCACACTAATAATCATACTATTTGAAATTGTCATGCCAATAATACCGAGTACGGCAATCAATAGCATTAGACCAATAACTTGGTTAATGATTGAAAATCGGTGATAAGCAATAGACATAAATGATCCTTTCTACTCTATACGTTTATTTATTATTTTTGATAACGTAGATATTGTTTCTCTATTATATAAAATTGAATATGCCACTTCGGTATTACTCCTTAATATCCCATTGAATTATTCGCTTTAAATTTCAACACATAAAATTACGCAGTAATGAGTTTTTTTGTTTTAATTCAATTTGTTATTGTTTTGTACTCCTAATACCCCTCTAGTGGTTAACGAAAAAAATCACGCATATTTCATTTAAATCTCTCTTGATTTAGATCAGCTTCACGGTGGTCTATTCGCCACACACTGCGAGCAGAAATTGTATTTATCGGGGTGATTTATGTCTCAACGAGATAATGTTAATAGCGTAGCTGTACAGCCAAATAACGGTGTTATACAGGATTGGCGGCCTGAAGATATTCAATTTTGGCAAAAAACAGGGCAGCGTATTGCCAATCGTAATTTATGGATTTCTATTCCATGCTTATTGCTCGCATTTTGCGTATGGATGTTATTTAGTGCAGTTGCGGTTAATTTAAATAAAGTGGGTTTTAATTTTACGACAGACCAATTATTTTTATTAACTGCATTACCTTCCGTTTCAGGTGCTTTATTAAGAGTCCCTTATTCATTCGTTATTCCTATTTTTGGTGGGCGCCGTTGGACTGCGATTAGTACGCTATTTTTGGTGATCCCATGCATTTGGCTAGGTTATGCGATTCAAAACCCCGCCACACCTTATCAAGTCTTTGTCATTATTTCCCTACTTTGTGGTTTTGCCGGCGCTAACTTTGCATCCAGCATGGCCAATATCAGCTTCTTTTTCCCTAAAGCTCGCCAAGGCGGTGCACTTGGCCTGAATGGTGGGCTAGGAAATTTAGGGGTCAGTGTCATGCAATTAGTGGCCCCTTTTATCGTTGGTGTTGGTGTATTTACTTTCGTTGGTGGGACTGGAGCGGCTCAGCCTGATGGTTCAACGTTGTGGCTAGAAAACGCCGCTTGGATTTGGGTGCCATTTCTACTGCTTTTTACGGTGATGGCTTGGTTTGGCATGAATGACTTAGCGGCAAATAAGGCATCTCTTAAAGCACAATTACCTGTTTTGAAACGGGGCCATCTATGGGTATTAAGCCTGTTATATCTGGCGACATTCGGCTCATTTATCGGTTTTTCTGCCGGTTTTGCTATGTTATCGAAAACGCAGTTCCCAGACGTCATTATTTTGAAATTTGCTTTTTTTGGTCCTTTCCTCGGGGCGTTAGCGCGCCCAGTTGGCGGCATGCTGTCTGACCGTTTTGGCGGTGTGAAAGTCACATTACTGAACTTTGTGGTCATGGCTGTTTTCTCCGGCTTGCTGTTTTTTACGTTACCAGAAAACGGTCAAGGAGGCTCTTTTGGGGCGTTTTATGGCGTATTTATGGTGCTGTTTTTAACGGCAGGGTTAGGCAGTGGCTCAACCTTCCAAATGATCGCAGTCGTTTTTCGTAAATTAACCATGGATAAAGCCATTTTAAGAGGGGCTTCAGAGCAAGAGGCTCAAAAAGAGGCGGTAACAGAAAGTGCAGCGGCTCTAGGGTTTATCTCTGCTATTGGGGCAATAGGTGGCTTCTTTATTCCAAAAGCGTTCGGAACATCATTAACACTGACGGGTTCGCCAGCAGATGCGATGAAAGTATTTTTTGTATTTTATATTTCCTGTGTGTTTATCACATGGCTGGTATACGGCCGTAAACACAAATAATAACAAGTCATAAAAATCAATTTTAGCAATGTACGGCGCCGGTCGCCGTCTCTTTGGAGGCAATCCGATGAGCAAATTTTTAGACAGATTTCGGTATTTTAAGCAGTTGGGCGAAACCTTTTCAGGTGATCACGGGCAAGAGTTAAATGTAAACCGTGATTGGGAAGATGGTTATCGTAGCCGCTGGCAGCATGACAAAGTCGTGCGTTCCACACATGGTGTTAACTGTACTGGCTCTTGTAGCTGGAAAATTTATGTCAAAAATGGGTTAGTCACTTGGGAAACGCAACAGACGGATTACCCACGAACTCGTCCTGATTTACCTGACCATGAGCCGAGAGGATGCCCTCGAGGGGCGAGCTACTCTTGGTATTTATACAGCGCAAACCGTGTTAAATACCCAATGATGCGTAAGCGCTTACTTAAATTGTGGCGTGAAGCAAAAGCGGAGCAACAAGACCCTGTTGCAGCGTGGCTTTCTATTATCAATGACCCGCAAAAGGCAAAAAGCTATAAACAAGCTCGTGGTCGTGGTGGTTTTGTTCGTTCAAGTTGGCAAGAAGTGAATGAACTGATTGCAGCGGCAAACGTTGCGACAATTAAAGAATTTGGTCCTGACCGTATTGTTGGTTTTTCTCCAATTCCCGCGATGTCAATGGTTTCCTATGCCTCGGGCGCGCGTTATTTATCGTTAATTGGTGGCTCATGCTTAAGTTTTTATGACTGGTATTGTGACTTGCCACCTGCGTCACCCATGACGTGGGGCGAACAAACTGACGTACCGGAATCAGCGGATTGGTACAATTCATCTTATATTATTGCTTGGGGTTCTAACGTACCGCAAACGCGTACGCCAGACGCCCATTTTTTCGCAGAAGTGCGTTATAAAGGAACGAAAACGGTCGCAGTGACGCCAGACTACGCGGAAATTGCCAAATTATGTGACCATTGGTTGAACCCGAAACAAGGAACAGATAGCGCCATGGCAATGGCGATGGGGCATGTGATCCTCAATGAATTCCATGTAAAACGTGAAGCGGAATATTTCCGTGAATATGTGCGCACTTATACCGATATGCCGATGCTTGTCATGCTAGATAAGCGTGAAGATGGCTCTTATGCCGCAGGCCGTATGCTACGGGCATCCGATTTACACAATTCATTAGGCGAAGAGAAAAATGCCGAATGGAAAACCATCGCGATTGATGAAGAGACAGGCGAATTATGTGCTCCACAAGGTTCAATGGGGTTCCGTTGGGATGGCGGTCAAAAATGGAATTTAGAGCCGCGCGCTGGGCAAGATGCTCATGACATAAAAATGAAACTCAGCTTGGCAGATAGTCATGATGAATTTGTCGATGTTGGTTTTCCTTACTTTGGTGGATTAGAAAGTGAGCACTTCCAGCATGTTGAACTTAAAGATGTTTTATTACATAAACTGCCCGCTAAACGTATTCAGTTAGCTGATGGTAGTGAATCATTGGTTACTAGTGTTTATGATTTAATGCTAGCGAACTACGGCATTGACCGTGGTTTTGGCGATGAAAACTGTGCAGTTGATTACGATGATATGAAAGCGTATTCACCTGCGTGGGCAGAAAAAGTCACTGGGGTTAGCCGCCAAAATATTATTCGCATAGCGCGTGAGTTTGCCGATACCGCAGAGAAAACCCATGGCCGTTCTATGGTGATTGTTGGCGCAGGGATTAACCACTGGTATCACATGGATATGACCTACCGTGCGATTATCAATATGTTGATTTTCTGTGGTTGCGTTGGGCAAAGCGGCGGTGGCTGGTCTCATTATGTTGGGCAAGAAAAATTACGTCCACAAACGGGGTGGTTGCCATTAGCATTCGGTTTGGACTGGCAGCGTCCACCTCGTCATATGAATAGCACCTCTTTCTTTTATAACCATTCAAGCCAATGGCGTTACGAAACTGTCTCAACAGAAGAGTTGCTATCGCCTCTAGCCGATAAACACGCCTTTAGCGGTAGTTTGGTTGATATGAATGTACGTGCCGAACGCATGGGGTGGCTGCCGTCAGCACCACAATTAAATGTCAACCCATTAAATATTGCGAAGAAGGCACAAAGTGAAGGGATGTCACCCACTGATTATACGGTTAAACAGTTGAAAGAAGGCAATATTCGCTTTGCTTCAGAGCAACCTGATGACCCTCAAAATTTCCCACGAAATCTGTTTATTTGGCGTTCAAATTTATTGGGCTCCGCAGGGAAAGGCCATGAATACTTACTGAAATACTTATTAGGAACTGAAAATGGTGTTCAAGGCAAAGACTTAGGTCAACAAGGCGGCGTCAAACCTGAAGAAGTGGAATGGCAAGACAAAGCGGCAGAAGGGAAAGTTGACTTAGTGGTGACTCTCGACTTTAGAATGTCGAGCACCTGCTTATTCTCAGACGTTATTTTACCGACCGCTACTTGGTATGAAAAAGACGATATGAATACCTCGGATATGCATCCATTTATTCATCCATTATCAGCTGCGGTCGACCCTGCTTGGGGATCTAAAAGCGATTGGGAAATTTATAAGGGGATTGCCAAAGCATTTTCTGAGGTCAGCGTTGGGCACTTAGGCAAAGAAACGGATGTGGTGACGCTGCCGATTCAACATGATAGTGCAGCTGAGATGGCACAGCCTTTTGATGTTAGAGATTGGAAAAAAGGGCAATGCGAGCTTATTCCAGGGAAAACAGCGCCGCATATTATCTGTGTTGAGCGTGACTACCCAAATACTTATGCACGTTTTACCTCTCTTGGCCCATTGATGGATAAATTGGGTAATGGTGGTAAAGGGATCAATTGGAATACACAAGATGAAATTGATTTCTTGAAAAAACTCAATAAAACCCAGCCTGACGGTACCAATGCTGGGCGGCCAAAAATTGAAACGGCAATTGATGCCGCGGAAGTCATTTTAACACTTGCACCTGAAACCAATGGACAAGTGGCAGTAAAAGCATGGGATGCGTTAAGCAAAGTAACGGGCCGCGACCATACTCATCTTGCTCGTTATAAAGAAGACGAAAAAATCCGTTTTCGCGATATTGTTGCGCAGCCGCGTAAAATTATCTCAAGCCCTACATGGTCAGGGTTGGAAGATGAACATGTTTCTTACAATGCCTGTTACACCAACGTGCATGAAATGATCCCATGGCGGACGCTCAGTGGTCGTCAGCAATTGTATCAAGATCACGAATGGATGCGCGCCTTTGGGGAAAGCCTTGTGGTGTATCGCCCACCAATTGACACTCGAGCGGCTCAGCCACTTATGGGGAAAAAATCCAATGGGTTCCCAGAAAAAGCACTGAACTTTTTAACGCCGCACCAAAAGTGGGGGATCCACTCCACTTACAGTGACAACTTATTAATGTTGACGTTAGGCCGCGGTGGCCCAGTGGTTTGGCTTAGCGAAGAAGATGCCCGCGAACTGGGTGTTGAAGATAACGATTGGGTTGAAGCTTTTAACAGTAATGGTGCATTAACCGCTAAAGCGATCGTTAGCCAACGTATTCCTGATGGCATGATCATGATGTACCACGCCCAAGAACGGCTGATCAACTTACCCGGCTCTGAAATTACGGCTCAACGTGGCGGAATTCATAATTCGGTCACGCGTGTTTGCCCGAAACCTACGCATATGATCGGTGGTTATGCGCACCTTGCCTATAGTTTCAATTATTACGGAACAGTAGGTTCTAATCGTGATGAATTTGTGGTTGTTCGCAAAATGAAACAGGTTGACTGGCTGGATGGTGAAGGTGATGCCTACCAGCAGACCTTGAGCGGAAAGGAGAAAGCATAATGAAAATTCGTTCTCAAGTCGGCATGGTGCTAAACCTTGATAAATGTATTGGTTGTCACACTTGCTCAGTGACCTGTAAAAATGTGTGGACTAGCCGCGAAGGGGTGGAATACGCATGGTTTAATAACGTCGAAACCAAACCGGGTATTGGTTACCCCCATAATTGGGAAGACCAAGAGAAATGGAAAGGGGGCTGGATCCGCACCATTAAGGGTAAATTGGTTCCACGTATGGGGAACAAAGTGGGCGTTTTATCAAAAATCTTCGCTAATCCAGATGTACCTGCTTTGGATGATTATTATGAGCCATTTAATTATGACTACGGCCATTTAAAAAATGCCAAAGAAGGTAAGCACGTACCGACAGCACGTCCTCGTTCATTAATTACTGGTGAGCGAATGAGTAACGTGAAAATGGGACCAAACTGGGAAGATGATTTAGGCGGTGAATTCGCCAAACGAGCCCAAGATAAAAACTTTGAACATATTCAAAAAGAGATGTATGGGCAGTTTGAAAATACGTTCATGATGTATTTGCCACGCCTGTGTGAACATTGTTTAAACCCAGCTTGCGTCGCGACCTGCCCAAGTGGGGCAATTTATAAGCGCTCAGAAGACGGTATTGTTTTGATTGACCAAGACAAATGCCGTGGCTGGCGTATGTGCTTAACTGGTTGCCCGTATAAAAAAATCTATTTCAATTGGAAAAGTGGTAAATCAGAAAAATGCATTTTCTGTTACCCACGTATTGAGTCAGGCATGCCAACGGTTTGTTCTGAAACCTGTGTTGGTCGTATCCGCTATTTAGGGGTATTGCTGTATGACGCGGACAAAATTGAGTCGGCGGCCAGTGTCGAAAAGGAAACCGACCTTTACCAGAGCCAACTTGATGTTTTCCTTGATCCTCATGATCCAAAAGTGATTGAAGAAGCGCAAAAACAAGGGATCCCATTGAGTGTGATCGATGCGGCACAGAAATCTCCAGTGTACAAAATGGCGATGGAATGGCGCTTAGCCCTGCCACTGCACCCTGAATACCGCACGTTACCCATGGTGTGGTATGTACCTCCTTTGTCACCAATTCAGTCAGTAGCGGATTCAGGGCTCTTAGCTAATAACGGTGTATTGCCAGATGTGGAAAGTTTACGTATTCCAGTGCAATACCTTGCGAATTTGTTAACCGCAGGGGATACCGAACCAGTGTTATTGGCGTTAAAACGTATGTTAGCGATGCGCCATTTCAAACGAGCAGAAACTGTGGAAAACCAATGTGATACCAGTGCATTAGAGCAAGTTGGCTTAACACAAGCTCAGGCACAAGAAATGTACCGCTATTTAGCCATTGCTAACTATGAAGACCGTTTTGTCATTCCATCCAGTCATCGAGAATTGGCGCGTGAAGCATTCCCTGAAGCGAAAGCTTGTGGCTTTAGTTTTGGTGATGGTTGCCATGGCAGCGATAGCAAAGCGAATTTATTTAATAGCAGGCGCATTGATGCCATTGATATCACACCAAAAAGTAATCAGGAGAAAGCACTATGATGACACTAAAAGTGATTTCTCGGTTATTGGAATACCCTTCGGAAGCGCTTTGGTTACATCGCGATGAGCTCATTGAAGCGCTAGAACAGGCTGATGAGCTGCCAGTCACACGGGCTGTTCAATTGATGGTGTTTGTGCGCGAGTATCTCAACGAAGACTTACTTGATATGCAGGCGCAATATTGTGAGTTGTTTGATAGAGGTCGCGCAACATCTTTATTGCTATTTGAGCATGTACACGGTGAGTCCCGAGACCGAGGACAAGCGATGGTGGATTTAATGGCGCAATATCAGCAACACGGTTTGCAAATTGATTGCCGTGAATTACCCGACCATTTACCCATTTATTTGGAATATTTAACGGTATTGCCGAGCAATGAAACTCTCGAGGGGTTACAGGATATTGCGCCAATTTTAGCGTTGTTAGGGGAAAGACTGAAACAGCGAGAAAGCCGTTTTTCTGTTTTATTTAATTTTTTACTTGAGCTTTCTCATAGCGATATTGCGACGGAGCAATTAAGCAAACAAGTGGCAACCGAAGTACGGGATGACACTCCAGAGGCGCTAGATGCGGTTTGGGAAGAGGAGCAAGTGAAATTTTTTGCCGATGAAAAAACATGTGGTAGCGAAGTGGCGGAACATCAACATCGCTTCGCCAATGCGGTGGTACCACAATACTTGGATCTCAGTGTGGGCAGCCATGTAGGAGTTCAAAAATGAATTTTATCAATCAATTTTTCTTCGATATTTACCCCTATATCGCAGGGACGGTATTTATTGTTGGTAGTTGGTTACGTTACGATTACGGGCAATACACGTGGCGAGCGGGTTCCAGCCAAATGTTGGATAAAAAGAACATGCGTTTGGCATCAAACTTATTCCATTTGGGGATTATTGGGATTTTTGTCGGGCACTTTTTAGGCATGCTAACGCCTCATTGGATGTATGAATCTTTTCTGCCAATGCATATTAAGCAGTTAATGGCGATGATTGGTGGGGGCGCTGCTGGTGTGATGATGCTAATTGGTGGTGCGATGCTATTGAAGCGCCGCCTAACAAATCCTCGCGTGAGAGCAACGTCATCCTTCGGTGACATCATGATCTTAACTTTGTTGGTGGTGCAAGTTTGCTTAGGATTACTTACCATTCCTTTCTCAGCACAACATATGGATGGTAGCGAAATGTTAAAATTAGTGGGGTGGGCACAGTCTATTGTGACATTCCATTGGGGGGCATCCAATTACCTTGAAGGGGTTGGGATTGTTTTTAAACTGCATATTGTGTTGGGTATGACGATATTTTTACTCTTCCCATTCTGCCGTTTAGTGCACATTTGGAGTGCACCTATCGAATACCTGACTCGTCGGTATCAATTGGTGAGAAATCGCCATTAAGTTTTGGGTATATAGGAATATTGACCAGTATATTTTTTTAATACAACTGGTTCTTGTATAAACAACAAACATGGTTATTTTGCTACCCCATCTTATATAAGATGGGGTTTTGTTTTAAAGGCTGATTTACTTTTTATCACCATCACCTTGAGTATAGATAATGTTAAATATAATGATGAACTATGATGATTTTCGATGACGCTTCAATTAAACATTAGTTTATATATTCTAGGTATTATTATTTTGACGGTGATGTGTTTATTGAAAGTCATTTGGTCTTTCGCTTTACTCAACTTTGGGATTTATCTATTTCGCTATTTAACGTATTTCAATTTAATTAATCACATTAAAGAGGGGTTGATTGGTTTTAATCGAAGGTATTTGGTTCCGATTTTGGCCTTAATATGGGGGTGTATATTTATAAAGTTATCTCTGGTTACCTTTCATTACCATCTGAAATGATTTGAAATATAAAAAATTATCTAATGATTATTTTTGGTTTGATTTTTTCTTAATTGTTTCTATTTCCACTTTAATTTAAATAAATGTTTTTTTATATGAATGATTTCTAGGTGTTATTTATATTTACTTTATGGTTTAATTTGTTTATCTGTTTGATAATTATCGATTTATTTTTGTTTTTTGTTTTATCTAAAATGTAACAATTGGTGAATTATGAAATATTATGAAAATATTTATTTGTTTTTTTTGGGATGTTTCTGATTAATTATTTGTCGGGTAAATCTCGATTTAATATCTTTGGATTAATTTTCTGATTGCATTTCCTCTTTCTTCATTTTTTTTCACTAATAAGAACCCGTTTTGTGAGTATAAAAAACTTTATTAGTAATGATTGGGTTTATTTTATGGTTTTTTATTAAAAAAACCTTAATTTAATTAGATGAGTATCACTAACTTATCCTGTAATGGTGTATTTAAGATGGTGCGTGTAATGGATTATATATATATCACTAACTTATAATAGAAAGGGGTAGTTAACTCACGGATTTGACATAACTAAAATGAGGTATAATAATGGCAGCGCATTGATGCACTGTTTAATTATTTCACTTATTTAATTAGCTAAGTGTGATAAATAGAAATAGTTATTAGTATCAATCCTTAATATTTGCTGATCGAATATATTTTAAGAAAAAATTAAAATAATCAGATTAATAATAAATCGTTATTTTAATTTGTGTTGTCTTTTTATCTAATGGAAATGTATAAAATGAAATTAAATAAACTTGCTTTAGTATTAGGTTTAGGTTTAGCGGTAGTTGCTGGTTCTGCTTCTGCAAACCAAGGTGGTGGCCAAGTCACTTTTAAAGGTTCAATCATTGATGCTCCTTGTTCAATTCCACCAGGTTCTCAAGCATTTGAAGTACCAATGGGTGCTATCGCAACATCCGCATTAAACGGCGGCGGTAAAAGTATTGCTCGTGACTTCAATATTCAATTAGAGCAGTGCGACATTTCGACTCTGAAAACAGTTCAAACTACATTTACTGGTACACCAAGTGCTTCTGTAACTGATGGTTTAGCTATCGCAGGTACCGCGAAAAACGCAGGTATTGTGATCACTGATTTCAACGGCACTAAAATTGCTTTAGGCGCGAAATCTCCATCACAAGCTCTGTTCACAGGTGCAAATACACTGCGTTTCCAAGCATATTTGCAAGGTGATGATGATGCAGTAAATAAACCAGCTGTACCTGGTGAATTTGATGCAATCGCAACATTTGCTCTGAGCTACCAGTAATTGGTATCGCCCGTACAAGGATGTATGGGCACTAATTTGAATGCATTGAAATTGGTTATTAAGTTGAAATGGAGTCGCTATGAATCACTTTGGCATTATTGTCATGGTGCTTTCAGGAATGATATTTGCCCCGATAGTGAGTGCGCAAAATCAAAATTCTCGGGCACAAAGTCAGTTCAAAGGAACTGTTACTATGGGCGGTTCAATCATTGAGAGCCCTTGTGCAATTGATGCTGATAACCGAGATCAATCAGTTAGCATAACGACTGTACCGGTTAGCCAGATAATTCACGACAGAGAAAGTCCAACAAGTGATTTCTCTATACGCCTTATCAATTGTGTTTTAACACCGGTAACTCCTGGAGCTCCTAATTGGCAAACTTTCAATATTACATTCGATGGTCCAACTGATGGCCGTAACTTCGATGTGTTTGGGCATGCGAATGGATTATCAGTAAAAATTTCTGATTTGGCTGGAAATGTTGCAATACCTGGTAAGGCAATGCCAGATTTACCTATTAGCGCGGGAGAGACAACTCTGCACTATAAGGTGCAGGTTGTGCCTAATAATAAGCGCTTAAAACCAGGGAATTATCAGACAACTATCCGTTTTAAAATGGATTATTACTGAGTTATTACTAAGGGACTATTATGGCTCTGCGATTAAAAAGTAAAAATAAAGTATTTAATAACTCAGTAAGTTATTTTTTAACGCCTGTTGCTACCATGGTGTTTATAGCCATTGCTCATATAAATTTAGCTAATGCAAATAATGATAGTATTGAGTTTAATACGGACGTTTTAGATCTTCAGGATAAAAAAAATATTTCTTTAAATGAGTTCTCTCGTGCGGGCTATGTTATGCCTGGGAAATACCCATTTAAAATTAATTTAAATAGTCGCGATTTAGCTGACATTTTTGATATTGAGTATATCGCGGATCCCAATGATCCGAGTATGACTGAACCTTGTTTAACGCCAGATATTGTTGACCATATCGCTTTGCGCGATGAATGGAAACAAAAGGTTGAGTTTGCTAAAAATGGCCAATGTTTAATTCCAGAAACCATTCCAGGAATGACAATAAATGGTTCTTTAGCCAAAGAAACAGTCACCATTACTGTACCTCAGGCGTATATCGAATTTACCTCTGATAACTGGGATCCACCATCTCGCTGGGATGAAGGGGTACCCGCTCTCATTTTTGACTATAACTTGAATGCTAACCTGATAAGGCCTGCTGATTCAGCCAATAGCCAGTCGGTAACTGGTAATGGTACAACAGGTTTTAACCTCGGAGCTTGGCGCTTTAGAGCTGACTGGCAAGCAAGTTATAATCGAACTAATGGTCAATCCACAGATCGTAAATGGGATTGGAGCCAATATTATGCTTATCGAGCAGTTAAAGAACTAAATGCAAAGCTAACGATGGGGGAGCAATTCCTACGCTCAGGATTATTTGATTCATTCCGTTATATGGGGGTAAGTCTTATCTCTGATGAGAGAATGTTACCACCTAACTTACGTGGCTATGCGCCTGAAGTCACTGGTGTTGCAAGAACTAATGCTAAAGTGGTTGTGACTCAGCAAGGGCGCGTTATTTATGAAACGCAAGTTGCTCCTGGGCCTTTTCGTATTCAAGATTTAAGTGATGCTGTTAGCGGTAAATTAGATGTACGCATCGAAGAGCAAGATGGTTCTGTACAAGAATTCCAAATGAATACTGCCTCCATACCATATTTAACTCGTCCTGGCTCAGTACTGTTTAAGATTGCAGGTGGCCGACCGAATAATATGGAACACGAAACAGAAGGGCAAGGATTTGTTACGGGGGAGTTTAGCTGGGGGGTCTCTAACGGTTGGTCATTATTCGGCGGTGGCGTTGCGGCAGGCGACTATAACGCATTATCACTCGGTGTTGGTCGAGATTTACTCGCTTTCGGTGCAATTTCATTCGATATCACTGAGTCACGAGCAAAACTGAAAACAGAAAACAAAATCTATACGGGTGCGTCTTATCGCTTAAGTTATTCAAAACGTTTTGAAGAATATGATAGCCAAGTTACCTTCGCAGGATACCGATTCTCTGAACGTGACTTTATGAGTATGAACCAATATCTAGACCGTCGTTACAGAGGGGTGGAATTCGATAATAGTAAAGAGCTGTATACGATCACATTTAATAAGTATTTCACTAGTGCGGATCTGACTGCGTATCTGAACTATAACCACGAAACTTATTGGAATAAGCCTGCGGCAAAACGCTATAACCTTTCTATTGCTAAATATTTTGATATTGGCCGTTTTAAAAACATCAATTTAAGTTTAACGGCATTTCGTAACAAATTTGATAATAGAAATAATGACGATGGGCTATATATGAACCTCTCTTTGCCTTGGGCTGATAGAGCGTCAATTAGCTATAACAATATGGTTACTAGGGATGGTAATTCTCACACTGTCAGCTATTTCGACTCCATTGATGATAAAACAAATTATCGTGTTGGTACTGGGGTGAGTAGCCGTGGTCGCGGAACTATTGATGGTTTCTATACGCGTTACGCGGATTTAGCAACAGTAACGGCAAGTACCAGCTATATCAATGGGGATACCTCTTCAGCGGCATTTTCTTTACAGGGTGGCGCAACTGTCACGGGGCATGGTGCCGCACTACACCGCATTAATACGCCAGGTGGAAGTCGAGTGATGGTAGGTACTGAAGGTGTGAAAAATGTTCCTATTCAAGGTTTTGGACCAAACACGGAAACCAATATTTTTGGTAAAGCAGTGGTCGCTGACATCAGTGATTACTATCGTACCAGTACGCATATTGATGTGACTCAATTACCTGACGACGTGGAAGCGATTCGAACATCGCAGCCTATAACACTGACTGAAGGAGCCGTGGCTTACCGTGAGTTTGAGGTGTTATCGGGTGTTAAAACGATGGTGAGATTGGCATTGGCAGACGGAAGTTATCCGCCATTTGGGGCTACCGTGAGAAATGAGAAAAATAGAGAGCTCGGTATCGTGACAGATAATGGCTCCGTGTATATCTCGGGTGTTAATCCAAATGAAGTTTTAGATGTCTACTGGGATGGAAGTGCGCAATGCAAAATTCAAGTCCCTGAAAATATTACAACAGCGGAATTTAACTCACTGTTATTACCGTGTACAAGCAGCCCAAGTGTTGAACCTGGATATATGCCAGCAAAAGCCGTGCCTGTTGGGCAGCCTGCACCAGTTTACAAACCTGCACCGATTAAACAGGGCGTAGCACCAAGTCAGCGTTGGTTATTGAAACCACCGGATATTGCTTACAGCGCAGATTATACCGAGTAACCCAAGTTGCTTGATTTTATAAATAGTTGGTACATATGAATATTAAGAAAATTGCATTTTTTACTACGACAATTACGTTATCCGCGGTGCTATGTGGACAGGCTTTAGCTGCAATTGCACTTGATAGAACACGGGTCATTTATAATGGGGCTGAAAAGACCATTAGCTTAAATATTAAGAATGAAAACACAGAGTTACCCTATCTTGCACAGGGCTGGATTGAAGATATTAATGGTAACAAAATTGAAAGCCCACTCACGGTTTTACCGCCAGTTCAACGTGTAGAGCCCGGTGAAGGTAGCCAAGTTAAAATTCAATCTCTTCCTGATATCGCTACATTGCCACAGGATAGAGAAAGTGTTTATTACTTTAACTTACGTGAAATTCCACCGCGTAGTAAAGAAGCTAACGTATTACAAATTGCGTTACAGACGCGTATTAAATTGTTTTATAGACCAAAAGCGTTATATGCCACTCGTACGGACTTAGAAAACCCATGGCAAGAGAAAATTACACTCACACGCAAAGGTGATGCCTATGAAATTACGAATCCAACGGCTTATTTCGTCACGATTGTAGATGCAAGCGCAAAAGTGGGTGGAGACACTGTCAAACAATTTGAACCGGTCATGATCTCACCAAAAAGTAATGGAATGCTTAAAGGTAGTGCAAGTGCCATGGGGGCAAAACCAGTTCTGACTTATATCAACGATTATGGTGGAAGGCCTAAGTTGACGTTTGGTTGCGCTGGTACAACTTGCAAAGTTGAATCTTCGACAGACAGATAACGGGGAATAACGTATGAAAAGGACTCTCCTGTTCAGCACTTTCTTATTCGGTTTAGTTCCTACGTTTACCTTTGGAATAAGCAGTTGGGATATTGATGGTTTACACGGGACATTGACAGTCAATGGCATGATGACCGAAGCACCTTGTACGATGGATGTGACTAATTCAATGCGCCAAGAAGTGTCTCTAGGGGAGATCCCTTCTTATTCACTCCGTAAACCTGGTGACAGAGCTGAGCCAGTTTCATTCGAATTAGAATTTAGACATTGCATTCGCACGGAAAGCCGAATGAAAGACACTAGAACGGGCAGAGCGATTTGGGATGCAATGCAGCCCGTGATAACGGTTTCCTTTGTTGCTGTATCAGATAAACATTTTCCAGAAATGTTAAGTGTAAAAGGTGTCTCCGGCTTAGCGTTAGAAGTGACTGATGCACAACGGGAAGACATCAGATTAGGAAGCCGAGGTCGTCCACAATTCCTTGATGCACCGCAGGGGAC
Organism: Providencia sp. PROV032; assembly: GCF_028484875.1. NCBI lineage: Bacteria > Pseudomonadati > Pseudomonadota > Gammaproteobacteria > Enterobacterales > Morganellaceae > Providencia > Providencia sp. PROV032. The sequence continues at coordinate 73,150 of NZ_JAMPSX010000019.1, forward strand.
TCTTCAGTATTTCGTCACGCCAGTGAGAACTCCCGAAAAATTAACGGAAGGAAGTTTCAGCGCCGTAATGGACTTTAAGGTGGATTATGAATGATTTAAATAAGCAGCGGTACCTGCTGGCATCATGTCTCGCTGGACTACTTTTTACATCGGCTTCCTATGCAGGGTTACCCGAATCACGTATCAGCCCATCGGGAAATACACGGGCGACAATCACGCCCGGTATGATAACCGTACCGATTAAAGGTGTTGTGTTAGCTCCACCGCCTTGCAAAATTAATGGTGGAAATATAATCAAAGTCAATTTTGATGAAATCATGAGTACGCGAATTGACGGTAACGCTTACTCGAGACCTATAAATTACAACATTGACTGTGAAAAAAGACCAACATCGCAAATGAAGATGACGTTGATTGGTATTCCTGCATCTTTTGATAGCGGTGCAATTGAGACAGATCTTCCGGGGTTAGGAATAGCATTTCGTTATAACGGAAGCAAGCTTCGATTAAATCAAGAAATTAAGTTTGTATATCCAAATGCACCTCAATTTGAAGCGATACCTGTTCGTGACCTATCCACAACACTAACAAAGGGTGGGGTTTTTCATGCGGGCGTCACTATCAAACTTGATTATCAGTGAGGGAAAAATAATGCAAAGAATAATCAAAAGATTTCCGCTGATAATGAGTTTGTTAGTAATACCTACTAGCGCTGTGATGGCAAACGATGTGGAATTTACAGGAACCTTGTTAATTCCACCGCCTTGTACTGTTTTTGAAGATAAAGTCAACGTCATTGAATACAAAGATATTGGTTTACATAAAATAGATGGGGTCAGATTCACGAAACCTATTAATTACGCATTGAAGTGTGAAGACAATTTAAAAGGTTGGGACTTGATGCTGACAATCAAAGGCACCGCAACCGATTTTGATGCGTCAGCTTTGGAAACCAATGTTCGAGATCTTGGCATGCGTATTACCCAAAATGGTTTAGGTTTTGAAATCAATAAACCATTAAAGATTACATATGGGCAACCGCCTGTTTTAGAAGTTGTTCCAGTTAAGAGATTGGGAGTTACGTTGCCTGAAGGAGGCTTTACCGCAACAGGGACATTGCTAGCGGAGTACCAATAATGAACAAATTAATTCAATGTGCAGTAGCCGGAGCATTAGTTATCAACTTCAGTACGGCTTTTGCTGTACCTGATAATTTAAGAATTATCGGTAATTTAGTAGAGGAACCCTGCACTATTTTGCCTGGTGATGAAAACATCCTGATGGAATTTTTTGATACACCAGAAAAAAACTTTTACACCTATGGTGAAACTCCGCCTAAAGAGTTTGCGATTAAACTGGCCGACTGTGACACAACGATAGGCAAATTTGTGGAAGTGACGTTTTCAGGAACACCTAATCTTGCACTTCCTGGTTTTATTGCATTATCAACAAATAGTGTTGCATCTGGTTTCGCAGTGGGGTTACAAAACTCAGATAAAACACCACTGGCTATTGACCAGAAAGGCTCGAAGTTAACGTTACAAGATGGTGCTAACCAATTACGGTTTTATGCGTATTTAAAAGGTGAACCTGATGCTATTGCGAATAAAACAATAAAAGTAGGGCCTTACAGTGCTGTAGCAACATTTAAATTAGATTATGAATAATAAGGCTGTGACTAATATGAAAGTATTTTTATCGCTATTAATTGGTGCAGTCATGTTTTCATCTACTGCATCCGCCTCTATTTTTTCTTATATCACGGAATCAAGACCCGGTTATAACCCAAATAACGGAGATGCAGATTATAAGTATGTGATTGCCCGTTGGGACCCTGAATTGCCAACTACGCGTAATCCTTGCTTTGGGTGGTCGAGATGTTATCTCACCATAAGCCATAAGCATACAGCTGCTGGAACACCAGGATCGGCAACCGTCGAGTTGGCCGAAATTTCTAAGTATCAATACATGCGTGACATTCAGAATATACCCGGTGTTTTGGCAAAGGCGACAGCTCCAGCAACACAGTGGGCTGTTCATTCCGGGGTTAGGCTACAGAATAATCAGGAATGTGTGGGGCTGTTTTACCAAGATCACACAGGGGTTACAAATAACGGTGGGTTAATTCCCGGCTCATTATGTGGCATTGCGCCTCCACCCATTGGAGCTTGTAAGATCAACAATACCATCCCAGATATCAACTTTGGCCCAATTAGCGAAGCAGACCTCGCTGGCCAATCAAAACAAGTAAACATTAGTGTGACATGTAACTTAGCGATGGATGTTTTAGTGATTGCCACTGGTGTTAACGTAACAAATGGGCGTGTAAATTTACGGCCTGATAACAGTTTATACGCGAATTTGTATTTAGGCGGGAATAATACACCAGGGGAAAATGGTTATAGAATTCACGTACCTGCAGGTGGAACAAATTCGGTAACGTTGAAAGCCGTATTAGGTACCAGTGGCCGAGTTCAAGCTGGCCAATTTGAAGGTGCCGCAGCCCTTATTTTAACTGTGCCTTAATAGATGGTGAAAATATGTATTCAGAAAATGGCAGTGAAAAAATCCATTATATGGTAGGTCAGAGGATCTTAGAAAAGCGTAGAGAACTGGGATATACCGGTTTTCAGTTAGCTCAATTACTCGGTGTTAGCCAACAACAGATCTCACGCTATGAAAGAGGCAAAATCAAGATTGATTTATTTCACTTGTTTAAACTTGCATTTTTGATGGGAACACCAATTGATTGGTTCCTTGAAGATATCAGCTCTCAGCTCAGTGAAAATGGGCGACTGGATGATACGCAATAATAAGTCTTTAAATGGTTGTTAATGATAAATAGGTTGAGATGACGATTTTATGTCGCCTAACTGTAATAAAAGTCGCTAAGCAAGCACGTACAGTAGGAAACTCAACCTATTTATTTTTGAATTAAGTGCCGTAACAAACTGCCAACCCTTTCTTTTATAGAGTTCTCCTCGTTTTGTATCTCTCTCTTGCCTTTTGACACTTTAAAACTCATAGATTCAAAAAATTAAATTGATGTTTTTGTGCGTTGTAACAACTTTTCAGCGAATGCAAATGCAAACTAATATCATTTGCGCTTATTTGCGTGTAATATACGCTACATTGTGGATCACCAAATTTTATCATCAGTACTTTTATCGATGGACGGAGGAAATTAGATGTTTGCAAAATCATTAGTTTCGGGTATTGCTTTGTTATCAGCATTAGTATTAGCGGGTTGTGATAACGCGAAAGACTCTACAGAAACAGCTCAAGTCGCAGAAAAACAAACTATCACAATAGAACATGCCCAAGGCAAAACTGAAATTCCTCGTCACCCTCAAAAAGTCATTGTGATGAACATGGAAACACTAGACATCATGGATGCACTCGGAGCCCCAGTTGCCGGTGTTCCTCAAACCAATGTTCACTTCCCTGAATTCTTAACAAAATATAGCGGCTCTGAATACGTCAATGGCGGGACATTATTTGAACCTGCTTATGAAACATTAAGTAATGCTAAACCTGACCTGATTTTAGGCGGTAGCCGTGCTCGTGATGCCTATGACAAACTCAGTGGTGTTGCTCCAACTATTTCATTAGACATAGATAACAAAAACTTCATTGGTAGTTTAACTGAGCGTACTAATGAGCTTGGCGCATTGTTTGGTAAAGAAGAGCAAGCCAAAAAACTCATTACTGACTTCAATGCAAAAATTGAAGGTATCAAAGCTAAAGCGCCGACTGCGGGCAAAGCAATGGTGATCTTAGTCAGCGGCGGTAAAATCTCCGCATATGGCCCAGGCTCACGTTTTGGCTTTATTTTTGATGTGTTAGGTTTCGAACCAGCTTATGTGTTTGAAGAAAACACTGGTCGCCACGGTAATATCGTTAATGCAGAATTACTGGTGAAATTAAACCCAGACTGGTTATTTGTTATCGACCGTGACAGCGCAATTGGCAAAACGGATGCTCAGCCAGCTGCTGAGGTATTAGATAACGCATTAGTGAGAAAAACAGCAGCATGGGAAAAAGGCCAAATTACTTACCTTGACCCAACTGCCGTGTATATTGCGGGTGGGATCCAGACTTATTCCCAGTTAATGGACGATATCAATACAGCATTAGAGAAGAGCCAAGCAAAATAACCGATGAAAACGCTTTATCTTTTTTGTGGAATTATCGCGTTATTGGTTTTAGCGGTATTAAGCTTGTTTATTGGAGCGGGTGACGTGTCACCCGTTTCGCTTTTCACCGACCCAGAGATGCAAGACATCTTTTTTATTAGCCGAATTCCCCGAACCGTCTCCTTGATTTTAGCTGGTAGCGCGATGAGCGTTGCAGGCCTAATCATGCAATTATTAACGCAAAACCGTTTTGTGGAGCCTTCTCTTGCAGGAACAACCCAGTCAGCTAGCTTAGGCTTACTTGTGGTAATGATATTATTCCCTGCGGCAAGCATTATGACCAAAATGGTGGTTGCCAGTGGTTTTGCACTTCTTGGCACCATGCTGTTTATGATGCTATTGCGTCGCGTAATTTTAAAATCGGCACTGATCGTCCCTTTGGTTGGGATTATGTTAGGTGCAGTGATTAGCGCATTGACCATCTTTACCGCTTATTATTTCGACTTGTTGCAATCTCTTGGTGCATGGATGAGTGGTGACTTTTCTAGCATCATTCAAGGTCGATATGAACTGTTGTGGTTAGTTGGAATATTAACATTAATTGCTTGCTGGATTGCTGATAGCTTTACGGTTGCCGGTATGGGACGTGAGTTTTCAATTAATGTTGGCCTAAATTATCGCAAAGTAATGACTATCGGTTTATCAATCATCGCCTTAATCAGTGGCGTGGTGGTCGTGGTGGTTGGGGCTTTACCTTTCCTAGGCTTAATTATTCCAAATTTGGTGAGCTTAGTGATGGGCGATAACATACGTAAAACCATTCCATGGATTTGTCTTGCTGGTGGTGGCTTAGTTTTACTCTGTGACATTATTGGGCGCTTAATTCGCTATCCATTTGAAATCCCTGCAAGTGTGATTTTAGGTGTTGTTGGCGCGGTGATTTTCTTATATTTATTGTTGAAGCAACAACGTTATGCAAAAAGTTAATTCATCAATAGCGTTACCGAAAAAAGGGGTAACGCCGTTGCAAAGAATAGGGATACTACTGGCATTATCATTGTTATCCATTGTTCTTTATATGACGGTCAATTTGGGCAATAACCTTGCTTACATTTTGCCGCACCGAGGCTATATTGTTCTCACCATGATTGTGGTGGCTTTCGCCTCAGGGGTTTCAACAGTTCTCTTTCAAACGATTGCTAATAATAAGATATTGACCCCATCTATCATGGGATTAGAAGCATTATTTATATTATTACAAACCATTTTTGTCTTCTATACCGATAGCTTTCCATCCTCTTGGTTATTGAATATTGGTAAGTTTTTATTAGAGTCCACACTACTCGTGCTGTTCTCTGTACTACTTTATCGCTGGTTATTTGTGTCAGTTAAAATGAATATCAACCTAGTATTGATGGTGGGTATTATTCTTGGCACATTATTTCGCAGTGTAGCGACATTACTACAGCGCTTAATGGACCCCAATGAGTTTTCTATTTTACAAAGCCGGATGTTTGCTACCTTTACCAAAGGAACGCCTGAGCTCATTCTATTCACGCTGCTTATCACTGCGGTTGTGGGCGTTTTATTGTGGCGTATGCGCTATTGCTTCGATGTTATCGCGTTAGGGCAAGCCAATGCAGTGAACTTAGGGATTAATTATCGCCAGCAAGTCACGGTTATCTTGTTGCTTATTTCAATATTGGTGGCGGTTTCTACGGCACTGGTTGGCCCTTTAACATTCTTAGGCTTGATGGTTGCGAACTTAGCTTACTTAGTGGCTGGCAGTAGCCAACACCGCTATTTGCTCCCCGTTTCCTTTCTACTTGGTGTCATTGCACTGGTTGGTGGTCAATTGATCCTTGAATATGGCCTAAATATGGCGGGGACATTATCGGTTGTTATCGAGTTTGTCGGTGGAATATTCTTTATTTATATGGTGTTAAGAAGGTTTTAGTATGATTGAAATTAGTCAGATATCGAAAAGTTATCAGGATACTAAAGTCTTAGATAACGTCACAACAACAATTAAAAATAGCGGTATTACCTCAATCATCGGGCCTAATGGTGCTGGTAAATCAACACTATTGTCGATTATTGGGCGTTTGTTACAGCCCGATGACGGTGGTTATGTCAAAGTGAATGAACTTGATGTATCAACAACACCTAGTGATAAACTCGCCAAATGTTTATCTGTTCTGCGCCAAGAGAACCAATTTGCGAGTCGGCTAACCGTTGAAGAGTTAGTTGGTTTTGGGCGCTATCCGTATACCAAAGGCCGTTTAACCATTGATGACAAAAAGAAAATTGATGAGTCACTCTCTTTTCTAAATTTGTCAGATTTACGTCACCGTTATTTAGATGAATTATCGGGCGGCCAGCGCCAACGGGCTTATGTGGCAATGGTTTTATGCCAAGATACAGAATATGTTTTACTCGATGAGCCATTGAATAATCTCGATATGAAACATGCCGTGATTATGATGAAACTGCTGCGTAAAGCAGCAGACGAGCTGGGCAAAACGATTATTTTAGTTATCCATGATATTAACTTTGCGTCAGTTTATTCTGACTATATTGTTGCACTGAGAAACGGTCGTTTGTCTTACCACGGTAAGCCAGAGGAGATCATGAAATCTGAAATTATTGAGGATATTTTTGATACCCCGGTTGATATTAAGAGGGTGGATGATCAGTATATTGCTCTCTACTACTAAATTTTCGTCGTCCTTCGAGCTGTAGCGGTGTTGGCTACGCTCGCTAACCCTAGTCACATACTTTTGTATGCTCCTAGGGATTAGCTTCTCTTGCCGCCTTGCTACAGTTCGAATGATTTAGAAAATTAAATGTTAGAATATTTTTTATAAAAAGGGGTAATCTTCACTGCGGTGAAATCTCAATGTCTTCATCGGTTGTCAGTAAATCTAGCGGTTGCAGTACTTCTAAACGCTTTATCCCATCGGCATTCACCACTAAACGCGCCAGCTCATTGTAGGTTTTTTTATTTATCGTGACGCGACGGCAAAGGTAAATATGGTAAACCTTCTCACCAATGATCGCAGGCTCATCATCATTGACCGTTAATTCTTCGTAGCTAATATCAATATATTTTAGGAAGTCAGAAATATTAAAGCGCGTAATATCAGCGATTGATGATTGGTTTTTTTCAAACACGGAATGGCGATTATGGAGTAATACATCTTTACGATAATACAGAATGTCTTCCATTCGCTGGACATTAATTAAATTGACCCAATGAGATTTTTGCCGCATTTCACGGATATCTGGGGAAAGCATATTTTCGCTAATAAAGCGAAAAGACTCTTTACAAGTACCCACAGGTGCTTTCACCCCTTCGCGATAAATACGCAATTGGCGGTCAGGGATCCACTTTTGGAATAACCGATACAGCTGCTCCCGGCCAACTTCTTTTAGCCTATCTTTGAAGATATAACCGATGATCATCGCCAAAAATAAGTTGGCACTTAAAGCGCCATATTTTCCTTGCCAGAAAAAGGCGATAACAGTAGCGAAAATCATTGAAATTGCAGCAGCAATACCATAAATAGAGTGCAATAGCAGGGGAAGTCCTCGTTTATGGCGAATTTCTAAATAGAGATAACGATTGATATACTTTTTCAATAAATTGCGGCGGTATGTGACTAATTCAGCATCCGTTTCATCACTGGGAAAACAATCAGGATACTGCTTTTTCAAATAACGCATCTCTTGGTACCAAAAATGACGTATTTCTTCGCGTAACGGTATTTGTTTATCTGCTAATAAATCACGCAAATAATTCATGGTGTAATACGTCATAAACTCGTCACAATAAGAAAAAGCATTGGAATGGATAGCTTTTTCAATGTTGGCTGATGGTGTTGCTAACTCCCGATAAGCACAGAGGCATTTGGCGATATTTGCCATAAACTCAGTCAAATATTCAGAAGTCTGCCGTTGGGGAGTTTGGCTTACCATTTTAATGTTCAAGCGGATCGTTCTTTTGAACGTTAAGGCATAGCGCTTTAGCCTATTTTCGTATTCGTCCAATGAAGGTAAGTTTTGTGGGTTATATTGCTGTAGCCACTGTTTTAGCTCATCCAATGCCCCGTTTTCATCTGTAAGTGATGCTAATTTCACTGTAGGTGGGCGTAGCCGAATATAGTTTTTTAGGCTACGCTGGAGGTTTGATGCAGTATAGAGGTCAGGATTAATCTGTAATGATGAAGGTAAAAAGAAAAAAGTCTCTACTTGGTAGCGGATCTCTTTAGACTTACGTGGAAATAATACCTTTTGTTTGATTTCAAACTGTTTTTTTCCATGGATCTTGAGAGATTCTTTAATCATACATTACCTTGTCTTATGTCATTACTAACGTTTACGTTGGTAATCGCAGCATCGCATGTTTAATTGTTGGAGAACTTAGGTAATAGCATACAGGAAACGAGCGTAACAATCTGTGAGAGGATGTTGAAAGATATGGCAATAAAGAAATGGGGGTTAATATAACGAGGCACATTGCTATGCCCCATTATCGTTGGCTATTCGTTAGCGAATAACTTATTTTTTTGCAGCTGGGCGTACCGCTGTCACTTCGATTTCTACTCTCCAAGCTGGGTTAGCCAGTTTAGCGACTTGGAAGGTAGAACGAGCTGGCAGATTAGTCACTTTCTCAGACTCATAGAACTTGTTGTAACCAGCCATAAAGCCAGCAAAGTCCATCGTGCCTTGAGTTTCTTCACCACCAACTAAGAATACTTGCATTTTAACAACGTCGTTCATGGTCAAACCCATACCTTCAAGGTTAGCTTGGATTTGTTTTAACACGTTGATCGTTTGTGCTTCGGTATTACCATAAGACTCTAAAACGCCTTCTTTAGCGTCTGCAGAGATTTTAGAAGGAACTTTTCCGCTCAGGAAAATAAGGCTGTTGCCTGCACCGATTTCTACTGATTCAGAGATAGGGAATCCTTTCACTGGAACGCGTTTAACATCATCGGCTGCATTTGCACTTGCTACACCTAAAATCAAAGGCAGAGAAAGCAATAAAGTTTTATAGCGCATGTAAACTCCTTAACATTATCAAAGTAAAATAGGATCTATTAATATTATCAAAAATTAAACTTTCATTTAACTTTAAACTATTCACTAATAGATCCACAGTAAAAATCGTTATTTTCCCTGTTTTTTAGTTAAAACGAGAAAGTTTATACGGCGTAGGGTCGATAAATGGTGTTTCACCCATTAACAATTCTGCCGTTAATCGACCAGATGCAGGGCTTTCTGTCATACCCCAGCCTGTAGCGGTGTTGATGACCAAGCCTGGATACTGCTCGACGGTTGAAATAATTGGAATTTCATCATCCGTTGGTGCAACGGTACCACCCCAGCGTTCAACCACTTTGGACTCTTTAAATACTGGGAATTCTTTTCTCAGTCTTTCCAGAACGCCATCTAAGTGTTCGTTGTTTGGTGTATTCGTCGCTGTACGGAACTCTTCAAATGGTGTCTTCTCGTCTAAGTTCCAAGACGTTGCCATCATGAAGGAGTTGAATAAGTCTTTACCAATAGAGAACTCTAATGGTAATTCTCCACCGCCTAATACGTGTAGGAATCTAGGTCCTAACAGGAAGCTGTCTTTAACGATAGAGCTGGTAAAGATACGTGGAGCAACCGCGTAGGTACCATCAGCTTGTTCACGGAAGTGGATACCGTTAGGTAAGTGTACGTTACCTTTTGGTGCGCCTGGTACGCCAGTAATACGTTGTTGTGACAGGTAAACGTTCAGTGTTGGAACGTCAATGCCTAAGTTACCCATGAACAGACGCGACCAAATCCCCCCCGTCAGAACAACACGAGACGTTTTGATTGCACCTTTTTCTGTGACAACATCAGAAATTTTGCCGCCTGCAGTTTCAATACCACGTACTGCGCAGTTGGTGTAGATACGGATACCGATTGATTTTGCGTAGTTTGCCATGGTTGGTGTGACAACTTCAGGATCAAGGCTACCTGAGTCTTCTTCAAATCCACCGATTTTCCATGGAGTTTGTGCATCAACCAGACGATTAGCCAGTTCAGTACCTTCAATCATGCGGGTACGTAATGGGGTATCGAAACCAGGGTTTTCAGATGCCGCTTTTATCCACGCTCTTGAAACTTCTAAATCTTCTTCGCTTGAAGGTACTTCAACGCGGCCTTGAACACGGTAGCTGGTGTCAGCACCGATTTTTTCGTTCATGCCAAGCCATTGAATTTTCCCGTAGTGGTGTAAAGGGAAAATCGCTGGGGAGGTCTTGTAACTGATGATTTGGCTGTATGCACGGCCTGATTGCTCACCGCCGACAACACCTTTTTCACAGATAACAACATTAAGACCTTTTTCTGCAAGGTTAATTGCGGTCATGATCCCTTGAAGGCCAGCACCGATGATGACTGCATCTGCAGACTCAGGTAATTTGCCTTCAGTACCAGCAACGGCAGGTACACGTGACTTAGTCGATTCAAAACGACCTTCACGATTGATCATAGGAACAACTGCAGCACCCCCTGCTAGAACTCCAGCAGCACCAACCCCTAATAATAGCTTTCTTCTCGAGATTTTCATCTATAACCTCAATAACAATCTTGTTTTTTATATAGTAAATAATTTCAAATTGAGATAATGATCTTATCATATATTTTGTAATTGTTAAGTGCCGGTAGCATTTGTTAATAAAGGTCATTGAAATGAAATGTGACGTAAATTGATGTGCTCAGTGCTGTAAAGGCTTTGTCGGTGATTACTTTATTTTAGAGATGTAAGAATTAATATTTTTTTAATGTTAATGTCATTAAAAGTGTACAGGTGTAAATATGATAATTTGACTTAAGGTTAATAATTGATGAGGGGAACAAAGAAGGAGATTAATATTTCGCCATAGATAAAAACTCTGAATATCCCTTAAGTGATAAAATGAAAAATATAATATATAAATGGAATTTTAATGACCATATTGAGTTATTTTTGCTCGTTTGATTATTAATTATCCATTTGGTAAATCCTAGCGAATTCAAGCTCGTTTAATATTGGTTAGTTGGCCTGTCTAAATATTATCCATGATATTAATAGTAAGGATTGTTTTTAACGTATTGATAATGTTGTTTATTTTATTTTTGTTGCGTAGTACATAAGCAGAGGAAAATAACCTAGCATTTACTAAGGTTAATTAATGTCATCATCTATGAGATAGAATTAGACAGACTCAAGGAAATAGGTAATTTCCATTATCTTTAATGTTGTAAAAATAACCATTTATTTCTTGATGACTTTCAGTACTAAACATTAAGAGAAAATATAACAAGAATAGATAATTAAGATTAAATAATGAATTAAAAATTAAATAAAATCGAAATTTGTTATTAATAATAAAAAATACAGAGCGATTCATGTGGTTAATAGTCATTTAACAGATGACTCTTTTTATTTTAGGTACATATCATTCAGTTATTTTACTTTATTAGTCGATATGCACCATGATAGGTTCAATTATTAGTGATATGTTCATTTCCTGTGGGAATTTGTGCGAAAAAATTAGCATAATCCACGGATCGGACTTGTTGAAGAATGGTGATAAGTGCGGATAACGGTGTTTCAGACCAGTCACAGCGAATATCGATGTCAGCATATTGTCGGTTATTCCATACTTTTAATGCAGCAGAACGGATCCCCCGATAGTCACCCCCTTCATCTGCACCGGCTTGCATGGCAATGAGTAATCGATCAGCCAGATCTTGGTCAACATTTTTATAATAGCTTTGATAAATAGCGCTTAGAACCTGTTCACCTACTAACATATTTCCAGCAATGGCTAAGTTGGGTTCCGATAAACTTCCGCACCAAGGTAAACAATCTTGGCCTGTCCAGTCGGCTGTACCACCGTGGTTATCAAGAATAATCAATTGCCGTTGTTTACAGCCAATATCTTGTGTCACTAGATAGTCTAAGCTTTTGTTCGCATTATGGCCTTGTTGCAAATATTCGATACCCGTTAGGCCTGCAATTGGGTTCGTCATTGCTTGGGTGGCGATTGCCCCCGTTTGGCTTTTACCATGTAAGACCAATGCACCAACCGCAGGCCCACCTGTTGCCGTCACTGCACCTATTTTTCCTGTCAATGGGCAGCGCGCTACAATTGAAAATGTCATTTTACACCTCATAAATTAGACCTTGATCAAATTTATCATTATAAATTCTTGCTTGAAATATAATTTATCATCATAAATAAAGAAAAAGATAAAATTATTAACAAAATTGACACAAATCACACTTCACAATCATATAGCAATGTCAGCACTCGGGGAGGCGCGAATGAAAATGCGTTTATGTAGATGGATAGCCACTCTTTGGCTTTTAGGCTTTATTTCGCTACCGACATTGGCGGTGAATCATCCTAATGTCTTGTTATTAGGGCAAGTTGCTGAGCCGCAGTCATTAGACCCACAAGTTGCAACCGCGGCGAATGATTCCCGCATTTTAGTTAACTTATACGAAGGGTTAGTTCGCAATGCGGATGGTACATTAACGCTTGAACCTGCTTTAGCCCAGTCATGGACTATTAGTGATGATGGCCTCACATACACTTTTCATTTGCGCGAAGATGTGAAATTTCACGATGGTAGCTCATTCAATGCGGATGCCGTCCAATTCACGTTTGAACGAATGTTGGATAAACAGCACCCGTACTACCATACAGGGCCATTCCCATTATCATTTTTCTTTTCTGCAATAGACAAGATAGAAACTCCAGATGATAAAACGGTGGTTTTTACCTTAAAAGAGCCATTTGCCCCGTTTTTATCGAACTTAGCGACACCGGCAGGGCTGATTGTTTCACCGACAGCAGTAAAACAATACGACAAAGACTTTAGCCGCCATCCCAGCGGAACAGGGCCTTTTAAATTTGATGAGTGGACCGCAAACCAAAGGGTGGTCGTATCCGCGAATGAAAACTATTGGGATGGAAAACCCAGTTTAGAGCATGTGGTTTTTCGGCCGATTACTGACGCTAATACTCGGGTCGCAGAAATGTTGTCGGGGGGGATTGATGCGATGGTTGAAGTCCCCGCAGATAATGTTCCGTTATTTGCTAATGACGACCGCTTTGAGGTTTATGAAGCGGTAGGGCCCCATGTTTGGTATACCATGCTCAATGCGTCTCAGCCTCCGTTTGATGATGTACGTGTGAGGCAAGCCGTTAACTATGCGGTAAATAAAGACAATATTGTGAAATACATTCTTCAGGACTCTGCAGGGGTAGCGCAAGGGCCAATTCCATCGGCTTTCGATTGGGCATTTGATGAAGAAACAAAAGCCTATCCTTATGATCCTGAAAAAGCCCGCCAATTGATAGCAGAAGCGGGGGCTCAAGGGCAAAAAATTATTTTTTATGTCACGGAAGGCGGCTCTGGAATGCTAGACCCGATCCCCATGGCGACCGCCATTCAAGCTGACCTGAAAGCGGTTGGCTTATCTGTCGAAATTCAAACCTTTGAATGGAATACCTACCTATCTAAGGTCAATGCAGGCCTCAAACAAGCTCATATGGCCGAAATGGCATGGATGACGAATGACCCTGATACCTTGCCTTTTTTAACCTTGCATAGTGCTTCTTGGCCAGACAAAGGCGGGTTTAATTCTGGTTATTACAGTAACAAGCAGCTGGATAGGTTATTAGATAAAGCCCGAGTTTCCAATAATCTCGAGGAGCGAGCCCAGTTATATCAACAAGTCCAAAAAATTGTTCACCAAGATGCACCTTGGCTGTTTGTCGCGAATTGGAAGCAAAATGCGGTCGCGAATGAGCATGTTAAGCATTTCAAATTGCAGCCTAATTTTAACTTATTACTTAAAGACGTTCGTAAAGATTGATTAATGTGAATTGGTTATTCAATTAATTATTTGATTTTATGGGGAAAAACTATGTGGTTATACTGTTTGAAACGCATTTTAGCGACCATACCCATACTGATTGGTTTGACGTTAATTGTCTTTTTTATCATGGCAATGATCCCTGGAGACCCAGCTCAAGCATTGCTGGGCCCTTGGGCGACTCCTGAAAATGTAGCTAGAGTAAAAGTTGAGCTTGGGCTCGATAAGCCGTTATATCAGCAATATTTTATTTGGATGCATAATTTAATTTCGGGTGATTTTGGCCGCTCATTTGTCCTTAACCGACCGGTTGTTGATGAGGTTTTAGAGCGATTTTCTGCCACGCTAATTTTAGGCGGAAGCGCGTTGTTACTCAGCTCAATTCTAGGGTTACTGGCCGGAGTCCTTTCCGCCATTCGTCAATTCAGTTGGAGTGACCGGTTTATTACACTCGCCGTTTTATTGGGTATCTCAATGCCATCTTTTTGGATAGGCTTACTGATGATTATGCTTTTTTCTGTTCAATTACAATGGTTTCCGGCATCTGGAATGTACGATATTTGGCAAGGCGGTGGCCTGAGCGATTTATTGCATCACCTTGTTTTACCCGCGGTAACGCTTTCATTGGTCGCGACAGGGGTGATAGCGCGTTTGACTCGTACCGCAATGTTAGAAGTATTAAGGCTTGATTTCATTCGTACCGCCAGAGCTAAAGGCCTGAGCGAACGCAAAGTGATTTTCCGTCATGCATTTCGTATGGCGCTGGTTTCAGTCATCCCAGTGATTGGTATCCAAGCGGGCTTTGTTTTTGGTGGCGCGGTGTACATTGAAACCGTTTTTCAGTGGCCGGGACTAGGTGCCATGTTAGTCAAGGCTGTGGCAACCCGTGACTTGTTTTTAGTCCAAGGGGGCGTATTGATTGCAGCAGCGTCCTATGTCTTTATCAATTTGCTTGCGGATGTTGTGCAAGCCATGTTAGACCCGAGGTTGAAATCATGAGCCAGTCTGTGACCCCTGTTATTCAGCATCGTCATCGCCAATCGATCGGCTCGTTATTACTGGCGAACCGTCTAGCAACGTTGGGGCTATTTATTTTAGTTATCATTATGCTCTTGGCATTTTTAGCCCCTTGGCTCCCCCTTGCTGATCCAGATAAAACCGATTTAGTGAATCGGCTACTTCCCGCTTTTTCTCCTGATCATTTATTAGGGACAGACCATTTAGGGCGAGATATTTTGTCTCGATTGTTGTGGGGAACCCGAGTCTCCCTATTGGTCGGTATTTCAGCAACGCTCATTGCAGCCATATTCGGTACCTTGATTGGCTTGGTGGCCGGCTATGTAGGCCATCGTACTGATACAGTATTGATGCGTTGTATTGATATGCTAATGGCATTTCCATACATACTATTGGCATTAGCGATTGTCGCCGTCCTTGGGCCAGGGTTACTCAATGCGTTATATGCTATCGCATTAGTGAATATTCCCTTTTTTGCGAGAAATATTCGTGGGTTAACGGTGGGTTTGCGTGATAGGGACTTTATTCAAGCAGCAAGGCTGTCAGGTAAAAACCACCTACAAGTGCTATTAACGGAAGTGTTACCGAATGTCTTGCCAATCATTGTGGTGACCATGTCAGCAACCATCGGTTGGATGATCTTAGAGACAGCGGGCTTGTCATTTTTAGGGCTAGGGACTCAGCCACCGAATGCAGATTTAGGCTCAATGTTAGGGCAAGGGCGTGCACAGATGTTTGTTGCACCTCATGTGGCATTGGTACCCGGTATTATGATCTTTCTTATTGTGATTAGCTTTAACCTGTTAGGGGATGGCGTGCGTGACATTCTTGATCCCCGCTTAAAATCAGGGGCTTTACAGCGCTCACAACCGATGACACAGACTGATAGAGTTAATATTCCTGCGAAAACAGGGGATAAACAAGCGGTATTAGAAGTCAAAAATTTATCTGTCGCTTTTCGCCAAGGAAATCAATTACGTCCGACTGTAAAAGGGATCAGTTTTACCGTTGGGGCGGGGGAGTGTTTAGGGTTAATTGGGGAGAGCGGCTCAGGTAAAAGTGTTACTGCTTTGTCTGTGATGGGGCTGCTCGCATCGCCTCCTGCATTGATTACCGCGGGAGGGATCTATGTGGAACACGAAGAAATGCTGTCATTGCCGCTATCCGTTATGCAACGCCGTCGCGGTGCGAAGGTGTCATATATCTTCCAAGACCCACTGACGACACTCCATCCGCAATTTACCATTGGTGTGCAATTGCGTGAAGCCATCACCGCTCACCAGTCTTTGTCACTCTATGAGGCGAAAAATAAAGCTATCGAACTATTGGATAGTGTGGGGATCCCTGATGCGCAAGAACGTTTTGATGCCTATCCCCATGAGCTCTCGGGCGGGCAGCGCCAGCGGGTAGGGATCGCAATGGAATTGGCCAATGACCCCGTATTGATTATTGCTGACGAGCCGACCACCGCATTAGATGTCACCGTACAGGCGCGAATTCTAGAATTGCTGGACCAACTACGTCGTGAACGTGGTGTTGCGCTCTTATTTATTACCCATGATTTTGCGGTCATTAATCAAATTTGCGACCGTGTTGCGGTGATGCAGCAAGGTGAGATAGTCGAAACAGGGGATACGCAAACGGTATTACGGCATCCGCAACACCCTTATACACAACGTCTGATCGCCAGTGTACCTAAGTTAGGAGAAGGGCGCGAATTTTTAAAGCAAGTCCAACAACTTTATGGTTATCAGCCCAATGGTAATGATTTGACATCGACGCAGGAGGCTTAATGAAAAAAGTGATTGAGGTTAATCAGTTGGTGAAAACCTTCGGGCAGCCGAAAAGCCTATTTCACCCCCGTGGACGGCAAGTTCATGCACTGAAAAATATTTCACTGTCGCTTTATGAAGGTGAAACTCTAGCGATTGTTGGAGAGAGTGGCTCAGGAAAAAGTACTCTCGCGCGCATTTTAGTTGGGTTGGAACGTGAGACCTCGGGGGAAATTACCGTATTAGGGCAAACTCGTACTGAATGGCTGCAACAAGGTGCTCGTGCGTTTGGTCAAGCTATTCAGTATGTTTTTCAAGACCCTGTCGCATCTTTGAACCCTCGTAAAACGATAGGTGAGACATTAACGGTTCCCTTGAAATATTTAAAACACATGAATTCATCGCAAAGAGCAACTCGGCTGGCGGAATTACTTGAGGCCGTCAATATGCCAATGGATGCTTTAGCTTGCTATCCCCATGAGTTTTCGGGAGGACAGGCACAGCGGCTAGCGATTGCGAGAGCCTTAGCCGCAGATGCGCGGATATTAGTCCTTGATGAGCCAGTTAGCGCGTTGGATGTTTCGGTGCAAGCGCAAGTTTTATTGTTATTAGAACAACTTAAACAACAGTTTTCGTTATCCTATTTATTTATTAGCCACGATTTAGCGGTAGTGGAATCGATAGCAGATAGGGTTGCCGTACTCTATTTAGGAGATTTGTTAGAATGTCGAGATACCCGCAGCTTATTTGCCGCGCCGGAGCATGAATATACGCGAAATTTATTGGCGAGTGCCCCACGTATTCGTGTTGATTCAGTCGTTTAGAAAATAATTTAAACCAGTTGAGAACCTAATATGAGCACCAATAAGCCGACGACAATAGAGCCAGTACGTATTAAGCGGACTGATGAAATCGTCAATGCAATAAAAGAAACTATCATGGCCGATAACCTCATACCCGGTGACCGTTTGCCACAAGAAAAAGAACTGATTGAACATTATAACGCCAGCAAAAGTACGGTGCGAGAAGCACTGAAATCATTAGAAGTTCAAGGATTAATTAAAACAAAAACTGGGCCGGGTGGCGGCGCATTTATTGATTCGATGACTGAATCCCGAGCAATGAGTTTGTTATCCAACTATTTGTTTACGCGGGATATATCAATCAAAGATATTTATACGTTACGTAAATTACTCGAACCGGTAGTTGCCGTTAGTGCGATTGACAACATCGATAATGACGGTATTCAAAAACTGTACGATACCATCGCCATTTATGACCATGAACCCGCAGATGAAAACGAACGTTGGCAGCAGCGGATGGCAGAACTGGATTTTCATGCCGTGGTTGCCAGCTATTCCGACAACGTTTTATTAGTGTTTATTTGCCATTTTTTACAGCGTTTACTCAAAGATTTAGCGGTTTGTAAGGATATTTATTTAAAACCTGAGCCTGTCGATAGACGCCAAGGCATTGAATACCAATATCAATTAATCGAAGCATTACGCCGTAAAGATGCCGCAAAAGTCCAATCGGTGATGGAAGCACATATGGCTTATGCAGAACAAGCCATGTTAGCGCTGCAAGCCACATTGCAAGAACGTTTTTTAAGTGAAGATAGGTAATATAATGATAGATAAAGTATATCTGACCTCTGTATTAAAAACATTGTTATGTACACCTAGCCCGGTAGGGATGACTGAACAAGCCGTGGCGCAAACTCACCAATGGTTGACTGAGTTGGGTTTCACGCCGAAATACACACGCCGAGGGGTGTTATATATCACGCTTGGCACTGAAGAGCCTAAACGTGCGTTAGCCGCTCACCTTGATACGTTAGGGGCGATGGTGACACAACTCAAACCGAATGGGCGTTTGGCGCTGCGTAATACAGGCACATGGGCAGCGCGTTTTGCAGAAGGTGCAAGGGTGACGGTATTTAGTGACAATCACCAATATCGCGGCACGATTTTGCCATTAAAAGCCTCTGGGCATCGCTTTAATACTGAAGTGGATACGCAAATAGCCGATTGGGATAATTTAGAAATTCGCCTTGATGCCCCCTGCTATAACTTCGCTGACTTGCAATCCCATGGCTTAAATGTCGGGGATATTGTTGCGGTTGATGCACAACCCGAATTTATTGATAACGGTTTTATTGTTTCTCGTCATTTAGATGACAAAGCTGGCTGCGCGGTGATGTTAGCGGCATTAAAATCATTGGTGGATGATGGCGTTGTGCCTGCTGTGCCTTGCCAGATGATGTTCACGATTTCAGAAGAGGTCGGTATTGGCGGAACACACGGTTTTGGTCCGCAAGTTCAAGAATTATTAGCGATTGATAACTCTGTTTCTGCCCCAGACCAAACTACACGGGATGACGCACTCACTTTAGCTTTTCGTGACAGAACCGGGCCGTTTGATTTAGCCATTACACGGCATTTATTGCAGCTATGTCAGCAGTATGACATTCCTCACGTCCGCGATACGTTTAAACATTATCGTTCGGATAGTGCCGCCGCGATTGATGCCGGGTGGGATATTCGTGCGGCTTTAGCCTGTTTCGCGCTAGACAGTTCCCACGGCTGGGAAAGAACGCATCTTGACTCATTAGTCGCGCTTGCGACGTTAGTAAGACGCTATATTGAAAGTGATTTAGTGCCACTACCGGGGCAATCATTATAAAGCGAATAATGTGCGGTTGATGGTAAAAAGCCCTCTTCTCATTAAGTGACCCCTAATAATTGGTTGCCCAGCTATTGGGGGATTTCACTCATGTCAGCGTTTTGATTTTTTTATTAATTTCACTGTTAAATCAATGTGATATTTACGTCATAAATACATGGTACGACAATCTTGTAGTTACAATGTAATGACAACGACATTACACTTCTGTATGCTTAGCTGAGTAAGCAATCAATTGGGAGGTCGATATGTCGACTCAAAATGATGTTGCCGTGACTCGCTCATCTCTTAACCTGAGAATAAAACCGGAAGACAAAATCCTGATCGACCGTGCTGCTAATGCTGTGGGGAAAAACCGTACCGAATTTGTTCTGGAAGCGGCGCGGCGTGCAGCTGAAGAAACGCTGGCCGATCTGCGGGTGATTAATGTCAGCGCCGAGGTTTACCAAGAATTTATCAGCCAGCTTGATGCCGCGCCGAGTAGTAATGAGGCATTGAGGAAAACGATGATGTCTAAATCCCCTTGGGAGGAATGACATTGAAGCTAACAGCGCCAGAACCACTAAAAACAGGCCATTTACTGGAAGGGTTTTCCTCTGGTGAAGAGGCATTAGATCTCTGGCTAAAAACCCGGGCAATGAGTAATCAAAACTCAGGGGCCTCGCGCACTTTTGTGACCACTTCGGATAACCAAGTAATGGGTTACTATGCTTTGTCCACCGGGGTTGTGAACACCAATCAAGCCGTTGGGCGATTTCGCCGCAACATGCCTTCTGACATTCCCGTCATCTTACTCGGCAGGCTAGCAGTAGATACAAGGGCGAAAGGTCTTGGAGTTGGTAGGGGGTTAGTTAAAGATGCCTGTCATCGTGTTATTCAGGCTTCTGGGCTGGTGGGCATTCGAGGGGTTGTGGTTCACGCATTAACGGACAATGCTAAACGGTTCTATGAGCACATTGGTTTCGTCCCTTCACCACTTGACTCTATGATGTTGATGATAACGCTTGCCGATCTACAATTCGCATTGGGTATTCACTCGAACTGACCAAGCTTGGGATCCCGAGTTTTTATCAAAGCCCTCATATCATTGAATGTAAGAGGGCTTTGAACATGTTAATTATTAGTTTAGATTGGCTTGTGATAAATATTTTTGCATTTCATCTGCAGGAACCATACCACCACCCGTTGCCCATACCAGATGTGTTGCGTTAGCTAGTTTGGTTGGTGTGAGTGATTTTGATTGCAAATAATCGGTGTTTTGCGTGACATGCACGCAGCCAGTCATACCCGCCAAGGCCGACGGTTCTAATTTAATAGACTCGGTCTGGTTCAGTAGGCCTAACAGGTTATACATTTCGCTATCTTCGATAGTGTAATAACCATCAATTAACCGCTCCATTGCGCGTCCTACAAAGCCTGATGCACGGCCAACCGCAAGGCCGTCTGCGGCGGTGATATTATCGATACCAATTTCTTGAACAGAGACTCCATCATGCAGGCCAGTATGTACGCCTAATAGCATACAAGGTGAGTGGGTTGGTTCAGCGAATAAGCAGTGGACGGCATCCCCAAAGGCGAGTTTTAACCCGAAAGCGACACCACCGGGGCCACCACCGACACCGCAGGGTAAATAGACAAATAGCGGGTGGTCGTTATCCACAGTAACACCTTGGTCTGCAAATTGCTTTTTCAAACGCAAGCCTGCCACGGCGTAACCTAAAAATAAGGTGGTAGAGTTTTCATCATCAATAAAAAAGCAGTTTGGGTCTTTTTCGGCTTCTTTACGGCCTTGCTCGACGGCAATGCTGTAATCTTGCTCATATTCCACCACATTTACACCATGTGAACGCAATTTGTCTTTTTTCCACTGTCTGGCATCTGCGGACATATGCACACTGACGCTAAAACCGAGTTTAGCGCTCATAATGCCGATAGACATGCCCAGGTTGCCGGTTGAACCCACGGCAATACGATATTGGCTAAAGAATTGGCGAAACTGTTCGGAAAATAAAATTTCGTAATTATCGTCTGTCGATAAAATACCGGCAGCTAAAGCGAGTTTTTCCGCATGGGTGAGGACTTCATAGATGCCGCCCCGAGCTTTGATTGACCCTGAAATGGGCAGGTGGCTATCTTTTTTAAGTAATATTTTCCCGGTAATTGGCGTTTGGTAGCGAGCTGCAAGAGCGGCTTGCATCTGTGGGATCGTGACCACTTCGGATTCTATGATCCCTTGTGTGGCTTGGGTTTCAGGAAAGGCTTTCATCAAATAAGGCGCAAAGCGGTGTAATCGCGCCTCTGCGTCTTGCACATCTTCAATGGTTAGCCCGACATAAGGCAAACCCGCTTGTGTTGTCGTGACATTTGGGTTGAACCACGCAATTTGCTTTAAATCGATTAAGTCCTGAACTAAAGGGTAGTCAGCAATTAACTTATCAACATTTATCTGAGTCATAATTACTCTCTTTTAAATCACAAATGAAAGTGCAAAAGTCCCTGCCAGCGCGACGAAAGACGCAATCAACGTGGCGACACTATAAAAACGGAAAGTTTCGGCTAAAGTGGCATTACAGTACTGTTTAACTAACCAGAACAACGAATCAGTGACGATAGTGCAGCCAATTGCGCCGGAGCCAATGGCTAATGTCATGATTTCTGGGCTAATGTGTGGGTACATTGGCATTAATGGAGCCACAATCGCGGTTGCGCCCATCATCGCAACGGTGGCAGAACCGACAGCGGCATGAAGAATAATGGCGACTAGCCAGGCCAGCAAGATGGGGTGCATATCAATGCCCGATAACACCATCGCTAAGGAATCGCTCAGTCCACTGCCTTTTAAGATGCCGTTAAATGCCCCACCTGCCCCGATAATCAATAAGATATTAGCAATTGAGCTAAAACTCTCTTCGGTTTTGCTGAGTAATACGCTCATACCCATATTACGTCGAATACCTAACATGTAATAAGCGACAAAAGCAGCAATAAACATAGCGGTTATTGGGTTACCAATAAACTGTAATAAGGTAAATAACTGGTTATCTTTGCTCATGTTCAAGTCAGCGGCTGTCTTGATTAACATGAGAGCAATTGGCAGTAACACCGTGAACAGTGTGGCACCTAAAGAAGGTAAGTCTTTTTCTTCACGTACTTCAAGGTCAGAGAAGGCCTCTGGCACAGTTTTAAATGGTAAGCGGTCACCTAAGAATTTGAGGAACAGTGGCCCACCAACTAACGAGGCGACTAAGCCTACCGCTAACCCTGCGACAATCACCGTACCAATGTCAGCCCCCAATTCATTTGTGACAAATAGGGCAGCAGGGTGTGGCGGTACGATGCAATGGACGGCCATCAGAGCGGTACATAATGGGATAGCGAGTTTTAATAACGAGGTATTGGTTCTTTTGGCAATGGAAAATGCGAGTGGGATCAGTAACACCACACCAACCTCAACAAACAGCGTAATACCGCAGATTAACCCAATTAGCACCATGGTAACGTCAGGCGTCAACCAGCGGCTTTTTTGTAAAGTGACCCCGATGCGTTCAGCGGCACCTGAAATTTCCATCATTTTGCCGAGTATGGTACCCAATCCAATAATGGCGGCTAAAAAACCAAGCGTACCGCCAATGCCATTTTCGATGGCGCTGACCATCTCTAATGGGTTCATTTGCATGGAGATACCGACAAAGAAGCTGGCGAGTAAAAGTGCTAAAAAGGGATGAAACTTAAATTTAATTATTGAAACGATGATTAGTAAAATACTGATAACTAAAGTACCAATCATCCACATTGTAGAGTCCATATCCTACCCCTGATCATCTTGTTGTTGTTCTTCTATTGGATAATAAATATTCAAAGGTGACAAACGATGAAACATATGGTTTAGGTGAGCTAAATTAACCCAAAGGTGTGATATTAGTCATATAAAATGGATATTAGTGTATTTGAGTCACTCTAATTCATCTTAAAATGGGTATTGTAGAGATTATTGGGGGTCATTGTTTTTATCGGAGGCGTTGTGTCAGCACATTTCAATCAATTTGAGCAATCTGGATTTATTCAGTGGAATAAACGGTTATCAAGTTATCAGCTATCGCGTCTACATACCTTTGAAGCTGCGGCACGGCACTGCTCTTTTGCATTGGCGGCTCAGGAACTGGCGTTAACGCCTAGTGCGGTTAGCCACCGAATTAACACGTTAGAAGGGGAATTGGGGTTTAAATTATTTGAACGTTTTCATCGGCGCATTGAATTGACGGTTGATGGTGAGCGGATTTACTGGGCTTTACGCAAAAATTTGGATGATATTAACCAAGAAATCATTGATATCAAGAACCAAGAAATCTCGGGCGAACTTACGGTATATTCGCGACCATCCATCGCCCAGTGCTGGTTAATTCCCAAAATTGCGGATTTTGCTCATCAATACCCCTCGATTCAATTGAATTTATTAACAGGGAACGATGACGTTAATTTTCGTGGTTATGGTATTGATGTTGCCATTTATTATGATGATATCACTCGGCCAAACTTATATTGTGAAGATTTAATGTCAGAATCAATTGTCCCGGTTTGTAGCCCACAATATGCAGAACAGCATGATTTACTTAATAATATGCACCAATTGAAAAATTGTACTTTATTGCATGATAGGCAAGCATGGAGCAGTAACTCTGACTATGATGAATGGAAGGCATGGAGTGAGTATTACCAATTAACGTTGTTTCCTCATCGCCGAAACTTATGTTTTGATCGTTCTGATTTAGCGATTGTTGCCGCCATGAACCATGCTGGTGTAGCCATGGGGCGTAAACAATTGGTTGAAAAACGTTTAAAGCGCCAAGAACTGGTAATGCCATTTGGTGATATTTCGCTGAAGTGCGAACAACGCCACTATTTTGCGATGCTTAATGATAAACGTAACCCGAAGGCAGATATTTTTATTCAATGGTTAAAACAGCAAGTTAACGCAATATCACAAGTAAAATGACGCTTATTCGAGTAAGATAACAGGCTGGTGATGTTTTTATAGAATGGATAAAACTGACGCTATGGCCCCGAAAACGCAAAAAGTTGCCACGATCAAAGATGTTGCTGCCAAAGCCCAAGCTGGGAAAACCAGTATCTCGCGATATTTGAATGGTGAATTCCATTTACTTTCAGATAATTTGCGCCAACGTATTGAAAGCGCCATTCGTGAATTAAACTATCGCCCAAACCAAATGGCACGGAGCTTGAAACATGGGCGGACAGGCCTGATTGGCTTGATTATTGCCGATATCGGTAACCCATTTTCTGTTGAAGTCTTAAAAGGGGTGGAAGCGGAGTCCATTAAGCAAGGTTTTATGACCGTCGTATGCAATGCTGATAATAGCATTGAGCGTGAATGCCAATTTATTCAGCTATTAAAAGGTTACCGCGTTGATGGGCTTATTATCAATTCAGCAGGTGTTAACGAACAATTCATTGATGTGCTGAAAGAAACCACGCTGCCTTTTGTCTTATTAGATAGAAAAATCGACAATTTCCCCAGCGATATGGTTGGTCTAGATAACCCCGCTTCTGCACAAATGGCGTTTCATCACCTATTGGAACAAGGGTTCGAAGCGATTTGTTTTGTTACTGAACCCATTGTGTATAACAGCGCACGGCAAGAGCGCTTACAGACATTCCAAGCGTTATCACAGAGCCATCAACATATTCAAAGCGAATTTCATGAAGTGGCCTTGCCTGATCCTGCGAAATTAGAAGCCATTGTTGCTGATTTTTGTACGGCTCATCGGGGTATGCGCAAAGTGATTGTCGCGGCCAATGGCGTACTGACCTTGCAGTTGGCGTATGTCATGAATAAACAAGGGCTGCGGTGGGGAACGGATATTGGTTTTCTCAGTTTTGATAACCTCGAATGGGCGGCATTAGCAGGGCAAGGGGTAACCTCGGTGTCTCAACCGACAGCGGAAATGGGGCATAAGGCGGTGGAGTGCTTGTTAGAAAAACTGGAAAACCCAGATAAACCCCCAATGCAATATTTATTTAATGGGGAATTACTGATCCGCAAATCAACGACATTGTAGTCTTTAGCGGCTCTTAAAATTTGGTTACCATTTACCAATTTAGCTTAAGGGTTATTACATGTATACTGGTGTGTAGACTAAATTATAACCATTTTGAGAGTATAGGGAACATATGAAAAAAATAGGGATATTATTGCTAGCTAGCCTTGTTTTAGCGGGATGTAGCACCAGAAGTCAGATCAAAGAATATACCTGCCAAGTTGACCAAAGCTATAATCACATCACAATAGAGCGTAATGGTAAGTTTTTTTTCCCTACCGGTGCCAGTAAAGTTCAAATCTTTTTCAATAATGATCAAATTAATGTTGTTGATTTTGTTGGCTATGAGTATATGAGTTATCCGCTAGTGAAAAGCACAGAGCAACGACGTGTTGAAAAAATCAAAGATTTTAATGTCGTGATCAATAAAGGTGATTTTTATTCTGATGTCAATGGCATGTTAGAGATTTACTCACCAACTCAAAAAACAGTGGGGTTATATTATTTAGCACCATCAACCAGTAAACTGAATTCTATCCAGTTTCTGACGGAGTGTGAACGAAGCCATGTTGCTCGTGAGGGACACGCCCATGAGCATTAATGTTTAAAGAGCCCTAATAAATTAGGGCGTTCTAGGTACTTATCTATTTGGCTATTTCAGGGTTAACACAATTTTGGCTCAGGTCACCCTTTAAAGCCGCTATTAGGTTGTCAACAGCACACTCGACCATGGCATAACGGGTTTCATGGGTGGCTGAGCCAATATGAGGCAAGGCCACCACATTTGGTAACGTGAGTAGCTTAGAGTTGCTTGGAAGCGGCTCCACCTCAAACACATCTAAACCCGCTCCGCGAATTGTGCCATTTTCTAATGCGTCGACTAACGCGGCCTCATCAATAATTCGCCCCCTTGAACCGTTGATCAAAAATGCACTGGGTTTCATTTTTTCCAACTCATTTTTGCCGATTAATTTTTCGGTTGAAGCGGATAATGGCAGCACGACACAGACAAAATCCGATTCCGTGAGCAATGTATCGAGGTCACAACGACGTGCACTAAGCTGGGTTTCTGCATCGGGATGGGTATGGTTATTGTAATAGAGAACTGGCATTCCGAAGCCTAAGTGAGCACGTTTAGCGACAGCATAGCCAATACGCCCCATTCCAAGTATACCAATCGTTTTACCGTGCACATTGCTGCCGTATGCATTTTCACCAATACTTTGAGTCCACTGGCCATTTTTGACCATTTCAGCCATTTCGATAATGCGGCGTGCACTGCACAGCACCAACGTAAAAATGGTATCCGCGGTGGTTTCGGTTAATACATTGGGGGTATGCATCAATGCAATCTTTCTGGCATTCATTGCGTCAATATCAAATTGGTCGACACCAACGGAAATGGTTGACGCGACTTTCAAATTTGGTGCATTGGCAATGTCATCTGCAGTGATAGGGTAACTAGCCCCAATAATGCCATCAGCTCTCGTCAAGGCTTGTTTAAAGCTGGCGAGATTTTCAGGGGTAATGCTATCAAATTCAGTGACATTAAAGTGTTGCTGTAGCCGCGTAAGTTGATCCGCGGGAATGGATTTATATAAAATAATATTCTTTTTCATGATATCCCTTTTAAGCATGTTCTGTGATGATGGCATCACGTTTTTGCTCTTGGTTTGGTTTAACAATCAGGGTAAAGAAAACCGAAGCTAACAATGCGAGTCCCATAAACATATATGAGGCACTTGGGCTACCTGTTGCTCCATTTAAATACCCTACAAACCATGAACCGAAGAATGAACCTAATGCGCCCATACTATTGATTAATGCCATTGCACCACCGGCAACGTTCTTTGGCAACATTTCAGGAATAATAGCGAAGAAGGGCCCATACGGGGCGTACATAGCTGCACCCGCAATCACTAATAAGGTATAAGAGAACCAAAAATTGCTGCTACCGAGTAAGTAGGAACCGAGGAAACATATCGCGCCGAGTAAAAGCATTGGCCAGACAAATAATTTGCGGTTATGCATTCGGTCAGATGCCCATGAAACTAAGATCATGGCCAGAGTCGCAGCAAGGTAAGGGACTGCGGAAAGCCAGCCTGTTTCTACCATCCCAAGGTTGGAGGCACCACGAATAATAGATGGCAGCCACAGCACAAAGCCATACACCCCAATGCTCCAGCAGAAATATTGAGCGCAGAGTAAAATCACATTGCGAGACTTAAAGGCTTCACGGTAATTACGAACGGGCTTGATATTTTTTTGTTCGTCACTCAGGATCTTATCCAATGTCTCTTTTTCTGATTGGCTTAACCAATTGACTTGGCTAGGTTTGTCTCGTGCTGTTCTCCACCAGAAAAAGGCCCATAAAATCGCAGGAACCCCTTCAATGATAAACATTTCACGCCACCCGAAGGCTTGAATGAGATAACCGGATAGCACGGACATCCACAGTACCGTAACGGGGTTACCTAGAATTAGAAAAGTATTGGCGCGAGAGCGCTCTGATTGCGTAAACCAGTTACTGATATAGATAAGCATCGCAGGCATGACCGCGGCTTCGACGACCCCTAGGCTAAAACGAATAATCACTAACATAGGGATATTGCTCACCATGCCAGTTAAACTAGCGAATAAGCCCCATAGGAAGATACAAGCAAAAATGAGTTTACGGACACTGCGCTTTTCTGCATAAATAGCCCCCGGTATTTGGAAAAAGAAATAACCAAGGAAAAATAATGAGCCGAGCAGGGATGACATCCCTTTGGTAATGCCTAAGTCAGCGTTGATCCCTGCAGCCGCGGCAAAACTGTAGTTTGCTCTGTCTAAGTAGGCAAGGCTATAGGTGATAAACACGATTGGCATGATGCGCCACCAACGTGACGCTGCAGGAGTATTCATTGTCATAATCGATTTCCTTTTAACATACAGCTTTAGTGGTGGTCGCGGACAGTAATGCCATTTCATGCTGCAGTTGTGCCTGAGTTGGTAAACCTTCACTGTCGCCAATAACTTGAATGGCTCTTGCTCCAACAAAATTACCTCTTGCAACAGCTTGCGGTAATGTTAAGCCTTCAAGTAATGCGCTAATGACGCCAACAGCAAAGCCATCACCAGCTCCGACGGTATCAATGACGTGTTTCACATGGACAGCGGGAACCATACCCTGTTGGTTACCGGCTGTTTTATAATATGCTCCGTGTTCCCCGGTTTTAATCACAACCACTTCGACACCTTGAGCGAGATAAAAATCAGCAATAGACTCGGGTTGGTCGAAGCCCGTCAGTATTTTGCCTTCTTTTAAACCGGGTAAGACCCAATTAGCTTGGAACGCGAGTTGGTTGAGCTGTTCGACCATTTCCTGTTCACTTTTCCATAGGGATGGACGCAAATTAGGATCAAATGACAGTGTTTTCCCTGCATTTCGCATCCATTTTGCTGCATACAGTGAAAGTTGATAGCTGGTGGGCGAAAGTGCGGCTGCCACGCCACTTAAATGTAAATGACGGGCAGACAGAAAATACGCTTCATTAAAGTCAGTGAGATCTAAATGGCTGGCTGCTGATCCTTTACGGAAATACTCTACGTTGGGATCGGTTCCATTTTCAGCTTTAGATTTAAGTTGGAAGCCCGTTGGGTAACGAGAGTCCACTGTAACGCATTGACTATCCAGTTGTTCTTTATCCAAAGTGGCTTTAATGAAACGCCCGAAGGAGTCATCGCCAAGTCGGCTTATCCAGCCACTTTTTAACCCTAAGCGAGACAGACCGATAGCAACATTCAGCTCAGCTCCGGCTGCGCGACGGACGAAACTTTCGACGTCATGTAATTCCCCTGTTTGTGTTGCCACAAACATCATCATGGCTTCACCAAGAGTGATGACATCTAATTGATTTTTCATGATGTTAAATCTCCTTTAACAGAGAAACGTAGTATTCAGTAACTGCACGTAAATCATGGCCTTCGAGTGGAAACTCGATACCACGAGGGACGTTATTCGGTAGCGCGTTTAGCACTTCTTTCCATGTGCCATCACTGTCATCCAGTGCGACTGCAATGCGTTTATTGCCACGCAATTGGCAGGCTTTAACGTGAATATAAGCGACTTGGGGAGCGAAAATATGGGCGGCTTTTAGCGGGTCTTCTTGCTGCCAATGCCAATTCGCCATATCAAATGCCATTTTTATTGGCAGATTTTGGGCTTTAACATCAGCAAAAAAACGTTCAAGAGGTGCAATGTGACCGCCTACCTCGGTTTGGTCATTCTCGATCACTAACTGTGTGGTGTATTGATTGAGAAGGTTAATGACTTCTGATAAATCATAT
Organism: Providencia sp. PROV032; assembly: GCF_028484875.1. Lineage (NCBI taxonomy): Bacteria > Pseudomonadati > Pseudomonadota > Gammaproteobacteria > Enterobacterales > Morganellaceae > Providencia > Providencia sp. PROV032. The sequence goes on from NZ_JAMPSX010000019.1 coordinate 103,055, forward strand.
TGTTCAGGTAAGTCCCCCAATGACAGCTTCAATATCTGCGCATTGAATGACTGAGCTTGTTCCAAATAGAGGCGTAATTGATGAATTTCGATAGGAGCTTGTTGCTGAAATAGCGTGTCTGGCACGGAATAAACCGCGGTGAGCTGTCTTGATTGCAGTCCTTTGGCTATATCCGAAAAATTATCGCTGGGTAACAACAGTTCTTGGCGGATTTCAGCACCATCCGCATGGCTGTTTTGAATAATATCGAATAGTGCTTGTTGACCCCCTAGTTGTTTTACGGTTTGTGCACCGTAGGCGGCAGTAACAACGATAATGTCTTTGCTCATGACTTTCCTCTGTCTGATTAAAGGGGATTTAGCCCATTTGTCATTGCGAATAATGCATTATGGAACCGGTTCCATTTCACTTTCTAGTGACGAAAGATCAAAATCAGAGCTATATCACTAACCAAACGGCGATAAATGTTTAATTACCGATCACCATCACAACTTTTGATGTAATGGGTGCAATAAAAAGTTCAGATAGGGTTTTCATAGCGTATGTGATTTTGTCAAAGTATCATTTTTGATAGTTTTGCTTAGGGGGGCGTTTTTGGCTTTAACGGGCTAAAAGAAAGGGCGCTAATTCATTTCTTACTGCAATCAATAACGATAAATTATTAGTCTAGAAAAACAAAGGCAGAACTGGGTTATAAGTTCTGCCTTATTATTCAATAGGTTATTGGCTTAATGCATCGGCAACTGTTTTAAAACGAGCGAATTTGTCACGCAGCTGTTGATGGCCAATCGCATTGGGTTGGTAAGTAGTGATTTTGGGGGTACTTGCCGCAATGGCGACATCAAAACCTGAATAATAACCTGTCCCAACGGCAGCACAAAGTGCAGCGGCTTGGCAGCCTGATTGCTGCACGTTGACGACATCTAACGGCAAGTTACTGGCATCACAGAACATTTGCATCCACAACGGTGACTGTGTTGGGCCACCCGTGAAACGAATAGATTCGGTTGTATTATCAAGGCCAACAATACGGTCTTGATGCAACAAATGTGAAAATACAATCCCTTGATAGATAGCATAAACAATATCAGCATCCGTATGGTGTGAGCTTAAACCGAGTAGACCACCGTGCAAATTACTGTGGTAATTAGAACCGTACAGCCAAGGGAAAAATAGAATATCGTTTGGCCGCGTTGCCCCTTCAGCCACACAGTGATTCAGTACATCATAATCTTGCAAACGTTGATTGAAGAAGTGACGAGTGAACCACGCGAGGTTACTGGCGGAAGTCGGGCTGCCTTCGTGGACAAAATAGGTTCCTGGAATGCAGTATTTACTCCATACGTATGGGTAATCTGAAGGTACAATCTCATCAAAGACACGCGTTGAAATGGTCCAAGTGCCTGCTACTGCACTGAGTTTATCTTTTTGGCTCACCCCTGACGCCAACGCGGCTCCCACGACATCAAAGAAACCACCAAATACAGGGGTTCCTTCTACCAGTCCAGATTCTGCGGCAGCTTTGTGGGTTACGGTACCCGCTAATTGGGCTGAGTTAATTACAGGTGCGAGTTTGTCATTTGCTTCATCAATACCAAACAGTTGGCATAATTTAGGGTCATAACTCGACTGGATTTGGTTAAATAATTGGCTACCCGAAATATTGGTTTCTTCGCAGGCAATTTGGTCGGTTAAGCGATAGCGAATATAGTCATGAACCATCAAAACATGCTGAGTATCGCGATAGTTATCAGGCTCGTGTTGTTTTAGCCAATGCAGTAGTGCAACGGGATGAGAAGCCCATAATTGCTGCAAACTCAATGGATAAGCTTTATCCGCAGTACCGTCTTGGTGCCATTTATCAACAATGGATTGAGCACGTGAATCAGATGATACGATCCCATTTCTAACTGGTTTTCCTTGGCTGTTGAGCAAATAAAGCCCTTTACCGTGGGATGAAAAACTGACACCGGAAATTTGGGCGGCACTGAGCTGGCTATTTTGAATGGCTTTGCGGATCACGCTGCAAGCCGCTTCCCATAACATTTCCATATTGCGTTCACTAAAACCCGCCTGTGGGCTTTCAGTGGGAAAAGAGTGCTCAGCAACCGTAATTTCTTGGCCTTCAGCGGTGTAGATCCCCGCTTTAATGACGGTACCACCCAGGTCAACACCCATAAAAAATGCATTCATTATCGGCTCCTTTAGGCGTTATACCAGCCAGCTTGTTGCATTTTGTCTTCCATCCAATGACGGGCTTTGATAATTTCAATCAGTGGTTCATCGGCTTTTTCTGTCCACATTTCAATCAGAAAGGAACCGCGGTAATTTAAACGTTTTAATAATTTGAATAAATTAACAAAATCTACGCAGCCTTCGCCGAAAGGCACATCACGAAATTGGCCTTTGCAGGTTTCAGTCACCGCATATGTATCTTTTAAGTGAATGGCTGCAACGTGTTCAATTCCTTGGGTGAATTCTTTTTCGACATCATTACCCCATGCCGTTAAGTTACCGACATCAGGATACACCTTGAACCAAGGCGAGCGAATTTTATCGGAAAGCGTTTGCCATTTGCTAATGGAATTCATAAATGGCGTATCCATGATTTCCACCGCACACATGACTTGAGAAGCAGCCGCAATTTCACTGACCCACTGCATGCCTTTTTCGAAATTGGCAATCGTTTCGGCATCTTGCTCTTCATAGTAAACGTCATAACCCGCGAGCTGAATAGTGCGAATGCCTAAGTCTTGAGCGAGCTTAATGGCTTTTTCCATTAAGGAATAGGCCATCATGCGAGTGGCCTCATCATGGCTACCAAAAGGAAAACGGCGATGGCCCGATAAACACATACTTGGAATGCGAATACCTGTTTCTTGAATGGCTCTAACCACTTCCAGACGTTCAGCGGGGCTCCAGTCTAACCGAGCTAGGCGTTCGTCAGTTTCATCCACTGACATTTCCACAAAATCATAACCCGCAGATTTTGCGATGACTAATTTTTCTAACCAACTGCTGTTTTTTGGTAATGCTTTTTCATAAATACCAATTGGATGCTTGCGCATGGTTTTCCCCTTGAAAAATTAACTTTGTGTCGATGCTTTATTAAGGCGTTGGTTGCGGTTCATCGCACGTTTAGCACTCCATTTTTCTTTGAAGAATTTGAATGCTAATGCCAAGATGAGCGTGATCCCCCAAACTGCGAGGTTAAAGTGCAGGCTTACACCAAGCAGGCTTAAACCTGTCGCAATGACCTGTAAAACCAATAAGGCACAGAACACTCGGCTAACCTTACCAACTCCCCCAAATGGGTTAGTTCCACCTAATACGATGGCAAGAATGGTGAGCAGTAAATAGGAATCCCCGTAGCCCATACGTGCAGAGTTAAAGCGAGCCATCATGATGAGCCCAGCTAATACACATAACAGGCTAGAAATGGTGTATATCGCAATCATGACTCGGTCGGTACGAATACCGCTGAACCACGTTGCATTGATATTACTGCCACTCATATAGATATTTTTACCTAAGCGCGTACAGCCTAGAAACAGCGCTAAGAGAATTGCGGTAACAATGAAGATAATCATCGCAATTGGCACCCCAAGCACAGTATCGGAACCAATGGCACGAACAATGGGGGGCATCCCACTTAATGCCGCACCTTTGGTGAGGTAAACACCAATGCCGCTGATAATCGTCATTGTACCGAGGGTTACTAGGATCGGGTGGGCTCCGATATGGGAAATCATCAGCCCTGTTAAGCTACCGATAATGACTGCAATCACGGTTGCGCCGATTAATGCGAAGACCAACCACATTAGCTGTGTGCCAGTACTGGCATCCACTGGGAGGTAATTGATAAATACCCAAGCCATAAAGAGCCCCGTTAAGTTAGCAGTGCTAATAATGGCAAGGTTCAACCCACCACTTAACATAGGAACAAACATGGCAAAGGTGAGTAAGCCCAATTCAGGTAACTGAAAAGTGATACTCAAAAAGGTATTTTGAGTAAAAAAGTGCCCTGGCATGGCAATACTAAACGCAGCGATAGCCAAAACAAAGATTGAAAGCAGTCCGATAACAGAGCCATCAATGTTAAAAAAAGTATTTTTTTTCATGGTGATATTCCTGTTAAACAAAACCGACATCCGTCTCTTTACGTTTTTTGTAGTGGGTAATACAAATCGCAATGAGAATAACCAGCCCGATGACGATATTGACGAAGTAGTTTGAAACACCAATCAGGTTAAGGCCGTTTTTCAAGATACCAATCAGGAAAACCCCCATGAGTGTCCCTATCACTGAACCTCGCCCTCCGGATAAACTGGCGCCACCCAATACAGCAGCGGCAAGCACATCCAGCTCTCCACCCACAAGGGCACTCGGTACCACTTCACTCATTCGGTAGGTTTGCAACATGCCGCCAATCGCTGCCATCGCACCAAGGTAACCATAAGCAAATAGGTAAATCACGGAAACACGGATACCAATACGAGACGCAGATTCTTGGCTGCCACCAACGGCATATAACTGACGGCCGATGTGGGTTTTATTCATTAAAATCCACGTTAAGAAGGCAATGCCAAGCATCACAATTAACGGCAAGCCAACTTGGTAATATTCACCATCCACTTCAAAAGGCAGGATAGTGACAGGATCTACCCACCAATCAGGCAAGTCATAAATACTGTGCCCGTTGGTTAGCCACATCAGCATGCCGAACAGCAGTGATTGCATACTGATGGTGATGATAATTGACACAACATTCAGCGAATAAATCAAAATGGCATTGATTAAGCCAAAAGCGATACCAATGATAATCGCCAATGTGATACTGACGGCAGGGCTTGCAATAAAACCTTGCAATAACCAAGTGGCAATCACGTATTGCACTACGGAAGCCACGGCGGCAAACGAAATATCAATCCCCCCAGTGACGAGAACCACAAATAAGCCTAAGGCGAAAATACCGGTAACGGCGTAGCTTTCACTGAGGTCGAGTAAATTTTGAATAGTGAGAAATTGCGGGCTCATCAATGTGAAGAACACCACCATGATAAGAATGACCCAAATCAGCCAGCCTTCGACAGATTGTGGTCGTAATTTTTGCCAATTAGCCATTGATGATTTCCTCCAATTGTTGTTCATTGATGGAATCTGTCTCAATTTCTTTGACGATAGAGCCTTGTTTCATATGTAAAATTCGGTCGCAATTGTAATAAGCTTCGGAGGCTTCATCGGTAATTAATAGAATAGAGATACCGACACCTGACAAACGGTGAATCAGTTTGTAAATACTGTCTTTTGCGCCGATATCAACACCAACGGTCGGTGAGTCTAAAATCAGTACTTTAGGACGTGTTAAAATCCATTTAGCAAGTACCACTTTTTGTTGGTTACCGCCTGAAAGTGTTGAGAGGGCATTATTGGGATCGGTGACTTTAATATCTAAGTCGGCTATCCACTCTTGTACGATTTCTTGGCACTGTTTTTCATCGATTAAATGCAAAGGCGTTTTGAGGCGATCCAGAATCGAAATCACCATATTGTCTGCGATTGATTGCTGTAAAATGGCACCTAAAGTCAGGCGGTCTTCAGAGACATAACCAATGCCACGCTTAATGGCGTCGGTGTTGTTTTTTAACTTAACCGGTTTGCCTTCGATGAGTAATTCGCCGCTATCGGGATGGGTAATGCCAAACAATGATAGCGCTAATTCGGTGCGGCCTGAGCCTAGCAAACCACATAAGCCTAATACTTCCCCGCGTTTTAAACTTAAGTTGATATCGCGATATTGCCCAGCTCGACTGAGGTTTTTTAGCTCTAGTACCGTGCGTCGGTCTTCCGCGTTATTGGGGGGCTTACGTTCATGGACAATATCTAAGCCAGTCATTAACTCTGTAATTTTGCGGGTAGTTAAGCCTTCAGCAGGCCATGTGCCAATTTTTTGACCATCGCGGATCACGGTGATGCGGTCAGAAATCTCTTTCACTTCTTCTAGTCGGTGACTTACGAAAACAACAGTAATACCCTTATCTTTTAGGTAATTAACCGTTGAGAGTAGTTGGTTGACTTCGGTACGGGTCAATGAAGCCGTTGGTTCATCCATAATCACCAGACGTGCATCGGCAACTAGGGCTCGGCAGATAGCAACCTGTTGGCGTTGAGCAATGGGTAAAAATTGCACAGGGGTGTCGGGGTTAATGGTGAAAGCCAGTTCATTGAGGATTTCTAAGGCTTTTTCGCGCAGTTGTTTTTTGCGAAACCAGCCAAAATAGCCTTTGAGGTTCAGCTCAAAGGCGATATTTTCGGCAACGGTTAAGTTTGGAAATAGTGACAAATCTTGGTAGATAACTTGCACGCCTAGCTCACGCGCTTTATCTGGCGTCAACCGGTGATAACTTTTCCCATCAATTTCAATTTTACTACCGTCATCAGGGGCATAGACACCACTGATGGTTTTAATTAATGTGCTTTTCCCACACCCATTGGTGCCCGCTAAACAGTGCACTTCACCTTTGTTGAGCGTCAAATCGATATTGCGTAATGCACGGTGACCACCGAAGCTTTTGGAAAGGTCGCGCAAGGTAATGAGTGGATCGGATTTGTCAGCTTTTGAGGTGCTTGTCATAAGTACAATTCCTACTGCAAATAAATTGGTGTTGGCTTGTTCGTGATGCGTTCGAGCCGCTGCGTTAGTGCAGGCGACTCGAACTCAAAGAACATAAAATTTAATATATTGATAAATATTGTATTTTTGTTTTGAACATTATTTTGACAAGGTAAAATTACAGACCGACTTCGACCAATTTTTTCGTATTTTCAATATTCAAATTAACAGGGTTGTCACTCAAAATCGTGTTGCCACTGACTTTGATTTCACCCATATCACCAATAGACACGCCATCTTTGATTTCTTCGCCATTCATCATGGCAGTTGCAACCTGTACAAATACTTGTCCTGCGACTTTTGGATTAGAGATATAGCCGCCATCAATTGCACCTTTTTCCAGTAATTTGATGCCTTGGCCAGGTGTGAATGTCCCGAATACACAGGTTTCGTCATTTTTACGGCGTTTATCAATGGCTCGGCCTGCACCGATAGGGCCTTGTGAACCAAATGACATGATGCCTTTTAAGTCTTTGTGCTTAGATAACAAGTCATTAGCTGTACGCATTGAGTCATCAACGGATTCGGCAACACCAAAGCGGTCATCGACCATTTGCATTTTTGGGTAGTTCGCTTTTTGGTAAGCAATTGCCGCGTCGGCCCATTCGTTCACTAATGGTACTGTCAGGCTTCCCACAAACATGGCGTATTTGCCTTCTTCACCCATACAGGCCGCCATGTCTTTCATATGGTTAGCCCCCATGCTTTGGGTATCAAGTAATTCAAAGTCCCAATCGGCATTTTTTTGATTTGGTGATTCGTGGGTAATAACTTTAATTCCAGCGTCTTGGGCGCGTTTTAATACAGGCTCAAGCACTTTAGCGTCGTTAGGAACAACGCCAATGACATCCACTTTCTTCGCGATTAAATCTTCGATAGCACGAACTTGTTCTGCTGGATCAGCCGTTGTTGGGCCAACTTGGAAGGCATTTACCCCGAGTTTTTTACCTTCTTCAGTAATACCTTGTTCCATGACATTAAACCAAGGAATACCACCGACTTTAACGACGACACCCATAGTAAAGGGCTTTTGTGCTTTTTGTGATTCAGCCATCGCGACATTTGAAAATAGTGCAACGCTCATTAAACAAGGTAAAACTAGCTTCTTCATGTTCATAGTTGTATTCCTTAGTGTAGATGGATACTAAATCAAGAAATTCCATTATTTAGAAATAATGAATTTCTCATATTTAGGTATGCCTATAATTAAGTGCCAAGGAATTATGGGTAAATAATATCCCTGCACTTATTTAATACAGAAAATAAAATGGAACTTATTATTTTTACTTACATTACAGCTATATAATTTTTATTTTTATAAATTATTTGTCGCACTCGATAATTTTAAGATTAGAGAATTGTTTTTGAAAATTATTATCATTGAGTTTATTTGTGATTAATACGTCAATATCATCAAATGTACAAACCTGACTAAATGCATACTTTCCTAATTTACTATTATCCGCGAGCAAAACTTTATTTTCAGAAACCTGTAACATAATATTTTTTAATTTTGAGTTTATTTCACTGCCATCACGAATACCATTTTCGATATTAAACCCTTGGCATGAAAGAAATAAGGTTTTTATCTGAAAGCTACGAATAATGCTTTCTGCAATTGGGCCATGAAAATCATCATGACGTTCTGAATATTCCCCACCTATACCAATGACACGTACTCGGTCACGGCAGGCCAGCGCTTGAATAATTTTAACCGAGTTTGTCACTACCGTAATGTCGATATCAGGTATTTGCCGTGCGAGAAACCAGCAAGTACTGCTGTTATCTAACATAATACAGTCACCAGGCTGAATTAATTTTAGTGCAGCCTTCGAAATCTTCATCTTGGCATCAGGGTGCTCTTCGGTTCTTTTGCGAAAAGACTCTGCACCATCAACCATTTGACTGAGCTTGACCGAAGAAGGCATCACATTCACCATCGGCATTTCTTCTTGGTCGATGGCAACCGCGCCCCCAAAGCTACGGATGATCCTATTTTCACGTTCAAGAGCCGTTAAATCACGACGGATAGTTTCTTGAGAAACGAGACATAATTGAGCTAAATCACGCACTAGCGCCGAGCCATTCTGCGAAACATGAGAACAAATTAATTTATGGCGTTCGGCTTGTAACATATTTAACTCCTATTCTTTCCACGATATTTATTCTGCCCGTATTGCTTTTTTTTTGTCGTGATTGGATTCAAGTTATCTCTTCTTGAAAAAAACAAAGCCGATTAAAGTGATTGTGATCGGTATTTTGTGAATTTAATTCCAATCAGTTACACGATAATTAGACTTGCATCACTATATTTGCGGGATCTTTTTACTTTTATGGTATTAAACAAAAATCATTGGGCTAATTCGGTCAGTTAACCACATTCTATTTATGTGTTTTTATGACCGTACGTGCCCGAGTACGCCTGAGTTGGTCTGTTTTGTTGCGAATTTGTAAAGTGAGGTGCTTTTTAAATGGCCTAAATCTGTTTACCTTAATAGGTAGATACAGGTTATCAACACACAAAAAACATCACCATAATAAATTTTTGTTGTTGATATTAAAGCATATTTTAAAAAGCTAGGGAGTTGTTATGTTAGAACAATTGAAACAACAAGTCTTTGAAGCAAACCTTGCCTTACCCAAACATAACCTAGTGACCTTTACTTGGGGGAATGTGAGTGGTATTGACCGCGAAGCTGGGTTAATGGTGATAAAACCTTCTGGCGTTGACTATGAAACCATGAAAACAGAAGACATGGTGGTGGTCTCGTTGGAAAGCGGAAAAGTGGTAGAAGGGAAATATCGACCTTCTTCAGATACCGACACGCACTTGGCGCTGTACCAAGCATTCCCTGAAATTGGCGGTATTGTCCATACTCACTCTCGCCACGCCACTATTTGGGCTCAAGCAGGGCAACCACTGAGCGCCTTGGGGACAACCCATGCCGATTATTTCTATGGTGAAATCCCTTGTACCCGTAAAATGACAGCAAATGAAATTGAAGGCGATTATGAAAGAGAAACAGGCCATGTGATCATTGAAACTTTTAAAGAAAAAGGGATTTCAGCGAAAGACATTCCTGCTGTATTAGTGAATAGCCATGGGCCATTTGCTTGGGGAACAAGCCCCGATAATGCAGTGCATAACGCCGTAGTGTTAGAAGAAATTGCCTATATGAATTTATTTACCCGTCAATTAAGTTCACAAATAGGTTCAATGCAACAAGTATTATTAGATAAACACTATTTACGTAAGCATGGTAAAAATGCGTATTACGGGCAAAAATAAAGCGGTTAAAAAATTAATTAAATAGAATTGGCAAACGAGAGTAATTATTGATCCTATGATCAATAACGGATTTCTTTGTTTATAAAATAGCCACAATGAATATAAATAGTTAGTTGTATCCCTATTGCTTAATAATTAGCTAAGCAATAGGGAATAGTTTGTTTTTAAAGTGTGACGCCCATTTTAAAAATTGCTAATTCACGGAAATCATTGATTTCATTTTTTGTAGGTTCACCATTAACGGTTTTGACAACAAGCTGAATGAAGTCATCTAATAATTGATCCATGGATTTTCCTGTTAATAAGGCGCCTGCATTAAAATCAATCCAATGGGGTTTTTTAGCAGCTAACTCATTATTGGTCGCAATTTTCATGGTGGGAACAAAACCACCGTATGGTGTGCCGCGACCCGTTGTAAATAACACCATATGGCAGCCAGCTGCGCCTAAGGCACTGGTGGCAATGGCGTCATTACCCGGTGCGCTTAACAAATTGAACCCTGGGGTTGTCAGGCGCTCTCCGTATTTTAAAACATCCATGACTTGGCTAGTACCCGCTTTTTGTGTGCAGCCGAGGGATTTTTCTTCAAGTGTCGAAATTCCTCCAGCTTTATTGCCTGGAGATGGGTTTTCATAAATTGGCTGCTCATGAGCAATAAAATACTGTTTAAAGTCATTGATCATATTGACCGTTTTTTCAAACGTCTGTTCATCATGGCAGTGGTTCATTAGAATTTGTTCAGCGCCAAACATTTCAGGGACTTCGGTTAACACCGTGGTTCCGTTATGGCTGACTAAAAAATCAGAAAAACAGCCTAGCAATGGGTTAGCTGTGATCCCTGAAAGCCCATCAGAGCCACCACATTCAAGGCCAAATTTCACTTCGCTCAGCTTACCCGCCTCGCGTTTGTCCTGTTGGACGAATTGATAAAGTGCATTAAGGTGCTCTACACCGGCTTCAATTTCATCATCTAATTGTTGGCAGACCATAAATTTGACGCGTTCATCATCATAGTCACCTAGTGTTTCTTTAAAAGCGGCGACTTGATTGTTTTCACAGCCTAAACCGATGACAAGTACGCCACCTGCGTTAGGGTGCTTAACCATATCTTGTAAAATAGTACGGGTTGTTAAATGGTCATCACCGAGCTGGGAACAGCCTAAAGTATGGTTATAAAGATATACACCATCAATATCAGAAGCACCATTGTGTTGTTTATTAAAGCGTTCGATCATTTTTCTCGCCAGCGCATTAACACAGCCGACTGTTGGGATCACCCAAATTTCATTACGGATAGCCACATCACCGTTTGCTCGGCGATAGATTTGCACGTCTGGATCTGGTCGTGTAACGGCAATTGTGTTGTGTTCAGGGCGGTATTCATATTCGTTTAAAGCACTTAAATTGGTGGCGATATTATGAGTATGAACATGCTCGCCAGCCGTTATGGTCGTCGTTGCATGGCCGATGGGAGCGCCATATTTAACAATATTTTTGCCAGTTTGAATCGGAGCTAGGGCAATTTTATGCCCTCGGTCAACATCTTGTTTTAATGTCACTGATTGCTCTGCAACAGTAATGGTTTCCCCTGCTTGTCGGTTAACTAAAGTAATGGCGACATTGTCATTGGGATGTATTTTAATTATATCTTTTATCATATTGCGTTCCCTGAATTGGAAATCGGATTAAGCGTGATCAGCCATAAAAAGTATGAATGATCTTTTGTTGTCTAAATTTCATTCATTATACGGTCTGGTTTATAACTTTAAAAGATGTTATACTAATTTATTGTGATTTATTTATTCGTGAAGTTCTATTTCACCCATCGTCGAAAAATTTCGTTATACTGTAGGCATTGATGGTCAGCGAGTCGGGTGGTTATGTGAAAGGAGAAAATAATGAGCTCACAAGAGAGTGAACCGCGCCTATACCAACAAGTTGCAGCTCTGGTCAAAGAACGTATCGAAAATGACGAATACCCAGTTGGCACCAAATTGCCTGCGGAACGGTTACTTGCTGACGAAATGAAGGTGAGCCGTACGGTGATCCGTGAAGCCATCATTATGCTAGAAGTCGAAGGTTATGTGGATGTGCGCAAGGGATCTGGTATACATGTTATTAGTAACCGGTCCAATAACTCAGTCAATACAGAAACAGGATTAGAATTTAGCCGTTGTGGGCCATTTGAGCTATTACAAGCAAGGCAACTGATTGAAAGTCACATCGCTGAGTTCGCAGCAACCCAAGCCACCAAAGAAGATATTCTAAAACTGGTTGATATTCAAAAGCATGCTCGCAAAGAGGATCGTTTTCGTGATTCAACATGGGATCTCGCCTTTCACATGCAAATTGCCGCGTCGACCCATAACAGTGCGATGGTGGTGATCGTTGAGCAAATGTGGAGCCAACGCTTACGTAATCCTTACTGGCTCAAGCTTCACGAGCACATTGATAACCGTTCGATTGAGAGCTGGTGTGATGAGCATGACCAAATTTTGCAGGCACTAGCGCGTCGAGACCCGAAAGGGGCGCGGCAAGCTATGTGGCAACATTTGGAAAATACTAAAAAAATGTTATTCAATGCGACCAGTGATGACTTCGAATTCACCATGGATCGCTATTTCTTCGCAGATAGCCCAACCATGGATGATAACAGCTAGTTATTCCTCATCATCTTCCGATATTTGCTTCAGCGCGGGGAGGTTAACTAAAATAATTTTCCCGTATTTTGCATCAATCCAGCCTAGTTTTTCCCATGCGACTAAACGCTTATTGATGGTTTGCCGTGTGGTATTAATGATGGTCGCTAAGTCATCTTGTGTGAGATATAAGCTTAGTTGAATTCCTTTTTCATGAGGTTCGCCATAGCCTTCTGCTAAGCTCAATAAGCGTTTGGCGAGTCGGGCTGAAACGGACAATAAGGCACTGTCATTGATAATGGTAAAGGCATTACGGATCACTTTACAGAGCAAAATATTCAGAAATTGGTAAAAAACGGGGTGTTTTTCCAAGATCATGGTTAAGTCTTTCGGTGATATCGTCAGTAAAATAGTTGGGCTAATCGCTTTGGCATCATGGGTGCGTGCTGATTTATCTAGCATGGCAATTTCGCCAAACCAATTGCCAGGTGAAAGATAGCGAAATACACATTCACGGCCATCTGAGGAAATTGAACTTACTTTTACTGAACCTTGGAGCACTGCATATAGACCACGGGCAGGGTCACCTTGGTAGTGAACCATTTCACCATCTGGATAAAAACGCAATGTGGCGCATGTCATTAAGATAGAAATTAAATAATCAGGTAAGTTACTAAACCAACTATTTGTTTTTAATATTTCATGAATATTTTCATGCGTTAGAACTAATTGGCTGTTTTGTACCGCAATGTTCATCTGAATGCTCCCTGCATGATTCGCTCGCGTTATCATGACATTTGGTAGGGTTATGTTCAATCATGAACCACCGCAATGTTCGAATGAACTTCACAAATAACAATACAGTAAATAGAAAACCCGAGCCATGAGTTGTGGCTCGGGAGGGACTTAAAAGATAGCTAATTAATCTTCAAATCGTTTTTCAATACCTAATCTTTTTAATGTCAGAATCAGCAGACCACCGATAAAGGCGACTAAAGCGATAAAATAGAGCCCTGCACGAGCAGAATCAAAGGTCGTTTCTGCCCAAACTCGTAAGTTTGGTGCCACAAAACCACCTAAGTTACCCACTGAGTTAATCAATGCAATACCCGATGCAGCTGCGGTGCCGCCTAAGTATGCCGATGGGAAGCTCCAATACAGCGGTTGCATGGCTAAGTGGCCAGCTGCTGCCACACACAGGGCAATAATCGCAATGACGGGAATGCTATCGAATAAACCAGAAACCGCAATTCCTGCAGCACCTAACATAAAGGTAATGGCAGCAACTTTACGACGTTCTTTTAATCGCTCCGAAATACGTGGTACATAGTAAACTGCAATGGCCGCACACAGTGGTGGTATGGCGGTAACAAAGCCTACAAGTATGCCGACTTTACTGCCCAACAACGTACCGATTTGGGTTGGTAAGAAGAAATAAATCCCATAGCCACATACTTGAACGGTAAACCAAATCAGACACAGGTAGAGAACGCGCATATCTAATAATGCTCTCAAGGCGCCTTTCGGGCTATGGCCTGCTTTGGCATCTTCTTCCAAGGCTAATTTAGCGGAAAGTGCACTTTTTTCCTCAGCTGTCAGCCATTTGGCTTTTTCAGGGCGGTCATCAAGGTAAAAGAACACCCAAATACCGACAATAGACGCTAATAAGCCTTCTACGACAAACATTAACTGCCAGCCGTATAAACCGAAGGCAAATGAAGTTCCTTCTAACGACAATAATGAGCCAGATAATGGGCCGCCAATGATAAATGCCAGTGGTGCCCCAAATAAGAAGTAGCCTGTCACCCGTGCTCGGATATTTTGTGGGAACCAGAAGGTTAAATACAGAATAACCCCTGGAAAGAAGCCAGCTTCACTGACACCAAGTAAAAAACGCAGCACAATAAAGGTGGTTTCATCATGAGCAAACATCATGGCGGCAGAGACTAACCCCCACGTGACCATAATGCGTGATAACCATACCCGAGCGCCAATGCGGTACAACAGAATATTACTTGGCACTTCAAACAGTGCGTAGCCGATAAAAAAGATCCCTGCGCCAAATGCGTATGCAGCGTCACTTAACCCAGTTGTTAATTGAAACTCTTGTTTTGCAAAACCAATATTTGAACGGTCTAAATAAGCCAATATGAACATTAATACCACCATAGGTATTATTTTTCGTATTGCTTTGCTGGTAGCCGATGATAAATGATCCGTATTGGTGGACATGGTTCACCCCAGTTTTTTGTAAGATAGTAATGTTATCTATTCATTTTTATTATGTGTTTAGCCCGCCGCTGAATAACCAGCAGAGTAGAGTATAGAGCTAATGTACTCGTCATATTTCAAGTTGCGGTGTTGTTGACTGCACCATGAATTATTTAGAGTGTAAATAAGTAATTTAAAATGAATAATTCTTGTTATTAATTTCCCTTTTTCATGTTGTTAGAAATGAAATATTGAAAAAGGGAATGATCATTATTTCACGTTAAATTTAGCTAATGCTTCAGGTTTTAACGTTGTACCTGCCCCAGGCGCAGTTGGTGTAGTATAAACACCATCAATGACTTCGACTGGGTCAACAAAGCAATCCAGTGTCCATGGAATAAATTCCAGTAAAGAACAAGCGGGATGTGCCATTACCAGATGTAATTGTGCCTGCATCATATCGCCATGATGTGGTGTTACGGGTAAATTAAATGCCATACCTAAGTCAGCAATTTCCCATACCGCTGTTAAACCGCCACAGCGTGTTGCATCAGGTTGTAAATAATCAACGGCACCCGCCAAGACAAATTCCTTGAATGAATCATTGTGATAAAGTAATTCACCTAATGCGATAGGTGTGTCCATATAAGTGGCAAGCTGTTTATGGCTTGCGACATCATCATGCCATAATGGTTCTTCAAACCACTTAATATTAAAATCATTTAAACGGTGCCCATATTGCTTGGCAATACTGATATCCCATTTACCGTTTGCATCGACCATTAGATCGATATCGTCGCCAATTGCGTTGCGAACTGCTTCAATACGCAAGAGATCTTCGCGTGGGTCGGGTTTGCCAATCTTCATTTTTATTGCTTTAAAACCTTCTTCGAAGATCATTTTTTTACAATCATCGACTAACTCTTCTTGGCTACGCACTAACCAACCGCAGTCAGTGTTATAGGCGTTAACTTTATTGTGTTTTGAACCGCCAAATAGTTGCCATAGCGGCTGCTCTGCGGCTTTAGCTTTAAGGTCCCAAAGGGCGATATCGATGGCAGAAATCGCCATTTGCATCAAACCACCACGACCTACCCAGATATTGGTTGAGCTGCGAGTGAGTTTTCGATGTAAATAGCGCACTTCTGTTGGGTCTTCGCCGAGTAACATTGGGCCGAAAACATCTTCCATAATAGTGGTGATTAAACGGTCAGTGGTGATGTCGGCATGTGTCCCTGTATGGCCATAACCGACTAATCCACATTCTGTTTTGATCATGACACCCGGCATCCCCCAATGGGTAATGCTGTGAGTTGAGTCACCAATTAGGTCATTAGTGACAGGTACGTGCATGATAAAAGTACTAATTTCTTTTATTTTCATTGTTGTTCCCAGGTGTTGTAAGGTGGTTGAATGCCAATCTAGCAGCGGGAAATGGATTAAACTGTCAAATGATTTACAGATTGTGCCTGTATGCTGATTTTTACTGATAAATATGAGCTAGATCTCTTTATACTGTGTGATAGGTTAGGTCATTTTTTTAAAATTGGTATAACAGCTTAATGGGCGAAAATAATGGGGGGCAGGGAATAATAAAAATTTTTATCAGGGTATGGGGTTCAATCCAGAGTCGGTTTAGAATAATTACGCAAAACTCAGCGCTATAGTGGATGAAAAATGTCTAAACGATTACTTTTTTTGCTCTGTATTTTATTGACGAGCTCTTTACCTCAATCTTTGGCTTCTGAAATCGTCAACAACACAGATGATTGGCGGTTAACTGACATACCCCCCAAGCTAGTGCAAACGAAACAGCCTGAAATTATTTTTGCCATGATTGCTGGAGAAATGCGCGCTGTCGCAGAACTTAACGCAGAACACGGTTTTTATGCCTATTCTCCTTCGGGAGATTATTGTGCAATGCAGTTTGGCAATGATTATGCTTTTGTAAAAACAGTATCGTTTTCTAACCAAAAACCCCGTTATGTACCTGAAGTGGATAGGCTAAATGATTTACAAAATCCCATTTATGATTATTTGGTCACACACCAAAAAACAGCGATATACAGTTCAACTCAGAGTAATCGTAAGCAAATTGCCTCTTTATGGGAAAACCTGCGTTACCCTGTGTTAGCACGGATGATTAAAACGGATAAGGCTGGTGAAAAAACGGCATGGCTAACTATTCGTATAGGGGATAGGCTAGGTTATGTGCGCTTAGATGATGTTACATTGGATAAAGGCATTCCAATTTTAACCTATCACCATATTCTCAAAGACAGTGAAAATAAGCATTTTCGTGACACGTCAACGACGACATCCGTAGAAGCATTTCGCGAACAAATGAATTATTTAAAACAAGAGGGCTACCAGACCCTTTCGCTTGCTGACGTGGAAGATTATCTGAATAAATCCGCCAATCTACCGGGTAAGGCGGTTGTGCTGACATTTGACGACGGTTTAAAATCAGTTTATCGCTATGCATTACCGATTTTAAGGCATAACCGCCAGCAGGCGACGCTATTTATTATTTCTTCACGCATCAAAACACAGCCACAAAAATGGTCTGCGGATACCCTGCAATTTATGAGTAAGCAAGAAATCAAAGATAGCCGAGACGTTTTTAACATCCAATCTCATACTCACTTTTTACATCGTTTAGATAACCATAATTCGCCCATTTTGTTTAGCCGGAAAGAACACACGATCATGTTGGATTTTAAGCGGTCGATGAAAATTTTGAGTCGCTTTGAACCTAAACAGCGCTATTTAGCCTATCCGTTTGGTGGTTATAACGCCTCCGCGATGGAGGCAGGAAGGGAAGCCGGTTTGCACTTGGCGCTGACAACGATTCAAGGAAAAGTCAAATTGGGGGATAACCCATTTGCGCTTAAACGTTTGTATGCTTTTCGGAGTGACCCATTAGAGAAATTTGCTCAGATGGTAGGAAATAGTGAAAAAAGCGTCGTAAATCAAAATATTATTATTGATAGGTAATTCATAGTGTAATGAAAGCACTGAGTTATAGGGTTCAGTGCTTATCTGCTTGCTTGCCCGTTCCCATTTCTTTTAAAAACTGCTGTTGGTAAATAAACAATTCTTTCGCGCTAATACAATGATAATCCATCGAAAACTGTTTGGCGGTTTGCTCAATGATCTTAGCAAGGGCAGGGTAATGGCGGTGATTCCAATTGGGAAATAAATGATGGGTAAGATGCAAGTTTAACCCTCCCAACCAATAGGTTAGCCAACGAGGTGTGGTTTGCCAGTCATAAGTGGTTGAAAAAGTATGAGTATAAAAACCATGTGGCATATTACCTTCTTTGGGAGGCGTATAAAAAGTTGCTTTCGCCCAATGGGTGCCAAGTATCAATACAACAAATATGAGAGAAGCAAACATTTGGCTAAATAAGTAGGTGAATATCAAGGTCGCTAAACTAATATCTGTGATAACAAACGCAGGTATGGCTATTGCAACAATTAAATGCAGTAACTTAGCCAATAAAAATGACCCAATACCCCGGTGGCCTTGATGGCGCATATGTGGGGCGACGCGTGTCAGATGAAATCTGTCCATCCAATCAAAGAACCAAATCAATGCGGGGAAAGTCATTGCGGCAATTAATGGCCAATACAGATGCTGAGCTCGCATAAACGGGTACCAGCGCTGATAAGGCGTTTGCCGTAAGACAAAATTTTCTTCAATATCTAAATCGTAATGACGAATATTGGTGTGCGCATGGTGAAAAATAATATGCCTGACTCGCCAACATTCAGGGTCTAACCCCAATGGAATAGTGACCCAAAAATTGAGCCAATAGTTGGCTTTGGCCTGTTTGAAAATCGCATTATGGGAAGCATCGTGAACTAAGTTAATCGCCAATAACAATGCGAAGCAAATAAATAGAGGGTAAAAAATAAAAAATGCCCAAGACGTGTTAACGCATAACGCAATGGCGTAGCTGCCTAAGCAACAAAAGATTAAAGCGAGGCTCTTTAAATAAAAACGTGTGTCAGCGAACCGGTGATCAGCCCGCTGTTGTAAATAGTGTTTGGCCGCCATGTTCAACGCTTTTTGGAACGCTTGATCATGGCGATGTTGGTAGCCTAACGGCCTTAGCGGCTCAGAGGACATCACTCACCTGTATGGGTTTTCGGCCTATACCGATTAACATTAATAAACTATGTAACCACAGAGCACTGGTAAAAATAACCCAAAATGGGGTTGTCCATTGCCAAATAAATAAAATGCAAATTAATAGCAAGCAAGCGATGAAAAACCAGCTCATCAGGCCAATTTTACGGCCATCTGAAATACCCGATAAAGCTACGGTTCCCAGAGCTAATAGAACGAACAAAATGGCTTGTTGCAGTGTAGTACCTTGGTAACCATAGCCATAAAGATAGACATAACCAATAACTAAGCTAAATAAGAGAAGTGTTCCCATTACTAATGCGACTTGGTTTACACGAAATAAGGGCGCAGGTTTCACCTTGGGTTGACTGCGACGTTTAATGATACGCCAAAAAGGTAAGTTACTATCAATAAACGGATTTTCAGAGGCGGGTGCCCCTTTGATACCAAAATGGTGCTCAGTTTCAGGTAATTTGGAAAATGTGCCAAACAGTTTATCCCAAAAAATAAAGCTGCCCCCGAAATTACGGTTGGAGTAATGCCCTTCTTTCACATGGTGAACTCGGTGATGCTGTGGCGTTACCATGAATTTCTCCAACCAACCCAAACGTGGGATCAGCGCACTGTGGTTAAAGAATTGAATGGTATAGTGCAATATTGAAACGGTGAGGAATACCTCTAATGGGATCCCCATCAGTGCCAATAGCATGAAAAATGGAATCGATGTCAGTGATGAATACCATGAATTACGGACACCTAAGGAGAGGTTATAATGCTCTCCTTGGTGATGAACGACATGAACGGCCCATAAAATACGGTAAGTGTGATGTAAGCGGTGAAGCCAGTAAAAGCCAAAATCCCATGCGAAAATGGTAAAAATCCACACTAACACGGTCGGCCAGTTTTCGACCACATTGAATGAATAGTGGGTGACTACAAAACCATAGCAAAAGAGCTCTAACCCTCTAAATAACCATAACATAATATGGCCCGAGTTGAGGTTGAATACCAACTCTTGCCAGCTAACGGTGCCTCTTTGTGTTTTGGCGATCACTAAACCTTCTGCGACCACGACCGCTAACATGAAAATAATCGGAAAGGTTAATTCATTCATTAGAGTTTCTCTTTAAGACAAACTTCGCAGTGTGAACAATCACTAATGCCCCACAAGCGGTGAGTGCGCCAGTGACCACATCAATAAATAAATGACGTTTTAACACCAATACAGAGGCACAAATCGCAATTGCCCAAAGGCTATAAAACAGTGTGCGAAATTTTTGTTGTGTTGACCATAATGCATTCAGTACCACAAGAGTCAATGAGACATGCAGAGAAGGTAATAAATTTTGTGGGCTATCGATATTTATCAACGCAGACAAAGCTCGCCCAGATAAGGTTGACAAGTCGTAATCGTGGTACAGCATGGTCGTGGGATACCCCAAATAGACCGCCCCAGAAACCAGCGCACAGAGCTGCATGGCATACATGAGTGAGCGAGCTTTTCTTAGAGGGCTGAGAAAATACCCAAGTGGGATAAACAGAAAAAATGAGAGATAAAGCCAGATGGCGTCGGGTGAAAATGGCACGGCATTATCAATCTCACTGGGGGACAAAATATGAGCCTGCCCAGTGACTTGGCCAGTATATTGATAAACAATACCAACCGCTCCCCAACCGAGCAGGCAATAAATAAAGCGAGTAAATAATTCTTTGCTACTCATTTGCTTCCTTACGGGTTATGCGTCGCTTTTTAATAGAGAGTGTTTGCATAATAGCAGCTGATGATAATTGCCAATCTAATTGAAAAATATCAACGTGTTGGCTTGAAAAATAGCTTGCCAGCTGTTGTTGGCAATGGGAGAGCTCCGTGGGAGAACATTCAGCCTGTAAATATAATGAGTTTCCTTGCTGTGTTAAGCGGAAATCAGCAGTAACAGGTAAGTGATTCACAATAACCCGTGCACAGGGATCAGCGAAAATCGTCACAATTTTGCCGTTATAGCCCGGAAGTTGCAGTAAATCATCACAGCGGCCCTCAATGCGTTCAATCGCCATTTCAGGGGAGCCACAGGGGCAAGCACTTTTTTTCACCACTAACACGTCATCCAGTTGATAACGAACAATAGGCTGAGTTTTACGGGTAAAATCCGTAATAATGGGGGAAAAACGGTCATTATCAAGCCAATTAGGCTCAATATGGACAAATGCTTCATTTAAATGCAGCGTACCATGAGAGCAAGTGCAGCCTAAAAAACCTTCCGTTGCTTGGTAGACTTCCCCGACATTGGGGAAGCACGCCTGTAATTTTTGTTTGTCATGGGGTTCTAATACCTCAGCGACAGAAATCACTTTTTGCGTATTTAATTGGATTTTCTGTTGGTTGATGGCATCCGCAATCGCGCAGAGTACTTGGGCTGGCGCAACGATAATGGAAGGTTGATATTGTTCAAGCGCTGTGAGTTGTAGCTCAAAATCGGCAAAAAGGTCATAAAAACGCAGTGAAATCCATCGGTTATTAACACTTTCATACAGGTTATTATTGGCACGTAGAAACAGTGCAACGCGTTCACCACTAAACAGGCTTTTAGGTAGCATTTTAGCTAACATACTGCCAGACCAGACATTTTGTTCTTCTGGGCTAACAACGAACAGACCTCGACGGCCTGAAGTTCCAGAGGATAACCCGACACTGTAGCGCCCCACTTTAGGGGCAAAATCCCGAGATTGCTCACTTTTTTGCGCACATTCTAGAAGTTTTTGACTAGAAAGCCCGGCGGTATTCATTTCATCAAAATTATCCATCATGATTTGCTTATTCATAATGGGGAAATCATGTAACTCTTGATGAATATAAGGTTGAAAATAGGGGCTTTTAGTTAATACATTGCGCTTGAATTGTGCCAAATGTCGTTGTTGATGGGCTTCTAGTTCATCCCGAGTTTTAAATGTTAAACGACGTGCGCGCCAGTAATGCCAGAGCATCGAGAGGATCACAATAAATCCCCTTCATGGCACAGTTGAATAACCACATTGTTTTTATCAATCTCATGCAATTTATTTAGTGTTTCATAATAAGCTTGCTTATCATCCATGATGATATTGGCAATTGCCATCGGGCCGCGTAATTCACGATAATTAGTGGGGGACCATGCCGCATCGCCCGCGAGCAATATCCAACCCGAATTAGTAAGTACACACAAACCAATATGCCCTGCAGCATGCCCAGGGAGCGGAACAATGAGTAACGTTTTCTGCGGATTGACGGCATAGCCTTCGCCTAAAACTTGCAATTCATTGGGTAACGCGACCTTGGGAAAACCTTCATAAAATACAGTACGTTGTTCGAAGTCGTCAGGTAAGAGACCACTGACAAAGGCATTTTTCAATGCAGCAAACCCAGTTAAAGGGCGTGTTTTAGCCCAACCATCCCCTGAACAAATAATGGGTATGGTGGGGAAGTCACGTAGCCCTGCGATATGGTCGCCATGAAAATGGGACAAAATCACGCCATTAATATCATTCGGTTTTAGGCCATCATTGGCCAATTGATTGACAAGGGCATCTTTGCTGTCGAAATACACTGGGGTAACAGTTCGATATAGCCGCATAATGCCATGGCGTGTATGGTCATAAAAATGGGTGGCATAGCCGGTATCGAATAACCAACGCTGATTTTCATCTTCAATTAACCATGCTCTTGCAGGAAACTTGCAGGATTTAAAACTGGCACCTTTTAGGGCGACACAACCGGGATGCGTACAATAGCCCACCTCATATTGATGAATAGTCAGCATGGGTTCTCCTGTTGTTTCAGCCATTTTGCAGTTAAATGAATGCCTTGTTGCATGCTATATAAAGGATAGTACCCCAGCTCTTGTTGGGCTTTTTGGTTATCCAATGTCATGGTGAAATAGGCAGCGCCAAGGCTATAGCGTGTCAGTAATGGTTCTTTTCCCGTTAAATAGCCAATGGTCTCTAATAGACAGGCAATAGCATACAGTAAAGGGTAAGGGGCTGAACGAATTTCACAATCTAAGTTAAGTTCACTAAATAGCTGATTTAATGTTTGTTTAAGAGCTTGTGGCTGTTGGTTCGTAATATTATAAATGGCGCCATTGGGGAGTGTTTCTTTGAACGTCGCCAACTGCATGCTGTGAATCACATTTCCCACATAGGTGAGGTCAAAATGGTTATTTCCCCCATTAGGCAAGACCAACTTTCCTTTTCGTGATTTTATTTGAGCGAGTAAACGCGGTAGCAAAACGCGATCATGAGGGCCAAATAAGCCGCGAGGGCGCAAAATAGTGTAACGCGTTGTCGTAAACTGCCTAACAGACTGTTCTATCATAGTCTCGGCTAAATATTTTGTTCTAGCGTATTGGTTAGCGAAATGTTTATTAACCGTAGACTCAGGAATATTTTGCTGGTGGGTGAAATTAAAATAGATGGCAGGGGTGGAAATATGGATAAAGCGTGAAACTTTGGCTTCCCCCGCAGCGGTAGCCAATATTTGAGTTGCATGAACGTTTGTTTTCTCAAAATCTTGGCGTTTTCCCCAAGGCGAGGAAAGGGCAGCGCAATGCCAAATTGCATCACATCCCGCCATGAGTATTTTGGCTTCTTGAACGGTCAGTTCAGATAATTCACTAGCAATAAATGTTGCACCTAATTGGCTTAACTGTTCCCCTGCTTGATGGTTTCGGCCACAAGCGACGACATCAATGCCTCTTTGAAGTAAGTACTCGCTCGCATTACGCCCTAGGCCACTAGTGGCGCCTGTAACTAAGATCTTCATGGAACAAGTACCATGGCACATAACGCAAGACCAGCGGCAGTGCCAATCAGCATCGCACTTTGTTTTTCATAGAAACGGCCTGTAATAATCGCTTCGTGTAGTGCTGAAGGGATCGAGGCGGCGACTTGGTTCCCGCGGTGGCGATAAATGTCAATGAGTTGGTCAGTCGTTACGCCTACGCGTTGACGCATGTGCTCTAATGATAAATGACTAGCTTGGTGTGGAACAACAGTATCAATTTGGTGCAGTTGTAAACCAGACTCATCGAAAACCTGCTGCATAAAATCTTCAATCAACGAAGACGCGAGGCGAAACAGTTTTTTCCCTTGCATATGAAAAAGAAAATCATCGTCAGTCATACCTGAGCGCGGGTTGCATCTTGTACCACCTGCACGAATTTCACAAAAATCGATCCCTGCAGTATAGGTGGTATGGGTGTAAGAAATAATTCCGCTATTTCCATCTCCTTTTTCCACAACAACACAAGCTGCACCATCACCAAAAATCAGTGACGATTCTTTATCTTGCCAGTCAATACCGCGTGAGGCGATATCTGCAGAAACAATCGCAATACGTTGGTAAGCACTAGTGGCTAATAACCCTGCAGCGACCTGAAGTGCAGTGATGAAGCTGATACAACTGGAGTTGACATCAAAGCAGGCAATCCCTTGATTTAAATTCGATTGCTCAAGGATATGTGCAGCTGAACACGGAAGCGCTTGCACTGGGATAGCAGAAGCATTAATCAACATATCAATACTGCTGGGTTTGATATGGTTCGTATGCAATGCATTTTGGATTGCTTGTGCGGCTAAAACTGCTTGTGAATCGTGAGAACTTGCATGAAAGCGGTATTTGATGCCTGAATGCTTTTCGACAAACCCTTTTGGTTTATTTAATTTTTCATCCAGCATGGATGAGTAAATTTTATGCTCAGGAAGTGCGACTCCAGAAGCAATGATTTTTAGGGGGGTTATTGACTGGTTACCAGACATATCAATATGTGCCTATCTTGCGATGATAATGACAATAAATATCAGAGTTCAAATATTTAATATATAGGAATTACGGAGTTATTCTGAATCACTTTCTTTTGAGAATGTTTCATAAATTTCATCAATTAATTCATTGATGGTGTTTTGCCATAATTTAGGTAATGAAGCCTGCCATACCACATCAATCCGCCATTGAGCATGCTCAGAATGCTGAATAGGAATAAAACGAGTGTCTTTTGAGCTAATGTTTTTTGCACTATAGGGTAACAGGCTTACACCAACATCGGCAGCTACGAGTGCAATTAACGTTTGAATATCATTTGCTTCTTGGGATGGGGATATTGATAAGTTTTCATGTTTTAGATAGCGCTGAATTTGTTGATTAAGCTTTGAACCACGTTCTGCGCGTAACAATAATAAAGGAAAATGGGTTAGATATTCTTTTACTGATAATTGGGGCTCCAATTTTTGTGCTACCGCTAAGGCAAGTACTTCAGATTTTAATGTTTTGCTCACTAAGTTATCTATTGGTTTAAACGCAAACTGGCGAGTAAAAGCAATATGTAATTCATGGGCTTGCAGTTGTTTCTCCATATCATGAGAAGGCATATCATCCAATTGAATTGGGATATTAGGTAATTTTTCGCGTAGTCGTGCAACAAAAAAGGACGCTTCTTGAAATGTTGATATACCAAACCCAACCGTTAACTTTATGGGGGGCTGTTCCCGAAGTATTGCGGTTTGGCGTAAAAACTCAGTGGTTTGAGCGAGTATCTCCTGTGCATAGGGAAATAACATTTTCCCATGAGGAGTCAATATAGCGCCATGACGCCCGCGTTCAAATAATGTTATATCTAATTTTTTTTCAAGTAATTGAATTTGTTTGGTTAAAGCTGGCTGACTAATATATAAACGTAATGAAGCTTCGCGGTAATTTTTTGTTTCTGCGAGAATGACAAATGCACGAAGTAGTCGAGTATCCACGGTAGTTAGCCAGCTTATTAATAATATAAGACACTATAGTATTTGTATTATAAATGATATGACATGTCATTAACTTTAGCTATTATGGCTGTTCCTTATGATTAGGGGAATTCTGCTCCGCAAAACGAACACTACGAATATCGGTTTCATAGCCCATCGTTTCAGCCATAATGCGGTACAATTCAGGCCTTCTACCTGTAAGCCAACGTCGTCCATTAGAGGTAGGAAGCAAACTAAGGTCAAGATCTGCAATCACCATATCATCCTCAACCAATAGACTCTCTTTGATAATTCGACCATAGGGATCTATCACCATTGCATTACCTGTGCGAATTTCATCATCATCTAAGCCAACTCCATTACTAAACAGGTAGAAGACGCCGTTATCGTGAGCTCTTGAGGGTAACCAGCGCATTAGCCATCCACGTCCGTGCTCCCCTTGGCAAGCATCAAGCAAAGCTTGTGGATCTTGTAGCCTATTTTCCCAAAGGTGCAAATCAAGTGGTTTCATGCCATATGGGCTGCTCGAATGGGTACCCCCCGTTTGATGGGGAGCTAGAATGATATCAGCGCCAAGTAACGCGTTTATGCGTGGGTTTTCAATTAAGTTGTTATCCCAGCAAATTAAAATGCCAGCTTTTACCCCCCATGGGGTATCGAAAACAGTGTAATTGTCTCCGCTATGGATAGAGGGGTGTTCAAAGGCGTGTAATTTACGATGAGCATGGTACTGCCCATCAGGCATACAAGCGACCCAAGTGTTATAACATTTGCCATCTAATCCTTTTTCAATCAACCCAACACCAATAATCATATCTAATTCAATTGCACGCTGGCGGATCAATGCTAATGATGGACTATCATGTAAAGTTTCACTTAATGCATGAACAGCATCATCAGGTAATTTTGGCACATGCCAATAACCCGTAATACACATCTCAGGCAGCACTAGTATTTTCACGTTTTGTTGCGCGGCTTGGGTAATAAAGTCATGAATACGGCTTAGATTATAGGTCTTATCATTAGGGCGATGCTGAAACTGAACGGTTGCAACGCGAAGTTGAGATTGCCTTTGCATTTTTTATATCTCCTTAGTCCTTAGGTTAAGAAGATGAAACCATGTAGTTCGAACAAAAAATAATGAGTTATTTTCTCATTCAATAACGATAAGTTATTGAATAGACTTCTTAGTAAACATGGATAAAAGAATTTTTATGTATAAACTGACGAAATAAGAAATATTTACTATTTCATTATACTGAATATATATCTTATTTGGTGTAACATGCTTGTATCGTCTGTTTTATTTAAGAGTGTCTGGCCAATTTTCACTCAGAAAAATATCCTTATTTAATGAATTAGGCACATAAACGGTCTTTACTCTTGTTATTAAAGGAAAGAAATTAACTTAAGCTATACGCGCAAAATGTAATAATGATAGGTATCTTTTTTGTTATTTTGACTATTTATTGGTGAAAATGCGAAGTGAAATACTTGTATTACTCATTTTTTAATGTATTAGGCTACAATTATTATGTTTTATTTTTGTTATGTTTCATCTTTATTCTATAAAACTGCAATATAAGGTTGTAGTTTGTTACAATTTGAAATGGGTGTAAATCATTGTTATTTAAGGGTTATTTGTTTGTTGGTTTATTTGTTTTTACGCCAAATACGTGTTATTGATGATTATCAATATCTTTTTACTCTAATTATGAATAATTTACTATGTTATATAGGTAAATAGTATTCATTGAGAGAAGATTTCAATTTTTTATATTCTAAACTCTTAATTTGAGTAAACTAAAAATACTATTAATTTAATCATAAAAAATGATAAAAACAAAAAAACCATCCTCAGTTGTTTTTTTTGAAATAAACATTAAAAATGTAAGGAATAAATTAATATATAAATAGCAATGATATAAAAATGCTTAGTAATCAATGAATAATAAATAGTATCAATGAAAAATATCTATTTTTTATTATCAATAGAAGTTATGTCATATTTTTAGTTGTTACCATTGTCAGTGGTAATTATGTATTAATCTTTAAAATCAGTATGTTATGTTTCAATTTTTATTATTTTAAAAATAATAACCAATATGAATAATATGCTTTTTATCTTATAAGCGAATTAAACCTTAAATAATGAAATTTTGATAGGTTTCAATGACTTTAATTTAAATTATCGATCGTTATAAACAGTTTTACTTTTATATATTGAAAACTATAATTAACTCAAATTTCGTGTTTTAATTGGTTTTTGCTATTTTGATTTGGATATATAAGCAGTGTATAATCAGTGCAATTTGTTATGTTAAAGGTTTTGATCTGTAATATAATTTAGCCATTTAATATTTCAGTTTATTTTGGGCTATTGTTAATGATAAATGTAAATCGGATAGTAGGTAGAGAGATTAGAAAAAGAAGAAAGCACTTAGGGCTTTCGGGTATTGAATTAGCGAATCTTGTTGGTGTGAGTCAGCAACAAATTTCTCGCTATGAAAGAGGTGAGTGCAATATTAATATTGAGAATCTGCATGTACTTGCTAACGCATTAGAAACTGAAATGATTTGTTTTTTTATTGATGATGTTTTTATCAGTAAAGAAAATAAAGAAAATAGTTGACGTAAAAAAGTCAAAAAAAGTCTAAATATGACCTTTGATTAATAAAATATTATTATTTTATTAATCAATTATTTAAATAAATAAAATTATGGTTTTTTTACTTTTATAGTAAAAGTCTAACTTTTATCCTATTTGTTATTACATTCTCAGCAAATAAATATCAACTTAATAATCTACTGATTATTAAGTGGTTGGTATATCTGTCGTCTTTTTTATAGGAAAATATAAATGAAATTAACTAAAATTGCATTAGCTACAATTATCGCTTCTTCATTCGGTATTGCACACGCAGCACCTGTAGATCAAGGAAGTGGTATCATTAACTTTACTGGTAAAGTCATTAATGCTCCTTGCTCAATCCCTGGGGATGGTACAATTAACGTTGATCTGGGCCAAGTTGCAAATAAAGTATTGGAAACGGGTAACAAATATAGCCAAAGTGTTCAATATAATATCCAGTTAGAAAACTGTGATTTAGGAGCAGTGACAGATGCTGACGATAAAGTTATCTTCCCTGCAGTCAGCAAAGTAAAAGTTACTTTCACTGGTACTCCAGATACGACAGCTAAAGAATTACTGGCAAATACAGGTACTTCTAAAGGTGTTGGTGTTCGTTTAATCAACGCAGATGGCGCAACAATGAAAGTTGGTGACACTAGCGTTGAGTTGCCATTAGCTGATGGTCCAAATAAATTAGCATTCAGTGCACGTGTTGAAGCAAATGGTAGCAAAGTTGAAACTGGTAGTATTATTTCTCAAGCAACTTACGCTTTAAACTACCTGTAATTTTTTATTTAAAATAACAGGCAAATATATGCCTGTTATTTTCATTTCTTATTTTTTATTTTTTTACAGGGAAAATCATGTCTCTATTGCCTCAGTTTAAAATAAATAAAATATTATTTTCAATTGCTTTGGCGTTTTCCGTTTCTGGAATAGCGAATGCAGTAGAATTTAATATGAATATTATTGATGCTAAGGACAGAGATAATATTGATTTGAGTCAGTTTTCTAACCCTGACTTTATTCCTGCTGGTGAATATTTAACAGATATTACATTAAATGGAAGAAAGTTATCTGGACAGTATTTAATTAAATTTATTGAAGAGAGTAAAGATACTTCAACACTCTGTATTACACCAGAGATGGTAAATGTTTTTGCATTAAAAAAGAAGGTAAAGGAAGAGCTTCTGCAAAATAATAATGGCCAGTGTGTTGAACTATCTAAAAATTTAGATATTAACTATCGCTTTGATAAAGCGAATCAGAATATCTTATTTTCGATTCCTCAAGCTTGGCTTGAATATGATGATCCTTACTGGGTACCACCTTCCCAATGGGAAAATGGGATTACGGGCGCATTTCTTGACTATAACTTATTTGTCAATTACTCAGCGCCTAAAAATAATAGTGAAACATTCAGTGGTAGTAGTAATGGTTCCGCTGGCGTTAACTTAGGAGCTTGGCGTTTTCGCGCTGACTATCAATATCAATATAATCGCTCTCAAGGCAAAACGAATGAGCGGTTTGATTGGACTCAGTTATATGCCTTTCGCGCTTTACCTCAAATGGGGGCAAAGGT
>NZ_JAMPSX010000020.1:0-113903 GCF_028484875.1 Providencia sp. PROV032
AGATCGATATCGCCGTCTAAATCGGTGTCATTTTTCAGCACATCAAGGATCACAGGAACTTCCGTTTTCGTCACGCCATTGTCATCTTTCGCTTCAGGGGCATGCTCTACCGGTTTAGAACTGCGACTTCCTCCACCTGAACTTGAAGCAATAACGCCAGCAATAGGAATAAGTGCAGCTAACCACCATGGGTTAAATGCCCATACTGGTGCTAATGCATCACCGCCTATGGCTTGCCCTGTCGCTTGACCATCCGCCAATTGACTAATTGCATCACTTTTTTCTGCACTTTCTGGAATATATGGGAAATACTGACCATTTTCATGTTGACCAATAATTAGATTAGAGCTTCCTTCGTGATAACCACTCTCACCATTATCCGCAAAATAATTTTCGATAATAATATCTGGCTGCTCGATATCACTACCTTCAAAAGCAATAAATAAATTTTTATCAACTCGTTTAACTGCGATATTTTCTGGTGCAAAATTAGTTTCTTCATCAATTAAGAGATAATTAACATTTTTTTTTGCATTAATATGCAATGGTTGATTTTGTTGGCCTATACCCTGTTGCCCGGCAATAACAGAATGTTGCTCAATTGTTTTTTCGCTATTATTAATTTTAATTGATATTTTTTTTATAGACATAGTTATCCATTGCCTCATTGAAGACAATTATTCATTGTTTTAAATTTATTGGAGGATTTTCAGTTATTGACAATCTTCGAGCATATCAACACGTGATAAAGTATGTGACTGAACACTTATATTTCCTTTGATATCATTCAGTTCCTTTTCATCCATCGCTCTTAGTTTAGTTTTCCCATCAACTTCAACAATCAAAAACAGATGCTTTTTTCCAGCTTCTAATTCAAAAAAATCGGAAGCATTTAATTTAGTATTATAACGTTCTCTTACGTCTGTCTTATAAGCTGTTAAATTGTTTCTTCCAGCACACAGCTCAATACCCTTAACGGAATTACTTTCTAGCGAAGTTAAATATTCATTATTCACAAATATATTAATTGTTTTCCCTTTAACTTGATTATCTATGCGATAAAATAAAACTAATGCTTTATTATCATTAACCAAGTTATATTCTTTGAGAGTGTTCTTATTGTTCCATGATTCTTTATTATAACCATGTAACCCATCATTCCTCATACAGCCAGAGAGTGCAATTACACACAGCATTATTGCAAACCCATATATTTTTCTCATAACAACCCTTTCTGATACAATTAGTTTTTTATTTAAAACGGAAGCCATTCCCTTATTTAAATAAGGAATTTAATATTGAATTGGTGACATCTAGAAATTGGATTTAATTAGAATCCAATAGCAAAAATATATGATTTGTACACTATGGTTCCAACCTTATAATTTCCCCTCTCTAGGTAAAATATTTAGTTACATACTGAAACTTTTAGCATTATATAGTTTGCAATTGATATACGTCAAATAAATAACCAACAGCTATATCAATCGACCGAATAGATATCAATATTAGTCGCTATTTTACCAATTGATTTTAACTGACTGTTTTATAAGATAAAAAAACATTTTAAAGTTTAAAATATTTTTTTATAACCCTTAAGGAGTAAAGCAGAAAAGATTAGAAAATAACAAAAATAAAAATTTTCACTTGAAAATATGACATTTGTAGGTGATTTAAATATTTTTAATTCTCCCTACAATATGTTATCGAATTGTTTTTTATTTGTTTTATTTGCGTATATTCCCGCCGTAATTAAGCAGAAAAACAGATAATTTAATAGCGTAATATTCCTATTATATATAGAATTATGAGAGCATGATGTGAATATTCACATATGAAAATTAAATACGTTCTTTATCGAAACAATTATAAATCAGGTGAACTGAACATTACCTAGGAATTATTATTCTCTTTTTTAGCATGATTATTCCTAATTAATTTTCATCAAAGTATTCTTATTTAGATGAATAGAACGAATGTATAATACCCACAGAAAAACTTGGGTTAATTTACTTTTTCACATAACAAATAATATCTAAATAACTTTTAGAGATATTTAATTATTAAGCCATTAAATATTTCTAATGACTTAATAATCTCTGACAAATTAATAGATGAATATACTTACTTTATGGCAATTTTTCTTTCCTAATGTTTTACTAAAAGGATCAGTTAGTTCCCTGTATACACATCACATAATACTGGCCATCAATAATTTCAGTGCCTTCCGTTTCGTGTTCAAAGCCAGGAAATTCGCTATCCCATGCTTGAAGGCTATTTAGATAGCCAATATGTGGACTATTTTTATCACCAAAACTTTCACCTGATAACAACATAGGAATACCCGGTGGATACGGAATGATCGAGTTAGCTGCGATACGACCGGCGAGTTTATCTAAAGGTACCGCCTCAACACGGTTAGCAACAATTTCTTGATAAGCGTCGCGTGGGCTCATCATCACTGCGGGAAGTTGCTCATAAGCCTGATTTAACTGGCCTCCTGGGTTATTTTTCTGCAGATACACAAACATTTTATTCCCTAAATCACGTAGCCCCATCTCACCATAGATTTCAGGTGCCGCTTCGACCACTTCAGGTAATACCTTTTTCAGTGCTGTATTGTTATCATAGTGACGTTTAAACGATAGCAGCGCATTAACCAGCGTCCCCCATTTACCTTTTGTAATTCCCATTGAAAACAAGAACATAATTTGGAAATCAGTCGTCCGGGTTGGCACGATACCATAGTGATTTAACCATGCCGTGACTAGCGCTGCTGGGACTCCGCTATCCAGTAATTTACCATCATCCCCCATTCCTGGAGACAAGATACTGACCTTAATCGGGTCAAGCATCGCCCAATTTTCAGGGATATCTTTAAAACCGTGCCATTTATCTTCAGGGTTCATCACCCAGCAGCTTTGCTCTTTCATCAACAGTTCAACAGGGGCATCTTCAAAAGCATAGCGCTTGCCTGTTGCTGGGTCTTTCACCATCTCTTGATTCCATGGTTTGAAGAACCACTCGTCGTCATTGATAAATTCTTTATATAGGTAGCCCAGTGATTGGCGAAAGTCGATAGCTTCACGGATCACTTCATCTGTAAGTGAACGTCCACTATTACCGTCCATCATGTCTGCGGCAATATCATTCGAAGCACAAATGGCATATAGCGGTGAAGTGGTCGCATGCATATGGTAGGCTTGGTTAAAACGATTAAAATCAATCGCATTACGGCCATTTCGAACGTGGATAAATGAAGCTTGCGAAAGTGCATTCAATAATTTATGCGTAGAGTGAGTCGCAAAAATGGTCGGCTCATCGTCTTTTCTGGGGTCATCACGCATCGCAAAATGGTCATGGTAGATAGGGTTAAAACGTGCGTAGCCGTACCATGCTTCATCGAAATGGATCCTATCCAATGATTTATCCAGCAAGTCTTGTACTTTACGTGCGTGATAACATACGCCATCGTAAGTACAGTTGGTGACAACGCTATATGCAGGACGTTTGCCTATTTTATCCGACGTTAATGGGTTTTTAGCGATTTTTTCAGCAATCGCTTCTGCGGTCATTTCTTGAGGGTAAATCGGACCAATGATGCCATAACGATTACGGCTTGGCGTCATATAAACCGGTTTTGCTCCGGTTAAAATCAAACCTTGCTCAATAGATTTGTGGCAGTTACGGTCAATGACAACAACATCATCATCTGTCATGCAAGCTTGCATAATTGTTCGGTTCGAACCGGATGTTCCCACAACCACGGAATAAGATTGGTCAGCCCCAAAAATACGTGCGGCATTTCTTTCACATTCACCAAATGCGCCGGTATGATCTAACAGTGAACCCACAGCAACCCGCTCGATACCAATATCTGTACGAAATAAATTTTCCCCAAAGAAATCATGATAGATGCGACCTGCCGGGGTTTTAGTGAACCCAACACCACCTTGATGCCCCGGAGCTGCCCATGAATATTCATGTACATCACTGTATTTAATCAAGCTTTTCATCAACGGGGGTAATAAATTAGCACGGTAACGGATAATCGCGGCAAGGACACGGCCTGCAATAAAATCGGCGGAATCTTCTAAAATCCACGCAAATTCATCGACTTGTTCCATCATCTTACGGTCAAATGCCGTCAAGGCTTCTTCACGATCACTTAATAAAAAGACAGGGACATCTTCTTGCCTGCGATGAAGTTGGGTAATTAATTGATGTGCTTGCGTTTGTTCCTGCGTGTCTGACATATCACGGCCATATAACAAGCAGTCAATGCTGGTGTTTGACCGAATGTATGCCATCCCATCTTCAAAATTACGAATGATCACGGTTTCTACGTGCTCATCTTTAAGTTCACTGGCGAGTCTTGCTACGGCATGGCTAATAACGGAGTCGTCATCGGTTAATTCCGTATAAACTATGAGTGCTCTCATCAATAACTCCCTTTTAACTTTTTAAAATCAAAATACTTATGATATTAGTCTTAACGCAAATAAGGCTTGATTGCAAAGTTATCGATGAGGATCCTAGCCATCAATCATTCATCTAATTTATTAATCACTACTCTTGCATTCATAACCAATGACTTCGCTTTCGCTTCTCTTCGTTGTAATAACGCCATAAAGATCAAATCAGTAAGCGTATTTTGCGCAGTTCTTGATGATATTGACGAACTACGCCATTCATCTTCCTCTGCGATGCTTTCAAGAACATAATCCGCTAGTTGCCCCAATGGTGAATCACGATCACGCGTGATCGCAACGACGCACGCCCCTTGCTTACGTGCAATATTCGCGGCAGTTAGCATGTCTTTACGCCTACCTGTAAAAGAAATAACGATTTGTACATCATGAGTATTAAGCGTGAGGGCAGCCGCTATTTGCACATGATGGTCTGACTCCACTAACGTTGTAATTCCAATTTTTTGTAATTTGTAACTTAAATCTTTTGCTGTTAATCCTGACCCACCAATACCGACAATTTGAACTCTCTGTGATTGGTCTATTCGTTCAACAACTCTTTCAAATTGCTTGAAATCAATTAATTTTGTTGTTTCTGTAATTGAATGATTTTTTTCCATTGCCAATTTCTGAGCAACAACCATCAAGTTGTCATCAGGCGCAATACGATTATGTAGAGCGGAATGAGGCGCTCCTTCCTTAAATTGTTGGCGCCCGATAATCTCACTAAGCGCCAGTTTCAGAGCAGGATATCCCTTTAACCCAACTTTTTGGCTAAACTTAACGATAGCAGATTGGCTGACATCTAAAATTTCCGCTAGCTGCTGAGATGACAAGTTCAGCACATTTTCGGGATTTTCAAGGATAAATTGTGCAATTTTGCGTTGGTTTTCTGCTAATCGCGGTAATGAGTAAGTAATGATATCCAATAGTGTCATGACACCCTCTAGAGATTAACGTTCTTTTTTCGTTTCATAGAATAAATTAATAATAAATTATTCCTATTTTATTTGACCGATGACTTAAAAATAGTTGTTGAAATTCAACCAACAACAGAAATCCCATCTGAATTAAGTAACAAAATATTCTTTTATATTCGCAAGTTAGAATAGATAACACCGTGATTTCAATCACACCAAGGGAATAAATAATTCCTTATTATTAGTACAATAACTGATTTAGGAGCAATTTTTATGACTATCGACTTAAGCAAGATGGTAACTGAAAGCCGTAATGCGGCCAGTACTAATATCGACCAACTCTCAACGGCTGAGATGCTGAAGGTCATTAATAATGAAGACAAACTCGTTCCGTTAGCGGTTGAAAAAGTGCTCCCTGAAATTGCCCAACTGGTTGATAAAGTCGCAGAAGCCTTTTTAAAAGGTGGTCGTCTGATTTACTCGGGTGCAGGCACATCGGGCCGTTTAGGTATTCTTGATGCTAGTGAGTGCCCGCCAACTTATGGTACGCCCCATGAACAAGTTGTAGGTTTAATTGCCGGTGGTCATCAAGCTATCTTCCGTGCCGTGGAAAATGCAGAAGATAAACCTGAACTGGGTGAACAAGACCTCAAAGACATTCAATTTAATGAGAATGATGTACTCGTCGGCATCGCAGCCAGTGGGCGTACTCCCTATGTGTTAGGCGCGCTCGCTTACGCACGCCAAGTTGGCGCCACCACCGCGGCTATCAGCTGTAACCCTAATAGCCCTGTGGCGAATAGTGCTGATATCGCCATCACGCCAGTTGTCGGCCCTGAAGTCGTTACGGGTTCCTCCCGCATGAAAGCAGGGACTGCACAAAAATTAGTACTGAACATGATCACCACTGGGGCGATGATCCGTATCGGTAAAGTATTTGGCAATTTGATGGTTGATGTGGAAGCCACCAACGCCAAATTGATTGAAAGACAAACAAAGATTGTGATGGAAGCGACACAATGCGATAGAAATACCGCAGAGTCTGCACTTCAACAATGTGATAGACACTGTAAAACCGCCATTTTAATGGTGTTATCTGGCTTGAATGCCGATGAAGCCCGCCAGTTACTATCTAATAATAATGGCTTTATTCGTACAGCACTCAATATCGCTACCTCCGCTTAACCTGCGGATTTTATGAGATAAATAGCATGGCTAAAATAACAATAGAAATGATGCAGCAAGTTCTGCAACACGTTGGTGGTCGTCGTAATATTAAGTTAGCGGGCAACTGTATGACGCGCCTGCGCTTAACACTCAATGACGACCAGTTGGTCGATAAAGCCGCACTCAAACAAATCGCAGGAGTGCTTGGTGTTATTGAAAGTGATGAACAACTGCAAATCATCGTGGGCCCCGGCAAAGCACAAACTGCTGCGGATTTAATGAATCAATTGCTAGAAGGTGAAGACGACGACCATCAGGCAGCATCTTCCCCTCATGATCTGAAAGACATTGCTTCCGCAAATAAACAGCAACTGAAAAAGAAACAAACCAGTGCCGTTCACCGATTTTTATCAAAATTTGCCACGATATTTACCCCCTTAATTCCAGGTTTTATTGCTGCTGGCTTATTATTAGGTTTTGCAACACTGGCAAAACAGAGCTATTTCCCTGCAGGTCTCCCCACAAAACCTGAAGAGCAAACCCTACTCGTACATACTATTTTATATATGTCCGTATTTAGCAAAGGGCTGTTTAGCTTTCTAAGTATTCTTATTGGTTATAACACTCAAAAAGCCTTTGGCGGTAGCGCAGTAAATGGCGCCATCATCGCTTCACTGTTTGTTCTTGGCTACAACCCTGAAATAGCCAAAGGGTTCTATTCTGACATGAATAGCTTCTTCGGGTTAGCTATCGACCCAAGAGGTAACATTATTGGGGTCTTGATTGCCTGTATTTTTGGCGCATGGGTAGAAAAACAGGTACGTAAAATCATCCCAGCAAACCTTGATATGATTTTAACTTCAACAATTACCCTATTAATTGTTGGTGCTGCGGTGTTTATCTTCATCATGCCAATTGGCAGTTGGTTATTCTCTGGCATGTCATGGCTTTTTGTTCATTTAAGCAGCAATCCATTCGGAACGGCAATACTTGCTGGGCTATTCTTAATTGCAGTAATGTTTGGCGTGCACCAAGGTTTTGTTCCGGTATATATGGCATTGGTTGAAACTCAAGGCTTTAACTCACTTTTCCCTATCCTAGCGATGGCAGGTGGTGGGCAAGTTGGTGCCGCAATGGCGTTGTATGTTAAAGCCGCAAAAGACTCAATATTACGCAACCAAATTCGTGGTGCTATCATTCCAGGTTTCTTAGGTGTCGGTGAGCCGCTGATCTACGGTGTCACCCTTCCGCGAATGAAACCGTTTGTCACAGCATGTTTAGGCGGTGCTGCGGGAGGTTTCTTTGTTGGCTTAGTCGCTTGGATGGGTTTACCGGTTGGTTTAAATACCGTGTTTGGTCCATCTGGCTTAGTCGCTATACCAATGATGACCTCTGCGGATGGCGTGTTCCCAGGGATGTTAGTTTATGTAGGCGGGTTACTCGTTTCCTACTTATTCGGTTTTATTTTTACTTATTTTTTCGGAACTAAGAACGTCGATTTAGATTAATAACTCGATCAAACAAAAAAGCAGCTAGTTGGCTGCTTTTTTATGAGTCTATAAACTACACTTTTATCAAAAAATCATTCCGACCAAATCAGGGGAACACACAAAGCCGTTAAAATTCCCATTACCCAATTAAAAATAAACCAAGCACGGCGGCTACGCAAAAATAAGCTGATTAATGAACCAAACCCCATCCAGATTAAACCCGCCACTAAGTTAACCACCACGAATGCGATGCTCATCATTAAAATAGATTGGGTGAATAACTCACCGGGGAGACTAAATCCCCCTACAGCTCCTAAACCCATCATCCACGCTTTTGGGTTCAAAAACTGTAATAACCCCCCTTGATACCAAGTCACGCTTTTCGCGACTTCGCTATTGACCTTAAGTGGTGCATAATTAGCGGTGGCTGTTTTCCATGCGAGCCAAAGTAAATACAAGCTCCCAGCAATTTTTAATGCGATATGAATGGCAGGATAAAGCAGTAAAAGTGCGGCAATACCGAATGCAGAGAGATAAAGTATAGATTGCATACCTAACATAATACCAAGGCATAATACAATTGTATGACGAAAACCGTAATTTGCTGCACTTGACGTTAGCAACATATTGTTAGGGCCGGGAGTGACTGCAGCAATGAATAAAAACGTAAAAAGAGAAAAAACCAGCCCCAATGTCATTTATACTTTAGCCTCAAACTCAAATTTGTTTACTTGCATCACAAAAAAATAACAGTATGTTATGTGACTCACAAGAGTCTCCATTAAATAAAAATAAGGCTATGTCAGAAAACTTTCGTCCAATAAGTTGGGCTAAAAATCCACATCTTCAAACATTACTGCCAAGGATTTTCCGTAGAACACCGAAAATCAAACCGATATGGCAGCGGCTTGAATTGCCAGATGGCGATTTTATCGATCTCGCTTGGAGTGAAAAACCTGAGCTAGCAGCGCACAAGCCACGTTTAGTGATATTCCATGGCCTAGAAGGCAATTTTAAGAGTCCTTATGCCCACGGGATGCTAGAAGCTGCCCAAAAACATGGTTGGTTGGGGGTGATTATGCATTTTCGCGGTTGTAGTGGTGAACCCAATCGCCAACAGCGAATTTACCATTCAGGCGAAACCAGTGATGCTCGCTATTTCCTCCGTTGGTTAAAACAAACCTATGGTGATACGCCGACGGCCGCGGTTGGCTATTCCCTTGGTGGTAATATGTTAGCCTGCTATTTAGCTGAAAGCGGCCAAAATGCAGATGTCGATGCGGGTGTTGTTGTTTCTGCTCCTTTGATGTTAGAAGCCTGCTCTTTACGCATGGAAAAGGGCATTTCTCAATTTTATCAACGTTATTTGCTCAATGGCTTGAAACGCAATGCCACCCGAAAATTAGTACGTTATCCAGGCTCACTACCCTTAAACCTCTTACAATTAAAGCAGCTTAAACGGATCCGTGAGTTTGATGATGTGATTACTGCACGTATTCATGGGTTTGATGATGCAACCGATTATTATCAAAAATGCAGCGCATTACCCAAATTAGCTTATATCACTAAACCAACGTTAATTATTCACGCCAAAGATGACCCATTTATGGCGCCTGAAGTTGTGCCTGATTTATCATTTTTACCCCACAATGTGGAATACCAAATGACAGAACATGGCGGGCACGTCGGCTTTGTGAGCGGTACATTGAGAAAACCGCAAATGTGGTTAGAAACCCGTATTCCTCAATGGTTAACGCCTTATTTAGATAAGGAAATAATGTGATTATTCCTTGGCAAGAACTTGAGCCTGAAACATTGGAAAACCTAATTGAAAGCTATGTTTTACGA
This sequence comes from Providencia sp. PROV032, assembly GCF_028484875.1. Classification (NCBI taxonomy): domain Bacteria; kingdom Pseudomonadati; phylum Pseudomonadota; class Gammaproteobacteria; order Enterobacterales; family Morganellaceae; genus Providencia; species Providencia sp. PROV032. The sequence continues at coordinate 9,895 of NZ_JAMPSX010000020.1, forward strand.
GAAGGGACAGACTATGGCTCCCATGAAAAAAGCTTGCAAGATAAGGTTAACGATGTGAAACAGCAGTTAGTTTCTGGTGAAATTGTGCTAGTCTGGTCTGAATTGCATGAATCGGTTAATTTCATGCCTAAGGGAAGTTTTTCTTTATGATGTGTTTATTCCATGGTTCATTTTGACATCATCAGCAACCACAAATTAAGTGAGTGTTTTCCAATGCAACCATGTCGTAAACTATCACATAAGACTCATAACCCTAACACCCGTTAATCCGCTTCATGCACTGTTGATTAAAATAGTGCTTATTAGCGCAACACAGGGAGTCTGCGATGTCCAAAAAGCACCCAATCATAGCCATCACCGGTTCAAGCGGTGCTGGCACAACCTCAACTAGCCAAGCATTTCGTAAAGTTTTTCACCAATTAAATATTCAACCGGCAACACTGGAAGGGGATAGCTTTCATCGCTATACACGTCCTGAAATGGATATGGCTATCCGCAAAGCCAGAGAACAAGGGCGGCACATCAGTTATTTTGGCCCCGAAGCGAATGATTTTGCTTTGCTTGAACAAACCTTAGTTGATTACGCAAAAACCGGCTGTGGGCAGTCCCGTAAATACCTACATACTTATGATGAAGCCGTACCTTATGGCTTGCAACCAGGGACATTCACCCCTTGGGAGCCGCTGCCAGACAAAACAGATATATTGTTTTATGAGGGGCTACATGGGGGCGTTGTGACGCCAGAACATAATGTTGCACAACATGTTGATTTGCTTGTCGGCGTTGTCCCTATTGTCAACCTAGAATGGATCCAAAAATTGATCCGCGATACCACAGAGCGAGGGCACTCTCGCGAAGCCGTCATGGACTCGGTTGTGCGTTCTATGGGGGACTATATTAATTACATCACGCCACAATTTTCTCGCACTCACATTAATTTCCAACGTGTTCCAACGGTAGACACATCTAACCCATTCTCAGCAAAAGCGATTCCGTCACAAGACGAAAGCTTTATTGTGATCCGTTTTCGTGGGCTAGAACAAATTGATTTCCCCTATTTGCTATCAATGATATCCGGCTCATTTATTTCCGCAATGAATACAATTGTCGTTCCTGGAGGGAAATTGGGGCTAGCGATGGAATTAATTATGGCGCCAATAGTCGAAAAATTAATTAATCAAAAGAACAGCAATTAAATTATTTTTTGATTAATAAATAAGATGCTTATCATTAATTAAGATAAGCATCTTTCGATTCAAATATATTAATAAATATTAAATTTATTTTTAGTTTTTTATTTCAAAGCTGTGTGTGACTTCAACGGTTTTCTCTAACATCAACGCCACCGAACAATATTTTTCTGCGGAAAGTTGAACCGCACGTTCGACCGCTTTTTCTGTTAATTCATTCCCAGCTACAATAAAATGCAAATGGATTTTTACAAAATAACGCGGGGCTTCTTCACGGCGCTGTGACGTTAACTTAACTTCACAATTAGTCACATCGTAACGACCCTTTTGTAAAATCGAAACGACATCAATCGCACTACAGCCACCTGCTGCCATGAGCACCATTTCCATTGGGCTTGGGGCCTTATCCCCCGCATTCCCATCCATCATCACTTGGTGTCCAGACGCTGACTCACCTAAAAAAGAAAGTCCTTCAACCCACTTTACTCTTGCTTCCATTGTATTTCCCCTTGAAATGAAATCGACTTAAAGGCTACATTGTTCCATAGATATAATGAATGTTATATCAACTTTATTTGGCTGAAGCGATACAGGGGAGACTTTCTGTATTGAATATGCTACAAACAATACTTAGTTGATAGGATTAAGATCAAAACTCAACGGTTTAATTGATCATATTATAGTGTTGATATCAATTTGCGTTACCCAAAGCAATCAAAAACGCTGAACCAATCAGCTGTTAGATTATTTAAAGGTATATAAGGCAAATTAATATGCTAAGCTAGTGACTTTAAAGCCAGCCTTTCTAATTCGTTTTTCTGAATGGCTGCAATAACATACAGAGGATAACGCTAATGGTTCTCGGCAAGCCACAAACAGACCCTACTCTTGAATGGTTTTTGTCACACTGCCATATTCATAAATATCCATCCAAGAGCACTCTTATCCATCAGGGTGAGAAAGCAGAAACCCTTTACTATATCGTTAAAGGTTCGGTGGCTGTTTTAATTAAAGATGAAGAAGGCAAAGAAATGATCCTCTCTTACCTGAATCAAGGGGATTTCATTGGTGAGCTTGGGTTATTTGAAGAAGGGCAAGAACGCACTGCGTGGGTTAGAGCAAAAGTCGCCTGCGAAGTTGCTGAAATTTCTTACAAAAAATTCCGTCAATTGATTCAGGTAAATCCTGACATTTTAATGCGCCTTTCTGCGCAAATGGCTAGCCGCCTGCAAACCACGTCTGAAAAAGTGGGCAACCTCGCCTTCTTAGATGTGACAGGCCGTATAGCTCAAACCCTATTAAATTTAGCCAAACAACCCGATGCAATGACACATCCAGATGGGATGCAAATCAAAATCACTCGTCAGGAAATTGGCCAAATCGTGGGTTGTTCCCGTGAAACAGTCGGCCGTATTTTAAAAATGCTAGAAGATCAAAACCTGATCTCTGCACATGGTAAAACCATTGTTGTTTACGGCACTCGTTAATTAACCTTTCGCCTCACACCCTTGGTGGGGCGCGCCTTTTTAAATAGCGTTATATCCTAGGTATAACGCTATTTCCCCAAAATACGATTTTTTATATATCTTTTTTTAATGAGTATCGTTTCTTTATATTTTTCTAGCTAATGATCAAACTAAAATAATAGGAGTTAATCATTATTAGGAGATTATTAGTCGTGGAGTTAAATCCTCAAGAAAATAATATAAAAAAATCACCTAGTTGTATGGATAATAAAAAAATCACATCCAAAAACCTTTCATTTATTGAAGGATTAAATGTTATTAAACCATTAAATACTGGAGGTTATAAGAAAGTAAATTTCGCTATTAAAACTTGTGAGTTTTACAAGAGAGAACAACCCGAGCTAAGCCAACTACCTTACTCACCACCTGTTGAAAAACTCTTATTGCCTTATACCTATTATCAAGATGATTTAGTTTCCCCATCAGATATCTTTGAAAATAGCATCACTATAGAACATGATTTACCAATAAAAATCAACCTGGAAAATACGCACATGAAAATCACCAGCACTAATGCCGAGCTAATTAATACCAACAGAAAAAATCTTTTAATTAACGATTTTGGTATCAATAAAATAAAACAATTCTTTTATAATTCGATTGAAAAAATACAATCAACAGGCAAGATTCAAGCTTTAGTGGTTAAAAACAAACTGAATCCTAGAAAGGAAGATTTATACAGCGTTAAGTTCTATAGCAAAAATGGGGTATCTGAAATACAAAAGGCTAACAAACAAGACACAGGGGTTATAAACGAAGAAAAGAACCCTCCTATATCACTTTCAGACAAGGATAAAGAACAATTTATTCAAACTAAAAGTCTAAAAAATGAAATTTATGAACTCGAAAAAAAGATACTACATTATGAACATTTCAACAATGCAGATGATAAATTTAAATATACAAAATCCACCCAAGATTTAATTAGTGAATGTATTTCATCCCCATTTAATAAAAGAAATACTAAATTTAGTGCTACCATTGACACTATGAATGGACTCATTAATAAATTAAATATTCGACTCAGTTCTCTTAAAAAAAATGAAGAGAAAAACATAAAACTTACATCTGAAAAAAACATATTCAATAGTTATGAGAGCCTAAGCTCAAATTCCTCAAGTTATTTTTCAGAAACAGCTGATGAATCAGGTTATAGCTCAGAAGAGGCTGAAAATAGAGATGTGATTAATAATAATATTATTAATCAAAAACGTCATAAGTTAGAGAATCAAAAACTAAAAAATACAGAAACGCCTCATAAAAAAACATACATTCCCGTGAAACCAAAAAAAATAACATATAAATTTAATGGGGAAATTTATCAAACTAACACATCAATATTAAGAGCTAAACATAATAGTAAAATATATCAATTTTCACTAAATGGAATCTCACCAAAAATAATTTCAAATCATGGGAAGGCAGGTACTAAAAAATTAGATGATATGTTAGAAAAAACACAAAAAATCATGCATGATATAGATAATCTTACAAAAAAATAACTGAGGAAAAAGCGCACTCTGCGATGATTAAAACGCGATTAATTAGCTTGGATAGCAAGTATGATTAAATGATTAGTTACAGAGGCGAACGTGCCTCTGTAACAATAAAACATGACTAACCCAGCAACTTACCAATAGCCGTTTCTAGTTTCGCCATACCGCTGTTGATTTCATCTTCAGAAATAATCAGAGAAGGCGTAAAACGCAGCACATTAGCGCCTGCATTGAGCATCATCAGGCCTTCTACCGCACTGGCTTGCAGGATATCTTTCGAACGGTTCAATAGTTTGCCGTCCAACTCCGCACCGATTAATAACCCCATTCCTCTGATCTCAGAAAAGATGTGGTATTTATCATTCAGTTTATTCAAATGGGCGATAAATAACTCACGACGTTTTTCGACGCCACTTAACACTTCTCCTGTATTAATAATATCAAACGCCGCATTCCCTACTGCACAGGCTAAGGGATTGCCACCATAGGTGGTACCGTGCGAACCGACTTCCATGGTTTTTGCCACTTCTTCAGTGGTGATCATTGCACTAATAGGGAAGCCGCCACCCAATGCTTTTGCCGTAGTTAAAATATCAGGCACAACATTGTAATGCATATAAGAAAATAATTTGCCTGTTCGCCCCATACCGCTTTGCACTTCATCAAAAATCAGCAATGCGTTATTTTCATCACACAGTTTGCGTACACCTTGCAGAAATTCTGACGTTGCTGCGGTTACACCACCTTCCCCTTGCACTGGTTCGAGAACGACTGCACAGGTATTTTCGTCAATGACCGCTTTGACTGCATCAAGGTCATTAAAAGGCACATGAATAATATCCGCGGGCTTTGGCCCAAAACCATCCGCATATTTCGCTTGCCCACCAACCGAAACGGTAAATAATGTGCGCCCATGGAAAGCTTGTTTAAAAGCAATAATCTTAGTTTTATATGGGTTATATTTGGTGATAGCGTAACGACGCGCTAATTTAAATGCGGCTTCGTTCGCTTCTGAGCCGGAATTCACAAAAAATGCACGGTCAGCAAATGTCGCATTCGTGAGCTTTTGTGCTAACTTCAGCGCCTGCTCGTTGGTGAAAATATTGCTGACATGCCATAGCTTTTCGCTCTGTTCACGCACAGCCGACACTAAACTAGGGTGGCAATGCCCCAAAGCAAGAACCGCAATCCCACCAGCAAAATCAATATATTCTTTACCTTGCTGATCCCAAACACGGCTCCCTTCGCCTTTAACGGGAATAAATTCCGCTGGCGAAAATATAGGCAACATAACTTGATCAAAAGTCTGCCGATTTACTACTGATTGCTCTGACATACCCCTCACCTGCTCTTATTTAATGCGATAATGAAAATATAATCATTAAATATGAATAAAAAATCAAAAAAGAGCAATAGCAAAGGGCATAATATGCATAATTAATTTATTCTGAACCAGATTTATAAATTAATATTTTAGAAAATTATTGAGTAATTCATGGCCTTGCTCACTCAGAATGCTTTCAGGATGGAACTGAACGCCTTCTATAGGCAAGGTTTTGTGCCGTATTCCCATGATTTCATCAACATCACCATTGTTCAGTGACCACGCTGATACATCAAAAGAAACAGGAAGTGTCTCTGCCGCAATCACCAGAGAATGGTAGCGTGTTACTGTCAAGGGGCGGTTCAAGCCCTTGAAAACACCTTGATGGTTATGGTGGATAGCAGAGGTTTTACCGTGCATAACTTCTCGAGCTTTAACGACTGATGCACCAAATGCTTGCCCAATCGCTTGATGCCCTAAGCAAATCCCTAAAATGGGTAATTTACCTGCAAAGTATTTGATCGCCTCAAGGGAGATACCTGCCTCATCCGGTGTACATGGCCCAGGTGAAATCACAAGATGTGTAGGTGAAAGCTGTTCAATTTCTTCGATGGTAATTTCATCATTACGTTTTACAACAACTTCTGCCCCTAACTCACAAAAGTATTGGTATAAGTTGTAAGTAAAAGAATCGTAATTATCAATAAGTAAAAGCATATTAGCCTATCCGACTGATTTTTATCATTATATATTAATTCTTATGCATATTTTTATCGTGTTGGCAATCAGAACGATGATTAAAACACCATAAAAATAATAATGGCGGCTATCATAGCACAGCCAAAGCAGGAAAATAGCCTATTTAAGTCAATGATTGTTTTTTATCAGAGATAAATTTCCATATAAAAATCATGGGATTATATTTACACTCTTATAACAACCCTGTATTTTGATCAAGATTTACTTTAAATACAATGAAATAAAAGGCTGTTAAAAATGAGTAGAAGCTGACACATTTTAACGAAGAGCGTTCATGAAGGGACACACAAAGGGGGGGAGGAACATGGTTTTTAATAAAAGTGGGTACGTTAAAGCAACTTACCCACTGTATTTGATATGATAGTTTTTAATCACTACCATTTTTAACCACTATGACGTTTTTAACCACTATGGCTTTTTAATTACTTCTGCAGAGATGATTGTAATAGGGTCAACTGGGACATTTTGATATGGCCCCACGTTTTCCGTTTTCACTTTAGAGATTTTATCTGCAACATCCATCCCTTTGACCACTTTACCAAATACAGCGTAACCAAAATCACGTTGTCCATGGTCTAAGAAAGCATTATCTGCGACATTGATGAAAAATTGACTCGTTGCACTGTCTTTATTCGCTGTACGCGCCATTGAGATAGTACCGCGTAAGTTACGTAAACCGTTATCTGCCTCGTTTTTAATCGGTTCACGGGTTTGTTTTTGTTGTAAATCTTTATCAAACGCACCGCCTTGGATCATAAATCCAGGAATAACACGGTGGAAAGTGGTTCCGTTGTAATAACCTTCATTAACATACTGAACGAAGTTTTCTGTCGTAACAGGGGCTTTTTTGCTATTCAGTTCTAATTCGATATCACCCGCCGACGTGACTAATTTAACATAAGTCTCACCCGCAGATAATGCAAGAGAAGATGCGCTCATTGCGCAGACGGCCAAAAGTGGCACAAAAATTCGTTTTAACATGTAAGATCCCTTTCGTTATAGCTCATTACAACTGCAATCAAGCAATTCTAGAGTGAAGCCAACAAGAATGCTGAAGATTTACCTATATTTACGCCAGAAAATAAAAACACACTAAATGCGCTAAATTCTAGACCAATTTCTGTAAAAGACGTCATCAATAATGGTTATTTTTCTATTATTACTATTTCACCCGCCCACAACATACAAAAATAAGGCTGGATTCAAAGGGAAAAGAGGTTGAGAGGATATTTCGAGTTGTCGTGAAGCGCTAAGCAAAGCTATAATCCCCGAGCCTTTTGAGGCTAACTCAGGGAGAACGACAAATGGCAATTAAAAATCATAACTACCAGATGGCAAAATTTGTCATCAGTGCACCCGATATCCGCCATCTACCTAAAGATACCGGAATTGAGGTGGCTTTTGCTGGCCGCTCTAATGCGGGGAAATCCAGTGCATTAAATGCATTAACACAGCAAAAAAGCTTAGCACGTACCAGTAAAACACCAGGAAGAACTCAGCTAATCAACCTATTTGAAGTTGAGGAAGGCGTTCGCCTTGTTGACCTTCCGGGCTATGGTTATGCCGAAGTTCCTGAAGAAATGAAACGTAAATGGCAGCAAGCACTCGGGGAATATCTCCAAAAAAGAGAATGTATTAAGGGGCTTGTTGTATTAATGGATATCCGTCATCCATTAAAAGACCTCGATATGCAAATGATTGAATGGTCTGTTGCAATGAATGTACCCGTTTTAGTTTTGCTCACTAAAGCAGACAAACTTGCCTCTGGCGCAAGAAAGAAACAGTTAATGGAAGTTCGCCAAGCACTTGCTCCTCTTGAAGGGGATATTGAAGTGGAATACTTTTCAGCGCTGAAAAAGATTGGTGTCGATAAACTCCGCATTAAACTAGATAGTTGGTATAACACACCAGCTTGATTTCTTTTATTGTGAGCCAGAAATGGCTCATTATTGCCTTATATCTTCTAATCCACTGAATTTTAGATAAAAAAATGCTCCAGTCAAAAAAACTTTGACTGGAGCAGCTAATATTCAGCTAAATCCGATTACGTGAAGTAAAAGGTCTGAAAGATAGAACATCTTACCTCTGTACCCTACGCCTATTAATGTACTTTATTTTTCGCTCGAAAAAAAGCCTTTTTGTAATTTTTTTTCAAAGCTGCCCACGATTCAGCACAATAACACACATAAAATAAGACAAAAAACGGATTTTAATTACATATTTATGAGATATATGTCGCATAAAAATGTTATCCATTTTCTGGCGTTTCACCATAAAATAATTGATTTATTGCAGAGTTAGATTAAATTTCTAGTAAATTATTTCAAACGCATAATTATCGGTTATGCCTTTATTGAAACATAAAAAAACCTCCAATAACGTCTTGGAGGTTTCTATATTCAATACAGTTAAAAATTAATGGGCTTCATCCCAGTTATCGCCAATCCCTACATCCACTTTTAATGGTACATCGAGTTTCATACTTTGTTCCATTAATGACTGAACTTGAGCTTGGACACGCTCTAGTTCAGATTCTTTGACCTCAAAGACCAATTCATCGTGAACCTGCATTAGCATGTCTGCATGCGGTTTTTCCGTTTGCAACCAATTATCAACGGCAATCATGGCTTTTTTAATGATATCCGCAGCGGTTCCTTGCATTGGCGCGTTAATCGCTTCGCGTTCCGCTGCTTTACGGCGCATCCCATTACTGGATTTAATATCTGCCAGATATAAACGGCGCCCCTCAAGTGTTTCAACATAGCCTTGTTCGGAAGCCTGTATACGTGTGTTTTCCATGTAACGTAATACACCAGGGTAACGTTCAAAGTAAAGATCCATATAGCGCTGAGCCTCACCACGAGGGATCCCTAATTGACGCGCTAAGCCAAACGCACTCATGCCATAGATAAGCCCGAAATTAATCGCTTTGGCACTGCGGCGTTGGTCACTGGTGACTTGTTCCAGTGGTACACCAAAGACTTCAGCGGCTGTTGCTTTATGGATATCTTTCCCTTCCGCAAATGCCGTTAATAGGCCTTTATCTTGGGATAAATGCGCCATAATACGCAATTCAATTTGTGAATAGTCCGCAGCCATCACTTTGTAGCCTTCACGTGCAACAAAGGCTTGGCGGATCCGACGCCCTTCTTCGGTTCTCACTGGGATGTTTTGTAAGTTAGGATCCCGAGAAGACAAACGCCCTGTTGCCGTGACAGCTTGGTGGTAAGAAGTATGAACGCGCTGAGTACGCGGGTTAATCATTAGCGGTAGTTTATCCGTGTACGTGGATTTCAATTTGGCTAAACTACGGTGCTCAAGCAATAATTTCGGCAATGCATGGTTCAGCGCCAATTCCTCAAGTACTTCTTCATTGGTCGATGCAGCCCCACTTGGCGTTTTCTTTATCACTGGCAATTGTAATTTTTCGAATAAAATCGTTTGCAATTGCTTTGGTGAAGCGAGGTTAAACTCTTCCCCTGCAAGTTCGAAAGCCTCTTTTTCCAATTCAGCTAAACGGGCAGTAATCACTTTTGACTGCGCTGCAAGTACGTTTGCATCAATTAAAACGCCTTTACGCTCCATACGCACTAACACAGGCACAAGTGGCATTTCAATATTTTGGAAAATATGATTAAGCTTTGGTTCTGCCTCTAATTGTGGATATAACGCGTGGTGCAATAATAACGTGACATCTGCATCTTCTGCCGCATAATTAGCGGCTTCTTCTAAGGCGATTTGGTTAAATGTTAGCTGTTTTTTGCCTTTCCCTGCAATCTCTTCAAAGCTCACCGTTTTGTGGTTCAAATGACGATCGGCCAAACTGTCCATATCATGGCGTCCCATCCCCGCAACACTGTTTAATACATAGGATTCCAGCATGGTGTCATAACCAATGCCTTTTAATTCGATGTCATAATTCTCAAGAACTTCTGCATCATACTTCAAGTTTTGGCCAATTTTGAGGATGTTTTCACTCTCAAGAATAGGCTTCATAAGTTCCAAAACCTCTTTCAGAGGAAGCTGTACTGGCGCATCAAGGTAATCGTGGCCTAATGGTAAATAAGCGGCATGCCCCGGTTCAATTGCAAATGACATTCCCACTAAACGAGCTTCTTGGGTATCTAAGCTATCGGTTTCAGTATCAAAAGCAAATAATGATGCTTTGCTTAATTTTTCAACCCAGCGCTCTAAATCGGCTTTTTCTAGGATCGTTTGGTAATTTTCGGCACACAATGTTGGCGCAGTTGGGGCTGATGGCTTCGCAGGTGATGTTGCTGGTGTTGGGCTTGCTTTCGCACTTGAGCCTTTACCCTCCATCCAAGTCCCATTTTCAACATCGGCTAGCCAACGTTTAAATTCATAACGACTGAATAATCGATGCAGTTTATCCACATCAGGTTGAGCAACTTTCAGCTCTTCACACGTTTTTTCCAGCTCAACATCCGTTTTAATGGTCGCTAATTGGTACGATAAAAAGGCAACATCACGGTTTTCCGCCATTTTAGGAGCTAACGTTTTAGAGCCTCTAAAACCTAATGGCGCGATAGCTTCAAGGTCATTATAAATTGCTTCTAAGCTACCAATACCTTGCAGTAAGGCGAGTGCTGTTTTTTCACCAACACCAGGCACGCCGGGAATGTTGTCTGATGAATCCCCCATTAAGGCTAAAAAGTCGATGATAAGTTCAGGGGGAACACCGTATTTTTCTTTGACTTCATCAGGCCCTAGAATCGTGTTATTCATGGTATTGATTAGCGTAATATTAGGTTCAACTAATTGCGCCATATCTTTATCGCCCGTACTGATTAACACAGGTATACCTTTTCGGCTTGCTTCACAGGCTAATGTCCCGATAACATCATCAGCCTCTACGCCTGAAACAACAAGCAAAGGCAACCCCATCGCTTCAACCATTTCATGCAATGGGCCGATTTGAGCGCGTAAATCATCAGGCATGGGTGGGCGATGAGACTTATAGCTTTCAAACAATTCATCACGAAATGTTTTTCCCTTCGCATCAAAGACAACCGCTACATGGCTAGGTTTATACTGCATAATTAAACTGCGTAGCATATTAAGCACGCCATACATTGCCCCTGTAGGCTCACCTGCACTATTAGTCAGTGGAGGAAATGCATGATAAGCACGGTATAGGTAAGAAGAACCATCAACCAAAATAAGGGGGTTTTCTGCAATCTGAGCCATAATCTGTCATCATCTTTTTAGTCAGGAACGAATACTAATAGGATGCCATAATGTAGCCTCAGATACATCCCAAGTTTTATATTCTGCTTAGTTAGATAACTAAAAACACACCAAAATCATCCACTATTATGAGTACACCATTGATTACAGTTAATTAAAATTAATCACGCCGATTAACTAAGTATCTGACTAACATCCTGTGGATAAGCTTGTGTGTAAATTTATGTTACTCAGTAAATTCAACAAGTAACATGGCTATTAATAATATAAACAGAAAAGTAAAATCAAAGGGTTAGCACATAATTGAATGGATTTAACACACGTGAAAGAAAGTCTTAGAATTGTGGATATTACGAGAAGAAAACAGACGATGGTGAGTATACCACCGTCTATGTACGATTACTTTTTACTGATTAAGAAGTTCACAACGTTAGAGAACTCTTTACCATAATCAGCCGCATTATCAACTGAGATACCGTTATTACGAACTTGGTATTTACCATCAACAAATAGTGCAGGAACACCGCGAAGTTTTAAGTCTTGCGCTGCGTTTTGCTGTTTTGCAACGATAGATTTCACGACAAAGCTATTTAACGCTGCATCATATTCTTCACCCGAGATACCTGCTTTGATAAAAGCATTACGGATATCAGCTTTACTATTGATAGTTTGCGTTTTTTGGATACCTTCAAACAGGATAGGTGTCACTTTGTCTTCTGCTTTCAGGACAATCGCAACAGCCCAAGCTTGGGTTAAATCAGCGCCTAAAGGACCAAGAAAGTCAACGTGATAGCGTTCCATCTTCACGCCTTCTGGCAAGTTTTTCTCTACGGTTTGAGGCACTTTATACACACTCTCAAATTGATAACAGTGTGGGCAATAAAATGAGAAGAACTCCAGAACTTGCGGTAAATTTGGGACAGCTTTAACATCAGTATACTCTTTACCTTCCGTGTAGTTTGCCGCTGCAGCACTAAAAGACATGGCAATACCAAGCAAAGCCAACATAATTTTTTTCATAGACTACATTCTCCAAAAACAAAAACTTAAAAGTTAAAACTGAGGGGTTAACTGCAAAGGGGCGTCTTGCAACCGTTCAATTTGTTGATTAAATTCGAGCGATTGTTTTTGCCAAAAATCATCAGCTTGTAGCCATGAAAATGCTCTAGGAAACGCAGGGTCTTGCCAGCGGCGGATAACCCACCCGAGGTAATGTACCATGCGCATTGCTCTAAGAGGTTCAATAAGCTTCAGCTGTTTTACATCAAAATCACAAAACTCATTATACGTTTCTAATAACGTATCCAATTGAATGACTTGATCTTGACGAGAACCATTAAGCAGCATCCAGATATCTTGGATTGCAGGCCCGTTTCGAGCATCATCAAAATCCACCATCCAAGCTTCATCGCGCCATAGAATATTACCTGGATGGCAATCACCTTGTAGGCGAATAGATGAATGTGAATCAGGCCATTGTAATTTTACTTGTGCAATCAATGCATCTAAAGATGCCATAAATTGGACTTTATAACGTTCCGCAATCAAAGGACTCGATGCCATCACTTGGCGGGGTTGCGCCAAATATTCATCGACGCCTATTGTCGGACGAAATGCAAAATTTTTACGCTGACCAATTTGGTGTATACGCCCTAATAAGTGGCCTACACTTTCTAATTGAAACAAATTATCGGTTTCATATTGCCTGCCACCGATACTCGGAAAGATTGCAAATATAAACCCACCAAATTCCAATACCGTTTGCCCTGCAAACTCAAGAGGTGCGGCTACAGATAAGCCTTCGTCTCGTAGTTCTAAAGTAAAATCGTGCTCTTCTTGAATTTGTGAGCGGTTCCAACGTTCAGGCCGATAAAATTTAACCACATAACGTTGCCGATTTTCGTCTTGGAACTGATAAACACGATTTTCGTAGCTATTTAATTCAAGTAGCCCTGATTCGGGGTAAACCCCAACTTCCATTAAGGCATCTAAAATTAAGTCAGGGGAAATTCCACTAAAATGGAAATTCGAATGTTCTATTTCATCCATCGCGCTTTAGTCTTTAATGATCCCACGGGCACGCAAAATAGCGGTTTTAAAGTCATCTTCATAATCTTTTTTTAAACCCGGGATCGCTTCATTGCTGTCCGAGCCACGCATTTTTAAATGATAAATCAGCACATCGTCTGTTAACTCAGATAAACTACCTTTAAAGCCGGCTTCATCAGCCAATTTTTGCAATAATTCTACCAAGTTTAAATCTGAATTATCTTTCCAGACAGGATGCAGAAGCTCAATAACTTCATTTAAGCGATGGCATTTCATGTTTATTCCTTTATCACGAATATTTGATACAAGTTACCAATAATCATACAAGAGAAAAAGCGAACTGTTGTCAATCTACGTAAAGTTTAACGGCAATACGCACGAATATTCATTGATTTTATAGCAAAATAGAATAAATTTTAGTAATTACTATACTCGAAAGTGTTTTATACGAATGTTGAAACATTTTCTTGAAGATATTCAAGGATATTGAACATGTCATTTCGTCAGTCAATAACCGGTGTGATACTCGCTGGTGGCCGAGGCACTCGAATGGGGGGGCAAGATAAAGGGTTGGTACTTTTATCGGGAAAGCCGCTTTATCAACATATTTTAGCACGCTTACAACCTCAAGTTGGCGAAGTACTCATCAATGCAAACCGTAATCAGGCACGTTACAGCGAAAGCCAATTGACCGTTATTTCTGACTTAAATAACCATTTTTCTGGCCCATTAGCAGGAATGCAATCTGCTTTGCACCACGCGACAACTGACTGGTTACTGTTTGTGCCTTGCGATGTTCCTGCATTTCCTCTTAATTTAGTGGAAAAAATGTTTAGTGAGAAAGAAAAACATTTAGCCTGCTACGCTTGTGATGCAGAACGAGAACACCCTACATTTGCTTTATTACATCGGTCACTAAAAACTCAACTCGATGATTACCTTGCAAGAGGTGACCGTAAATTAATGCTATTTATGCATGAAGTTAATGCAAAAGGCGTTATTTTCTCACCCGAGTCAGGTTCATTTGCGAATCTTAATACACTGGAAGATAGCCGTAACTGGGAGCTACAACAAAAAGAATCATGAAGCAAAATACTCTACCCCTACTTGGAATTACCGCTTACAGCGGCACAGGAAAAACGACCCTATTAAAAAAAGTTATTCCTTTGCTCAAGCAACGCAACGTGCGCGTTGGTTTAATTAAACACACTCACCATGACATGGAAGTGGATAAACCAGGCAAGGACAGCTTTGAATTACGTAAAGCTGGCGCTGACCAAACGCTTGTTGCCAGTGAAAAACGCTGGGCACTGATGACTGAAACCCCCGACGCGAATGAGATGGATCTACGCTATTTAGCCAGCCGTTTCGATCACTCGTCATTAGATCTGATCCTCGTTGAAGGGTTCAAACATGAAACGATCGACAAAATTGCTTTGTTCCGTTCTGAGGTGGGTAAGCCGTTAAACGGCTTAATTGATGACTATGTGGTTGCTGTTGCCAGCAATGAAATCATTGATACAAATGTGCCGCAGTTAGATATCAATAGCCCAGAACAAATTGCTGATTACATTGTGTCTTGGTGGCAAAAAAGTGTCTTGGTGGCAAAAACAGTTAAATAGGCGCAACACGGTCATTGGTCATGCAAAAAAGAGATTGGCTGAATTGACCGTGTGAGTTCACATTTTCATGCTTTGCTGTTTGAATAATCCAAAAAGTTTAATTACAGTATTTGAAAATTAAGTTATTGGATTGTTACTGCACTTATCATGCAGGCAAAACCTGATTAGTCAATGAATTGTCATTGTGCTATCAGGTTTTTTTCGTTTCAGGGGAAACAAAATGCAGATCGCAAAAATTTTAAACAACAATGTGGTCGTTGCCCTAAATGAACAACAGCAAGAAATTGTCATCATGGGGCGTGGACTCGCCTTTCAAATGAAGGTTAATGACTTTATCGATCCTAAAAAAATAGAAAAAATCTTTGAGTTACGTAGCCATGAATTAACAAACCGATTAAGTGAACTGTTGAGCCAAATACCGATTTCTGTCATGCAAGTCTGTGACAAGATAATTGAAAATGCGAAAAGTAAACTTGGCAGCCTACATGAAAGCTTATATATCGTTTTAACTGATCACTGTAATTATGCAATTGAAAGACAACAAAAAGGCCTCGCTATCACTAATACTATGCTATGGGAAATTCAGCGACTTTATCCAAAAGAGTACCAGTTGGGGTTAGCGTCACTGGCCTTAATTAAGCAAGATTTAGAGATTGAGTTACCCATCGATGAAGCTGGGTTTATCGCGTTACATTTCGTTAATGCGCAGCTTACAGGGGAAATGCCTGTTGTTATGCAAACGATGGACGTGATGCAAGAAATCATGAACATTGTGAAATATAACCTAAAAGTTGAGTACCATGCAGAAACATTAAGTTATCAACGCTTCGTTACTCATTTAAAGTTTTTTGCCCATCGCATGATGAGTAATACGCCAGTACCGAATGATGATGTTTCTATGCATCTTGTGATTAAAGAAAATTATGCCATTGCTTGGCAATGTGCCGAAAAAATAAGCCAGTTTTTACAGAAAAAATACCAACGAGACTTAACAGATGAAGAACGTATGTTTCTTACTATCCATATTGAGCGCGTGAGAAAAGAGAACGCGTTACAACAAAATTAAATTCGCTATTTAACTGACAACGAATAAAAACCAAATGGATTGTTACCACCAACTCATGGTGGGCAAAACCTGATTATCACTCGCCTCATTAGGCGAGTGTGCATCAGGTTTTTTTTTGCATATTCATTAATAGCGCTAGTGTTCATCATAAAGTGATAAAGGAATATTTATGAAGTACCAACCTTTAGCAGAGCAGATAATTAACGATGTAGGCGGCCAAGACAATATCGTCAATGTCATTCATTGTGCAACGCGTTTGCGTTTTAAGCTTAAAGAGATAAAAAAAGCCAACCCTGAGCATTTAAAGCAAAACTCAGAAGTGATTACCGTTGTTGAAAGCGGGGGCCAATTTCAGGTAGTTATTGGTAACCATGTACATGAGGTTTATAACGCAATAAACCAACTCATTGGCAAAGAAGATGCAACGACAGAACATTCCCTAAAAGAAAGCGGTCAGATAGCTAACGAGAAAAAAGACAAAGAAAATATTCTTAGCCATTTTATCGATATTGTCTCCAGTATATTCACACCAATACTCGGCGTGATGGCAGCCTCGGGGATTTTAAAAGGTTTCCTTTCTTTATCTGTCACTCTTAATTGGTTATCAGAACAAAGTGCCACTTATAAATTATGGTTTGCTGCCAGTGACTCATTATTTTATTTTTTCCCTTTAGTTCTCGGTTATACCGCGGGTAAAAAGTTTGGAGGAAGCCCATTCTTAACCATGGCAATTGGTGGTGCTTTAGTACACCCATCAATGATAGCGGCATTTCAACAAAGCCTTAATGGTTCGGCTACTGAATATTTTCTAGGTTTACCTGTTACATTCATTAATTATAGTACTTCCGTTATTCCTATTATCTTTGCAGCTTGGCTGAGTTGTTTATTAGAAAAGCAGCTGAATACTTTATTGCCTGCTGCGATGAAAAACTTCATCTCGCCACTCTTATGTTTACTGATTATCGTTCCTCTCACTTTCTTGGTTATTGGCCCATCAGCAACCTGGCTAAGCCTATTAATTGCAGATACTTTCCAAACTATTTATAACTTTACCCCCGTTATTGCTGGTGCATTTATGGGGGCGATTTGGCAGGTTTGTGTTATTTTCGGCCTACATTGGGGCATTGTTCCCATTAGCATCAATAATCTTAGTGTTTATGGACAAGATGCGCTGGTTCCATTGCTTCTTCCTGCCGTTGCGGGGCAAGTCGGTGCAGCACTTGGCGTCATGCTAGCCACTCGCAATGCAAAGATGCGGATTATGGCAGGCTCTTCCGTCACCGCAGGGATCTTTGGCATTACCGAACCCGCCGTTTATGGCGTCACTTTACCACTGCGCCGTCCCTTTATTTTTGGCTGCATCGGTGGTGGTGTCGGTGGTGCAATCATCGGTTATAGCCAAACGCTGACCTACTCTTTTGGCTTAGTCAACATTTTCACTTTCACACAAATCATTCCTGAAAGTGGTTTCAATAATACCGTTTGGGGAGCGATTATTGGATCATTGCTTTCTTTTGTTTTTGCTTGCCTAGCAACGCGCCTCTTTGGGCTTAAACATGAAACTAAACTCATTCAACCTACCCATGTTCAAGCTCAACCCGTGACTGACAATGATATTTTGTCCCCTATGTCTGGGCACTCACTTCCACTAACAAATGTCCCTGATGAAACATTCGCCAGTGGATTACTCGGACAAGGTGCCGCCATTGTCCCAACTGTTGGCGCAGTCTATGCCCCATTCGATGGTGAAGTTGGCTCATTTTTTAAAACTGGCCATGCGCTAGGTCTATTAAGCCAAAGTGGAATTGAATTATTAATCCATGTTGGCATCGATACCGTAAAACTCGATGGGCTTTACTTTACCCCTCAAGTTAAACAAGGGGATATATTCAAAGCCGGTGACCTTCTTCTCACCTTTGAATTAGAAAAAATTATTGAGGCTGGTTATGACTTAACAACGCCAATCATTATTAGTAATAGTGATGATTACGCCGCCGTTGAAACAACCTTGCTGAACCAGACAATCAATTCTGGACTTACATTCATGACAGTTAATCCGAAATAAGGAATTAAAATGATGACCAAATTTCCGAATACCTTTTTATGGGGTGGCGCAATTGCAGCAAACCAAGCCGAAGGCGCATATTTAACGGCAGGGAAAGAATTAAGTACATCTGATGTTCAGCCAAATGGTATTTTTGGAGAGCTTGTTGAACGAAATGATAACGACCAATATATTAAAGATGTCGCTATCGATTTTTATCATCGCTATCCAGAGGATATCGCACTTTTCGCTGAAATGGGTTTTACCTGTTTACGCACCTCTATTGCATGGAGCCGTATATTTCCACTTGGTGACGAATTAACAGCCAATGAAGACGGCCTCGCTTTTTACGATAGTTTATTTGATGAAATGGCGAAATATAACATTCAACCCGTTATTACTTTATCCCATTATGAAATGCCCTATCACCTAGTGACAGAGTATGGCGGTTGGGGAAACCGTAAAACAATTGAATTTTTCGAACGTTATGCACGTACCGTCTTTGAGCGCTATAAAGATAAAGTCAAACTGTGGCTGACATTCAATGAAATCAATATGTCTTTACATGCACCAATGACTGGCGTGGGCCTGCCTGAAAATAGTTCTCCTTCAGCAGTTTACCAAGCAATTCACCACCAGCTCGTTGCCAGTGCAAGAGTCACGAAAGCCTGCCATGACATTATTCCTGATGCCAAAATCGGTAATATGTTATTAGGGGGTCTTGTTTATCCATTAACTTGTAAACCTGATGATGTGTGGGAAACCCTGACGGAAAATCGTAAATGGCTGTTTTTTGGTGATGTACAGTGTAGAGGGCAATACCCAGGCTATATGCTGCGTTATTTTAAAGACCAGCAAATTAATATAACGATTACAGAAGAAGATAAACGCGATTTACAGAATACCGTGGACTTTATCTCATTCAGTTATTATATGACGGGTTGCGTGACTGCGGATAAAGATGAATATGAGAAAAAACGTGGAAATATTCTCAGCATGGTTCCAAACCCTCATTTAGAAAGTTCAGAGTGGGGGTGGCAAATAGATCCCAAAGGGATGAGAACACTTTTAAATTTATTATGGGATAGATACCAAAAACCATTATTTATTGTTGAAAATGGATTAGGCGCTATTGATGAAATAACGCCTGAAGGAGAAATTATTGATGATTATCGTATTCAATATATCAACGACCATTTAGTTCAGATACATGAAGCCATCCAAGATGGTGTAGACATTATGGGCTATACCAGTTGGGGGCCGATTGATATTGTTAGCGCATCCAAAGCTGAAATGTCAAAACGCTATGGTTTTATTCATGTTGACCGTGACAACCAAGGTAATGGCTCTCTCGAAAGAAAACGTAAAAAAAGCTTTTATTGGTATCAAAGTATTATTAAGAGCCAAGGAGAGTTATTACGCTAATAAAATAAATACCTCAATATAATAAAAAATATCTCGGGATAATTTATTTATCTCGAGAGCCCTTAGATTAAAAAGACAACTGCATAAACCCATTATCTACTATTGGGTTAAGGCAAACTATTGCTAATAGGTTATTTCCGACATGAATAAAAAATTATTATTCTCTTTGTTATTTTTAACGTTACCTGCTATCGCGAATGAGCAACAATGGAATGGAACTGTTTTAGGCTTTGAGCCCGCCCCTAAAGGAATATTTGGCGATATGTTAGGAATACGTCCTATATTATCCGACCACGGTTTTTCATTTCACAGCAATTATTTGAGCCAAGTCGCCTATAATGCAGGGGGTGGTTACAATAATGATAAACATACTGCTTATATCGACCAATTTGCTTTTACATTCACACAAGACCTTGAACGTTGGACAGGTATTCCAGATGCCCGTATTGAAGGAAATATTGTCAATCGAAACCATGAAGACAACCTGACCATTAAACGCCTGCAAGACCCTCGAGTACCGAATAACGACCTTGCACAAGAAAGCTATGGGGGCGGCTCCATAACACGATTAGGATGGCTAACCTTCGCTCGTAGCTTTGATGACCGCCGACTAACCTGGCGTATTGGTATGATGAATAAAGTCCAAGAGTTCGACCAAATTATTCCTTGTGATTTCCAATTACTCAGCCAATGTGGCGGAAAATCAGCTAACGCCCTGACATGGAGTAACTGGAATATTCACACTTGGGGAACAACGGTTAGCTATAAAATCACCCCCGGAATCACCATCAAAACAGGGGTTATGGAACAAAATCCTCAAGCAACGGATAGAAGCCATGCGTGGAGTTGGTCAACCAAAGGCAGTAAAGGCATTTTATTACCTTTAGAAATTGAGAACCGCACTTTCGTCAATGGGTTGCCTGGTGCCTATAACCTAGGGTTATTATATACCAATGCCAAACAGCATGACCTCTATAAAGATAAAAGCTACAACCACACATGGTTTGCCTATGGCGGAATGAACCAACAGTTAACTCGCCATCAAGACGATGAAAATCGAGGCTTAAGTCTATCGGTTAGTGGCAGTTACCACGATGAGCGCAGTAATTTCATGAATTATGTTGTCTCAAGCTCCCTTCGCTACCGCGGGGCTTTTGATGCCAGACCTGAAGATTGGATTGGCCTCGGTGTTTCCTATATTGAGCTTAGTGACCACTTTGCAAAAAACCAAAAAATACAAAATGAGCAGTTAGGGATCACCGATTATAATGATCCGTTATATCATCCTATTACTTCAAACGCATTAAACGCAGAACTCTATTATCGCTTTAAGCCTGTTCATTGGTTGGAACTCCAACCAAGTATGCAGTATTGGCATCAACCGGGCGGTGTCAAAAGAACATCAGATGCGTGGGTCTTGGGTTTGAAAACGGTTTTAACGTTTTAAATGATATTACCGTTTATTTTATCTCTATCGATAAAGGGAGTTCCCCACTCCCTTTATCGCCAATAAATTAGCATTCCGCTTATTATTTTTTTATTATAGTTAGACACATTATCTTTGCTGTTTTTCTCCTTCTATAATATTAAGCAGACGACTTCATGACCCGCACGCAGCGCCTACTCACATTATTGCAGATACTCAAAGAGAATCGCTACCCGATTACGGCAGAAGCACTTTCATCACAACTGCAGGTCAGCGTGCGTTCGATCTATCGGGATATAGAATCCTTACGCGACCAAGGTGCTGAGATTATTGGTGAAGCCGGTATTGGCTACCAATTAAAAACGGGCCTGTTATTACCGCCTTTAACTTTTGATGAAAATGAGCTCGAAGCCTTAATATTAGGTTTACGTTGGGTAAAAAGTAATACAGACACTGAACTAAAAAGCTCAGCAATACGAGCGATAAGTAAGATTAATGCGGTGGTGGCAGGTCATTCACAGAAAATCCTAAATCAAAATACCTTATTTGCCCCAACCACCCATTTCTATGAAATTAATGACACGATAGCTAAAGATTTGCGTTTAAGCTTGCGAGAAGAGTGCAAAGCTCAAATGACTTACCTGGATGGACAAAATCAACCTAGCAAACGCACTATTTGGCCAATTGCGATTGGTTATATGAAAGATTCACAAGTTTTGGCCGCTTGGTGTGAATTACGTGAAAGTTACCGCCACTTCCGTTTAGACCGCATTCAATCTTATCAGGCACTTTCAGATAAGCTACCTTACCCCAAAAATTACCTACTAGAACGTTGGCAAAAAGAAGTATTGTGCGTCTCTCCTGACAATTTCTGACACTCGACTCCCTTATAGTAAGCGCTCAACTTCATATAAGGAAATCACCATGAGCGAACTGGTTCTGTTTACTAATTCAATGTCACGCGGTAATACTGTCGACCTACTTTTAAAAATTTTAGACATTCCTTACAAACGTGTTGAATTAGGTTATGGCGCGGATATGCACACCGCTGAATATCTTGCAATTAATCCCATGGCAAAAGTCCCTGCGCTTGTTGATGGTGATGCCATCGTCACTGAAACTGCCGCCATTTGCTTATATTTAGCAGATAAGTTTATTGAAAAAGGGTTAGCACCGGCCTTGAACGACCCTAAACGTGCAGATTACTACCGTTGGTTCCTATTTACTGCTGGGCCAATTGAATCTGCCTTTACCATCAATAATTTAGGCATTCAATTAGACGAAGAGCAACAAAAATCTTCTGGCTTTGGTTCTATCGAGCGCGCCATGGCGTGTTTAGAAGTGGGTTTAAACAATGCTAAACCGTTTATTTGTGGCGAGCAATTTACGGCTGTCGATGTGTATATCGGCGCATTTGTGATGTTTTTAGTTAAATACCAAGTCATGGAAACCACCCCTGCGATGCAAAAATACCTTGATAGCTTAGCGGCCATTCCTGAGATTGCTGAACTGTTGGCAAAATAATGCCAAAAAAAAGCTAAGTTCAGATGAACTTAGCTTTTAATTTAAGATAACCAATGGATCAACGCATGGTCACAAATTCTTCCGCTGCGGTTGGGTGAATAGCAACAGTATTATCAAAATCTTTTTTGGTTGCGCCCATTTTTAATGCAACCGCGAAGCCTTGTAACATTTCATCCATACCGAAGCCAATACCATGAATACCAACGATTTTTTCATCGTCACCAACACAAACTAGCTTCATGCGGCAAGGCTGACGATGCGAAGTTACCGCGGTGTACATGGCTGTGAAAGATGACTTATAGCATTTAACTTTATCAGCACCATATTTTTCAATCGCTTCTGGTTCAGTTAAACCAACAGTGCCAATTGGTGGGTGTGAGAACACCACCGTTGGAATATTACTGTAATCTAAGTGCTCATCCGGTTTATTATTAAATAAACGCTCAGATAAACGACGGCCAGCCGCAACCGCAACTGGGGTTAATTCAACCGCGCCAGTGTTATCACCCACCGCGTAGACACCCGGTACATTGGTGTTCTGGTATTTATCAACCTTGATATAGCCTTTTTCATTCAGTGCGACACCTGTGGCTTCAATATTCAGGTTATCAGTCATTGGTTCACGGCCAATTGCCCAAATTAATGCGTCTACCGTTTGTTCTTGGCCATTTTCCAATTTCAATGTCAGTGAACCATCTGAATTTTTCACGACTTCTTTTGGAATTGATTCTGTGTGCAGTTTTGGCCCTTCCGTATTCATGACTTCCACTAATGTTTCAACAATAAGTGGGTCAAATGAGCGTAACGGGGCGTGTTTACGCACGAATAAATGCGCTTCTGCACCTAAGCCATTTAATACACCAGCGAGTTCAACGGCAATATAACCAGCTCCCACAACCGCAACACGTTTTGGTAAGGCTTCAAGTTCAAAGAAGCCATCAGAAGTCATGCCATATTCTGCACCTGGGATAGCAGGGATCACCGGACGCCCGCCAGTTGCAATCAAAATATGGTCTGCCGTGTAGGTTTCACCATTTACCTCAACAGTATGGGCATCAATAAAACGTGCAAAACCATTGATAACATCGACTTTGTTATTGCCTAAGACACGGTCATAAGATTGGTGAATACGGTCAATGTAAGCAGTACGGCTATCAATCAATGTTTTCCAATCAAAACGATTAATTGTCGCATCAAAACCATAATCAGGACCATAATTGCGAATAGCTTCAGAAATTTGTGCCGCATGCCACATCACCTTTTTCGGCACGCAGCCCACGTTAACACAAGTTCCACCTAATGCTTTCGCCTCAATTAAGGCACATTTTTGCCCATACATTGCTGCACGGTTCATCGACGCAATACCACCGCTTCCGCCACCAATTGCGATATAGTCGTAATGTTTGCTCATAATTTGGTTATTCCCATTGATTGAATGATTTATGAATGCATTTTCTCGCATCATGCTATTGATTGTCATGATATAAATAGTGCTTTTAGATAGGTAAAGTCTATTGATTTAATTGGCGTTACCTATCATAAATACCGTTTACTCTGGCACAATCCAGTCAACTAACGTATGTCCTGTACCTTCTGGGACGAGTGTTTTATGTAACCACGGCAGCACATTCTTCATTTGCTGCTCAAGTTTCCAAGGTGGGTTAATCACTATCATACCAGACGCTGTCATTCCACGTTGGTCGCTATCAGGGCGTACCGCCAATTCAATTTGTAGTATTTTACGAATGCCCATTGCTTCTAATTGATTGACCATGCGCTTAATTTGTTGACGTAATACAACAGGATACCAAATTGCATAAGTTCCTGTTGCAAAGCGTTTATAGCCTTCTACCACCCCTTTCACTACTGCTTCATAATCCGTCTTCATCTCATAAGGAGGATCCATCAGCACAAAACCACGTCGACTCTGTGGGGGTAATTTCGATTTCAGTTGTTGATATCCATCTTCCTTGAAAACTTGCGCGCGGTTATCCCGTGAAAATTCGGTGCGCAATAATGGATAATCGCTCGAATGTAATTCAGTTAATACCAGTTTATCGTGTTCACGTAATAAATATTTTGCTAATAATGGTGAACCTGGGTAATAGCGTAAGCGCCCATTATCATTCAATTGGCGCACAATATTCATGTACGGTAATAATTCCTCAGGTAAATCAGGTTGCTCCCAAATGCGCGCAATCCCTTCAAGATATTCACCTGTTTTTTCTGCATGCTCCCCCATTAATTGATAACGGCCAGCACCTGAATGTGTATCTAAATACAGAAACGGTTTTTCTTTCTCTTTCAGAGATTCAATGATCAAGCTCTGTACTGTGTGTTTTAACACATCAGCATGGTTGCCTGCGTGAAAGCTGTGACGATAACTTAACATGTAACGTTTGTTTCCTGAGGAAATTCAATACTAGCCACTAAGATGACTATTATTAAATAGGTTCTTTAAAGATAGCCCTTTTGAACAAAAAATAGACCGGATTTATTCATCCGCGTCATTATAGCTAAAATTGACTACAAATGTCATAACCATAGCTGTGTTAAAATTCACATGACTGAAAAGAAATAAAACGCTATCCTAAACACAAATTTTAAAATAAACAGAGGTAAATAATGAATAAACTACTCCTTACAACTAGTATTTGTATTTCTTTTTTTACGAGCGCATCAGTAATGGCAGCAAAAACACAAAATGGCTGCGAAATAAAAAAACAACGCATTGAAGAGCAAATTAATTACGCTAAACAACATGGAAATCAACATCGAGTTAAAGGCTTAGAAGAAGCACTCGATAATGTGAATCGTTATTGCACTCCAGAATCTTTATACCGAGATAGCCAAAAAGAGGTGGCTGAAAAAACAGAAAAAGTACAAGAGCGCGAAGCTGAGTTGCAGGAAGAAAAATTAAAAGGTGATGACAGAAGCAAAATTAAAAAGCGTGAAAGAAAACTCGCGGAAGCACAAGCCGAGTTAAAAGAAGCTCAAGCTGAACTGCAAGTTTATAAAGATGCGCTTTAATTTCTAATGTCCCTTTTCCTCTGATTAATTAGCTAGTTGCTTTGACTTTATACAAACGTTCCAATGGCTATTTATCTCTTAAAATAGTCATTGGGATGAAGTTACTAGCCAATTTAAGCTATAGTATTATGCATATTATTCATTTATAGGCATTAAATAGGTCGAAAAGTCAGACAATTTTTAGTTGCGGGAAAAGGGGATTAAATGTCGAATACGCAGGAAGAAGAACAAAAAGATACCAATAAACTGAAAGCAACACTGAATAGAAGTATTGATGGCAGTAAAAAAGCAGTGACCTTCTCAATGCGCGTTGTGAACTTTATTTGTGCAATTCCTTTTATTGCGCATATCATTCGTACCGTGCAACGCTTTAACGACCGAATGGGGAACCAGTTTGGAGCTGCGATCACTTATTTCTCCTTTCTCTCTTTAATCCCCGTTTTAATGTTTTCATTCGCTGCTGCCGGTTTTGTATTAGCTAGTAATCCTGAATTACTTGAAAAATTAGTTCGTGGAATTTCTGCAAATATTACTGATCCGACACTCGCAAATACATTAGAAAGAACAATAGATACCGCCATCCGTCAACGTACAACCGTTGGACTGACAGGGTTAGCTTTAGCAGTCTACTCAGGGGTTAATTGGGTTAATAACTTACGTTTAGCTATTTTGGCGCAATCTCGCCCTGTATGGGAACGTAATGAAGATGAACATGAAAATATTATCTTCCGCTATATTCGCGACTTCTTTGCTTTAATTGGCCTACTTATTGCCTTAATTGTGACAATTACACTGACCTCTGTTGCTGGCTCTGCACAAGCAACGATTGTCAGTACACTTGGCCTAGGCGGTATAGAATGGCTGAAACCGGCTTGGACACTCATTGGTTTAACGATATCAATTACGGCTAACTTCCTATTATTTCTGTGGATTTTTTGGATCCTGCCGCGCATGCAACATCGCCGTAGGTCACTCTTTAAAGGAACATTACTGGCAGCCATTGGGTTTGAAATCATTAAATCCATCATGACCTGGATTTTGCCTAACCTTGCATCCTCACCTTCCGGTGCTGCATTTGGTTCAGTGCTTGGGCTAATGGCATTCTTCTATTTCTTTGCGCGTTTAACTTTATTTTGTGCAGCTTGGATAGCCACTGATGAGCCAAAAGATTCATTGGATAACGAAATGGTTAAATAGCAACTTATTGAGGGCGGTGATGCAACCCGCCCCACCACGCTTAAAACTAGCGTTTCATTTCTTCTGCTAACGTTCTAACCAATAAAGACGCTGGCATCTCGCGAGCTTTCGCCACACTCTGCCCCGCCCAATATGCCGAAAATTCATCGCTACCTGATTTGATTGCTGCTGCATTAAGCTGCTTACCAATATCATAAACCAATGGATAATCAGGTAATTGACTTGTCTCATAGCCGTTACCTGCTCGAATAAATTGATTAATAATCCCTCTCGCTGGACGCCCTGAAATTGCAGACGTTAGTTGCGTGTGATCCCCAGTTTGTTGCTTAATCTTAGCTCGATAGCCTGCGTTCGCGGCAGATTCAGGACAAAGCAAAAATGCAGTGCCTAATTGAGCGGCAGCAGCACCGCAATCTAAAGCCATATTAATACCTTGCCCATCCATCATGCCACCAGCCGCAATCACTGGTAAATCAATATGTTGAGATATTAACGTCACTAATTCATAAGTAGTCAGTTCTTCATCTAAAGCCTGCAAATCAAACATGCCTCGATGCCCTCCCGCCTCAATACCTTGTGCAACAACAGCGTCAATCCCAGCCAATTCAACTTGTTGTGCTTCATGCAAATTGGTTGCGGTCGCCATGGTATAAATCCCATGTTGTTTCAATTTCTGGATTACCTCGAAGGATGGAATATTAAAATGGAAACTTACGACTGCAGGTTTTGTTGCAAGCAACACAGATAACATTTCTGAGTTATCTAAAAAAGTGTCATAAATTTCATTGAGATAAGCAGGGGGATGCTCATTAAATTGGGTAAAGTAAGGGGTTAAATACTGGATCCACGCTTGTTCATTCGTGGGATGACGCTTCGCAGGTAAATGGCAAAATAAATTGACGTTGAATGCTTTACTTGTCAGAGCTTGCGTTTGAATAATCAATTGGCGAGCTTGTTCCACTGAATTTGCACCTAGGCCTAGTGAGCCAAGCCCGCCCGCCTCTGAAACTGCAGCGGCTAGCGCTGGGGTGGAAACGCCTGCCATCGGAGCTTGTATAATGGGATAACGCAAGCCTAACCGTTGTAAAAATGTATTCACGTTGTTCATGCTATTTCCTTTACATCAATATCTGGGTACATTTTATGTTCTTATATCTAGAGTAAACATAGCACCAAATTTATATAAAAAGAAAAAACACTGACCCTAGTATGGCTGCCATATTACCCATTTCAGCGCATTTTAAACGTACATTGGTTCGTATGAATATGATTAAGATGGCATGTATCCTCATCTTAATCATTTAATAATGAGATTATTATGACCACCTCTATTCAACAACTCGAAAATTTAACTTGTGGTGTCGTCCTTTACTACCATAATCAACCCCAAAATAGCGTGGGAACCTTCTGCGCCAGAGGAGCAGATCTTGAAGGTGCGCCCCTCACTGTTGATACACCGCTGCGAATCGCCAGTAACACAAAGACATTTACTGCGGCTGCAATTTTACGTCTTACTGAAATGGGGAAACTTAGTATTGATGATGCAATATCTGAATATATTGACCCACAATATGATGCGCTGCTCAGTACCCAATATAACACTCGTGCTATCACCATCCGCCATTTACTGGAGCACAGCAGTGGCCTGCTAGACCATGCTGATGGTGACTATCTCAAAGCCGTTCTTAAACAGCCTAATTATGTTTGGAGCCGAACAGAGCAGGTCGAGATGTACATGGGTAAACAATTTCCAACGTTTTCGCCTTCAGAGTCCTTTATCTATTCAGATACTGGGTATATTTTGCTCGGTGATATTATTGAACGAATCACAGGGCAATCCCTTGGCCTAGCCGTTAGGGAACTTTTGCATTTCAACTCTATTGGCCTTGAAAGCGCCTATTGGGAGTCATTAGAGCCGCCCCCTAAAATCGCAGCTCCCCGGGCTCGCCAATACTTAGGTAAATGGGATGGCACCCATGTTCACGCTTCCATGGATGCCTATGGCGGTGGTGGTTTAGTTATGTCATCGAAACAAATGGCGATATTTCTAGAAGCGCTGTTTGAGGGAAATATTTTTTCATCACCAAATACGCTAGAGACTATGCTAAGTATGGGTTCTCATGATGGCGCAGAAAATTACAGATTGGGCATCATGGTGAATGTTGTCAATGGCATCACCCTGTATTCCCATTTAGGTTTTTGGGGCTCGGTAGCCTATTACGCACCAAAAGCAAAAACCAGTGCGGCAGGGTTTGTTGATGATAGAGAGTCACGAGAGACGCTGATCCACGTTATTGAATCAATATTAAGCCAACAACATGAAATGAAAAAATAGCCACTGGATATTCAATGGCTATCTTTCGTATTTCTATCTTTTCATATTTATTGTGCAGTAGATTTTTCTTCTACAGGTGAAGCGGATGCGGCTTCTGTTGATACTGGCGCTGCAATTTGAGGCCATAGCACCTTGGTAAATTTCTGGCGAATTTGTTCTGCATCCATCATTTGTTTATCTTTTGGCTGCGCTAATACAAACGCTGCCTCTTGAGATAATAACCGACGAGCTTCCATATTCACCTGTTCAAGGCTTTGTGACGCCAAGAAAGATTGCCTTAACCGCTGATACTGTTCAGGAGCGATATCAACCACCCCATTTTGTTGAGAAATTAAACGTTGGCTAATCAGAACGTCGGTACTCGTGCGCGCATAAGCGGCAAACAACTGCGATAACTGCACCTGTTTCTCTTTGAGCATGTCGTCAAATAACTCAGGCGCAATACCATTTTGGTTAATCGATGCAAGCTCACTCGCGACAATGTCTGTCACCGCCGCCATTTTTTCAGGCGCTGCCGTGACCGTTAATGTACAACTGGCTTTTTGATATTGCACACGACAATCTAACCCCGGAACGACTTCCCCTTGATTAAATTTTTGATTGAACGCTTTTTGCAAGGAGCGATAAACCGCTTCACGCGCTAAGTCACTGGACCAATAACGCAGTAAGACATTTGAGTCTTTAATGGGCAGCCAATCAATATCCCAAATTAATGAAAGCGTGTCCTGTGCAGGTTGTTCCTGCAAAATATCAATAGATTGCGGTTTTACTGACGATAACACGGCAACAGAAACCGGTTCAGAGCGCCGACCTTCTAATGAAGAGAAATTTTGTGAAATTGAATCAGATAACATTCGAGCATCCACATGACCCGCGACATACAATGTCATGACATCCGGTGTATACCATTTTTGATAAAAAGAGTTCACACTTTCAAGCGCCACAACATCATTCGGTTTTTGGCCTGGGTCGTACCCCATCATCGTTGACCCCTTTAAACGCGCTCGCCAAACGGGATCGTTGGCATTTAAAGGGAGTGTTGCTACGGGTACGTTTTGAGCGGTTAAACCATTATGTAACGTCGTTTCTGTATACTCCGCACCTGCAACAGAAGTTGCAAGCCAATTGAGCGCTTGCTTAATTAGGTCTGGGCGATTATTAGGTAAACTTAAGCTATAAATAGTATAGTCATAGGAAACAACAGCGGGTGGAATAGGCATGTCAGGGTCTGCTGCCTGACGCCAAAATTCTTGTAATGTTGCAGTTGGAAACGCTTCTGTTTGATGAAACAACGCCATTTTAGGAATGAGATAACTGTATCCTTTCTCGCTCGCTTTTTCTGTTAATGAGCCTGTTTTTATTGCTAATCTGAGCTGGATACGGTCATTTGGACGTTGTGGTGTTTGTAATAATTGCCAGCTAAAGCCATTTTCTAGCTTTCCTTGCTGCCATGCTGGATCAGGTTGTAAAGACTCAGCCACCGCTAAATGCGAGACGGAGAATAATACAACACTAATGATATACCGAACTTTCAAGCCCTGCATGTAAACCCCTATGTGTTTTATATCTTTATATTTAACCGCGAATAACGACAGATAAATTAACGAAAAACGCGAACTTATCGGGTTAAACGATATAGTTTGGCTTTATTCCATTTTTCATTGTCACCACTATAACGATATTAGACCATAAAGCTGAGTTCATGTTCATGGCTTAGTCTGATTTTTGCTGTTTTCTTTGACGATTATACCCTTTTGCAAGTAAACCGAGCTCATCGTCATGATGATATTCAGACACAGTAATTTGATTAACTTCAGAATTTGTCTGTAACTCAATTGCGATTTTTCGCAGTGGTCTTACTATCATACGGCTGACGCACCACGTCATTCCAATAGCAATAATGAGTACTAACAGCAAATAAGTGGTTGTCATCAAAGCAAGTGTATTTAATGCGAACCGATAAACACGGTTAGGGTCAACCTGTAATGTTAAATACCCTTGAGGCTTCGCTTGCAACACAACATTACCATAGGCGTACAGCGGCACGGTCATTTCGACAGGGATCCCCACAAAATGAGTCACCCAATTAGGTATCGGCTTAGGCGTTGCAAAGCTTAGATTCATTACCGTTGTGCCATCAACCGTAATAATCGCATTTCCCATAATACCCGATGTTTTTAAACTTATCAGCAACCGTTTGACTTCGTTAAGATCGGAACTTAGCAATGAATCTGTTAATGGTTCTTGAATTTGCACTACAGCGTTACTGAGTTGGTCTAAATAATCTTGCTTACGTTGTTCAACTAAGTAACTGAATTGAATAGCTAAAAAAAGCGCAAGTGATAGCAACGTAATCATAAAGAATACGACCATACTTTTTAATGTTAGTGAGCGTTGGACTCGGGTATTCATTTGGCCACAACCTTTCTAATCAAGCAGCTTTTTAAAGAAAACGGGAACATCAGCCAGTATACTTGATTTTATCTGCAAAAGAGTAGCTTAAAAAGAAAGATTGGGTATTTAGGACAAACAACATGTTAAAACAGATTAAAGGCATACTTGAATAAAAAACGGCAGAAAATTAGCCTTTTCTGCCGTTTTACACATTAACTCATAACAATCATCTGCTTTTCATCTTCATCAACCGCAAAACATGCAACCAACTGTTGGTTATATTCCTTCAATGTTGGCTGGAGCTGCGTACACTGACCAAATGCTCTACGACAACGCGCGGCGAATGCGCACCCCGGTGGTGGGTTCAAGGGACTTGGCAACTCTCCCGTTAATTTAATACGTTCGCGCCGTGCGTCTGGATTCAACCTTGGTGTCGCAGATAATAACGCTTGGGTATAAGGATGAAGAGGGTTATTAAAAATCTGCTCTTTTGTCCCTTTTTCCACACAGCGGCCTAAATACATCACCATGACTTCATCAGCAATATGCTCTACCACCGATAAATCGTGTGAAATAAACACATAAGATAAACCTAAGTCTTGCTGTAGATCCATCATCAGATTTAATACTTGAGCACGAACAGAAACATCCAGAGCGGAAACAGGTTCATCAGCAACCACGATGTCAGGGTCAAGCATTAAACCACGTGCTATCGCGATACGTTGACGTTGACCACCAGAAAACATATGAGGGTATCGGCTATAGTGCTCTGTTTTCAAGCCCACTTTAGCCATCATGGAGAGCACTTTTTCTTTACGCTGCTCTTTCGATAGCGAAGTATTAATCAATAGCGGCTCTTCCAAAATTTGCCCCACCTTTTTACGTGGGTTCAGAGAGCCATAAGGGTTTTGAAAAACAATTTGGATTTTTTGACGGCGCAGCTTCTCTGCAGACTTATCTTTTATTAACAAGTCTTGGCCTTGATAATACAACTCGCCTTCAGAAGGTTGCTCAATCATGGTTAATAAACGACCCAATGTCGATTTACCACAACCGGACTCCCCAACCACTGCCAGTGTTTTACCTCTTTCTAGTTCAAAAGAGACTCCATCCAATGCTTTTAAGGTTTTCTCGGCAGCAAAAACCCCTCTTTTGACGGAATAATATTTTTTCAAATCCACAGCTTTAAGTAATGGAGTATATTGTTTGTCACTCATAGTGTTGGCCTCCCCATATCATCCAGTGGCATATGGCATTTGACTTGGCGATCACCAACGGTTTGTAACATTGGCTCTTCTTGACGGCATATCTCCGTTGCATACGGACAACGTGGGTTCAATAAACAGCCCACTGGCCTATCGTATTTTCCAGGAACCACACCGGGAAGTGAGGCTAAACGTGATTTATTTGTCGCAAATTCCGGCAAGGCACGTAGTAGCGCTTGTGTATAAGGATGGCGAGGGTGTTTAAAAATATCACTCGCTTTGGCGGACTCAACCACCTGCCCTGCATACATTACAATTATGTGATGTGCCGCTTCTGCTACTAAAGCGAGGTCATGAGTGATAAGCACTAATGCCATATTTTCTTGTTGCTGCAATTCCAACAACAATTCAATGATTTGGGCTTGAATAGTAACATCTAGCGCTGTTGTCGGTTCATCCGCAATCAATAATTTAGGTCGACATGCTATCGCCATCGCAATCATCACTCGCTGGCTCATCCCACCAGACAACTGGTGAGGATACACATCTAAACGTGATTGTGGGTCAGGGATCCCCACCATATCTAACAGATCAATAGCCCGCTGTTTGCGTGTACTTTTGCTCCCACCTTGATGCACTTTCAATGCTTCAATGATCTGATACCCCACGGTAAAACAAGGGTTTAAACTGGTCATCGGATCTTGGAAAATCATCGCAACATCGGCACCAACAATCTGCCTGCGTTCTTTTTCAGGGATCGACAGCAAATCACGTCCATCAAATTTTAATGAATCTGCCATCACTTTTCCGGGGTAATCGATCAATCCCATAATCGCGAGTGAACTCACCGATTTACCTGAACCCGACTCACCAACAATACCAACGACCTGGCCTTTATCAACGCTATAGCTGATGCGGTCAACGGCGCGAAACGGTGCTTTTTCGTCTCCGAAATGTACCGAAAGTTGTTCTACATTTAACAATGCCATTTGGTTACCTCATCACTGCTTGAGTTTTGGATCAAATGCATCACGTAACCCATCACCCATCAGGTTGAACGCAAGCACCGTCAATAAAATTGCTAGTCCAGGAAAAGTCACTACCCACCATGCGCTTTGTGCAAATTGCAACACATCAGACAGCATCGTTCCCCATTCAGGAGTTGGTGGCTGTGCGCCCATTCCGAGAAAACCCAAAGCAGCCATATCTAAAATGGCATTCGAAAAACCTAAAGAGGCCTGTACAATCAAAGGTGCCAAACAGTTAGGTAAAATATTGATGAACATTTGACGAGCTGCTCCCGCACCCGCAACTCGAGAGGCAGTGACATAATCACGGTTGACTTCCACCAGTACAGCCGCACGCGTCAGCCTGATGTAATGTGGCAAAGCAACAAACGTCAAAGCAATAGAAGCATTAACAATGGACGGGCCAAAAATGGCCACCAGCACCAACGCTAATAATAGGCTCGGTAATGCCAACATGATGTCAACTACACGCATGATTAACGCATCAACAACACCACCAAAATATCCCGCGATCACCCCAATGGTGACACCCATAATTAATGATAAAACAACGACTAAGCAGCCTACTAGCAATGACAAACGTGCGCCATACATTAAGCGGGAAAGTAAATCACGCCCAACATCATCTGTCCCTAAAATAAACTGCCAACTTCCCCCATCTTCCCAAACTGGTGGAACAAGTAAAAAATCACGAAATTGCTCATCAGGTGCGTGAGGCGCCAATACCCCCGCAAAAATCGCAATCAGCACCATCAGGATAATATAGAACATCCCGACAACGGCCCCTTTGTTACGCTTAAAATAGTGCCAAAACTCTTGCAATGGTGTCATCGGCTGCGGGGCGCTGACAACAGTTGGCTCAGTAGATTGAGACATTTAGCGCTCCTTATTTCTTATGACGAATACGTGGGTTTACAATGCCATACAGCACGTCGACCACTAAGTTTACGAGTATGATCAGTGTAGCAACCAGCAAGACTCCCCCTTGAACTACAGGGTAATCACGGCGCTGTAGCCCTTCGATTAACCAGCGTCCTAATCCAGGCCATGAGAAAATAGTTTCTGTTAAAATAGCCCCTGCTAACATCACCCCAACCTGTAAGCCAATTACTGTGACTACGGGTAATAATGCGTTGCGTAATGCGTGAATTAAAATGACGCGCGCGCGGCCAAGGCCTTTAGCCCGTGCGGTACGAATATAGTCTTCTCCCAACACTTCCAACATTGACGAGCGAGTCATACGCACAATAACGGCTAATGGGATCGTTCCTAAAACAATAGACGGCAATATTAAGTGCTCTACCGCATCAATAAAATCACCATCCTCCCCCCAAATTAGGGTATCAATAAGCATAAAACCGGTTAGAGGCTGGGAGTCATCCAGAAAAACGGTATCACTGACTCGGCCAGCTACTGGGGTGAGG
Source organism: Providencia sp. PROV032 (assembly GCF_028484875.1). Classification (NCBI taxonomy): domain Bacteria; kingdom Pseudomonadati; phylum Pseudomonadota; class Gammaproteobacteria; order Enterobacterales; family Morganellaceae; genus Providencia; species Providencia sp. PROV032. Next base: position 45,167 of record NZ_JAMPSX010000020.1, read on the forward strand.
TCTAACTGCACTGACACAAGCATGATGAGCATGATCCCCCACCAGAAGATAGGCATTGAGTAACCCGTTAAAGAAAGGCCGATGGCAGTATGGTCAAAAATCGACCCACGTTTTACTGCCGCTAAAACCCCAACAGGGATCCCAACAGAAACCGCAAAAATCATGGCGCAGGTAGCTAGTTCGACTGTCGCTAAAAAACGCGGTAAAAACTCTTCCCACACACCAATACGGCTTTTTAGGGAAATCCCTAAATCACCATGAAATATCCCATTGATGTAATGGAGATATTGCTTCCAAAGTGGCTGATCAAGCCCTAGTTCAGCCATTAAATAAGCATGCCTTTCAGGGGATAATCCCCTTTCACCAGCCATGATCATCACCGGGTCACCCGGGATCATGTGGACAAAAGCAAAGGTTAATAATGTAATACCGATAAACGTGGGGATCACAAGCCCCAATCGTCGGAGGATAAATTGCAACATATCCTGAATCTCTTTAATAATGCCGTTGACGGCTCTTAGTCCGTTTGGCTACTCAGAAAATTGCTTTTCCGGGTGCTCACAAACAACTTAACTTTTCCGCTTCTTCTAGAGAAGAAAACGCCCTCCGCTCTAAACCAGCAACGAAGGGCATAGACAGATTAGATACGATTACTTCTCAATATCGACGTTTTCGAAGTGGTGTTTCCCTAGTGGGTCAACCACATAGCCTTTGACTTCTTTACGTACTGGCTCGAACACCGTGGAGTGTGCAATAATGAGAGCTGGCGCCTGCTCATTCATCACAACTTGCGCTTGCTTATACAGTTCGACTCGTTTGTCGTGATCTGCAGTTTGGCGCGCAGGTTGGATCAAGTTCTCAAAGCTTTCATTACACCATTTTGAGTAGTTAGAACCTTGCTCTTTTGCGGCACAGCTAAATAAGGTTGCAAAGAAGTTATCAGGGTCCCCATTGTCACCCGTCCACCCCATCATTACCGTTTGTGGCTCGCCATCTTTCGCACGTTTGAGGTATTCGCCCCACTCATAGCTGACAACCTTTGATTTAACGCCAACTTTTGCCCAGTCTGCTTGGATCATTTCCGCCATACGGCGTGCATTTGGGTTATATGGTCGTTGAACAGGCATCGCCCACAGGTCTATCTCAAAACCATTCGGGAAACCCGCTTCTGCTAATAAGGCTTTCGCTTTTTCAGGATTATATTCGTAATCATTCACAGCATCGTTATAGCCCCACATTGTCGGCGGGATAAGGTTTTTCGCTTTTTGGCCTGCACCTTGATAAACCGCTTCGATAATTGCATCTTTGTTCACCGCCATAGACAGCGCTTGGCGAACTTTTTGATTATCTAACGGTTTTTTCTCGACATTATAAGAGAGGTAACCGACGTTTAGGCCTGGTTGCTCCATTAACGTAATGTCTTTATCTTGCTTCATACGCTCTAAATCAGCCGGATTTGGATATGGCATGACTTGGCATTCATTTTTTTGCAGTTTTGCATAACGAACGGAAGCATCTGGCGTGATAGAGAAGACTAAACGGTCAAGTTTAGGTTTTGTGCCCCAATATTGGTCGTTGGCTTTATAAAGAATACGGGAGTCTTTCTGATACTGTTGCAGAACAAATGGGCCTGTTCCGATTGGGTTTAAGTCTACTTTTTCTGGCGTACCCGCTTTCAACATCTGATCTGCATATTCAGCAGAAAGAATGGATGCGAAGTCCATTGCCATATCGGCTAAGAATGGAGATTCTGGACGAGTTAACGTAATTTTTACGGTGTTATCATCGACTTTTTCAACTTTATCGATAATTTTATCCATATCCATTCCCATAAAGTATTCATAGCTGCCACCTGAAACTTTATGGTATGGGTGATTTGCATCTTTTTGACGCATAAATGTATAGATGACATCGTCCGCATTCAAATCACGGCTTGGCTTAAATTCTTTATTCGAGTGCCATTTGACACCTTTACGTAGATGGAAAGTATATTCTTTACCATCATCACTCACTTCCCAGCTTTCCGCTAGGCCCGGTTCAATTTCCGTCGTTCCTAATTTGAATTCCACTAAGCGGTTATACAGTGGGATTGAACTTGCATCATAGGTTGTTCCTGACGTGAACAACTGCGGGTTAAAGCCCTCTGGGGAACCTTCTGAACAATAAACTAACGTTTTTGCCTGTACTGATGCTGATACTGCTAATGCTGCCAATGTAAGCCCTACAGTCAGTAGACCTGTCTTTTTAATAGAGCGCATCTGTATGCTCCTATGGTGTTCATGTTGTTTTGCTTGATGTCTAAACCCGTCATAAAAGTGACAGATGTAGTATCTGTATTTTTTGTTATTCATTGTGCAATTAATCAACTGTTACTCACTTCGTCAATAGCCACATTTATGACTCACCCACAATCCATGTAACATATTAGAAACAATTAGCACCGCAATTTAGCTTAAAATTTTACAGCAAAAGACAAGTCGTAGGTGTTATAACCATATAATTCGTAGTGAATAGAGTTTTATGTTGCGGTTATTTATTTTTATATTTGTGATTAAGTGCTGAATTACTGAACGAATATAGTGCTTTTATTGGTGTAGTGCGAAATAAAACACTAAAGAGAATTGATATGGAAATTATTTTAGTATGTAATAATTTAGTTTGTTTTATAAGCAAATAAAAAACATTCAGCTGACTATGCTAAACAAAATTTTAACTAACTGATAACTTAAAGAATAAAATAACACTGATAAGAGTTTGTATTCTATTTGCCCAAATACAGAATATGCTTTAATACCAACGATAAAAGCTACAATTGCCTAGTATTAATTCGGCCATTCCTGAATGATCCAATTGCCTATCTTAACCCTATGATTTAACTAATAATGAACCCTTACCTGAAGACCTGTACTCATTGAATTCACCAACAGCTGGTCAGTTTGCCAAATTGGAGTTTCAGCAAATAAATGATATGACAAACGCCCTATTTGGCCTTTAGCTCCGACTCTACCACCCAGCAATAGATTTTCTTTCCAAAAGGTTCCTCTATCATTTGATGTTGTTCCTAAACCTAACGAGGTATATAAAGCCAGATATGGCCATGGGCTCTGCCAGAGGACCTCACTTTGTAGCTTTAAACTATTATCCCCCATATCAAAGGGCTCGCCCCCTCCAATAAAACCGCTAACGCCCCCAAAACCAATAAATGACTCTTGCTCTAATAAAACATCTAACTTATCACGACTTAATTGCACATCAAGTTGGCTTTCATATTGAAAAGGAGAAGCCACCCTCATTGCAGAAACCGAGATTTGTATAACCTGTGGCTTATTTAAACCTGTAACTTGCTGTGCATTTGCACCAAACCAGCTAGTTCCTTGTTTATACTTTAATGCCATTAAAGCACTACCCTGTAAAAAGTTAACCTGATGAGTCAACTCACCGATAATGTAATGAGCCAAACGTTGTTGTGTTCGTAAGTGTAAATTAGCCAAAAATGTGTCACTCTTTTGGCTTTCAGACCCTAAGCTTAATGAAGTCATCGCGTTTTCTGTTCGCTTTAATAAATACTCGGCTTGTAATAATAAGAAACCATGATGCTGCTGCAGAGGTAAAACAACATCATTGCTAGCAATGACCGTTTTATTTTTCTGGTATCCACTCAATATTGAAAACAACCAGTATTGATAAGGAAGAGAATAAAACAACATGGCTGATTTCACTTCGGTCTCTTCAGTGTTACTAAATTGACGGCTAATATTTGAATATAAAAAATCATTTAGTAGCAAAGGATTAGCAACCATAAAAGTATGGCTAACTGTATTTGTATTGCCTACCTGATGGGCCATTGAGTGTGACTCAAAGGAGAGAGTACCTTGAAATTCTCGCCGGTGCTGGCCTAACACTATAATTTGAGTGGCGTTTTCATGCTTATCATCTGCAATTAATTTGACTTGAAAAGGGATTAAAGATGCATTTTGTAAGTTGTACAAACCTTGCTCAACTTGTCGCAGATTAAGCGCATCCCCTAGTTGAAAAGGAAATATATGTTGAAGTGATTTATATTCTACCTGCTCATGTTGATAAACCACTGAAGAAACTGTTCCTGCTATTATTTTTGCTTGCAGGATACCAAATAGAAAAGTTTGCTCTGGGTAATACAAGTAAGAGGTCAAATAGCCTGCATGAACTAACTCTGCCGTAATGTCATCTGCATATTTAAGCAAGCCTTGTTCATCAATGCACTGGCCTTCTATCTTTTGCCGCCATTTATTCACTTGGCTACGAGCGATTTCTTTTACTTGCTCAAGCCCAATGAAATGTACTTGATTCATCATGATACAAGTAGAGGGGACTTGGATAATGCCATTTGGAGGCGCTATAGGCGTGCTATAAGCTTTAAAACCAATAATGGTACAAAAACTGAATAAGAAGCAGCAAAGATGTATCGATAAAACGTTATCAACTTTCATTAACGAGTCCTTGTAATGAAAAAGCGTTTTTACCTAAAACAACATGAGTGAGTCAGCTTATATATCAACAGAGATAGGTGATTGAGTGCAAGCCAAGTTAGTCTGAAATAGTTGAGGTGAAAAATAGGAAGGGGTAAAAACGGAAAAACCCACCTCAATGAGGTGGGTTTTAGAATTTGGTCGGCGAGAGAGGATTCGAACCTCCGACCCACTGGTCCCAAACCAGTTGCGCTACCAAGCTGCGCTACTCGCCGAAAACGGTGTGAATAATACTGCCAAGAACGGAGGTCGTCAACCCATTTTTCGCCAATTCTGTTCGTTTGCCGATAAAACCACCAAAATGGTAAGGTTTATATGCAACTCGCCTTATTTAAAGCAAAAAATAAGCACTAAAATATTTTAGTGCTTATTTATCAAACAGGTTAGAGTTTATAAAAATAGCATTAACAACACGCTAATAACTCAATTTTAAGCCTATTGCAGTAAAGAAATATCCGCTACTCTTAAGAATAACTCACGTAACTGGCTTAATAGTGTCAAACGGTTAATACGAACCGCTTGGTCTTCATCCATTACCATCACATTTGCAAAGAATTCATCCACGATATCGCGTAAAGAAGCTAATTCAACTAAAGCCTCTTGATAATTCCTTTCTGCAAACATTGGCGCAAGCTTATCTTGTAATACCACAACGTGAGTCGCCAGTTTGACTTCTTCAGGCATTTTTAGAACAGAGGCTAAAACGTTGTCCGCAAGTTTTTCTTCTGATTTGCTCAGAATATTGGAAACACGTTTATTTGCCGCTGCAAGAGCCTGTGCTTCGTCTAATGAACGGAAGTGAGTAACGGCTTTCACTCGTGCATCAAAGTCAGCCGGTTGTGTTGGGTGACGAGCTAATACCGCTTGAATGGTATCAATGCTATAGCCTAATTCTTGATACCAAGAACGGAAACGGCCAAGCATGAACTCAACAACGTCACTCACCACATTGTCATTGGTTAATTTATCACCGTATAAGCGAGCCGCCTCTTCTGTCATTTCAACGAGATCAAGCTGATAGCCTTTTTCAACGATAATGCGTAAGACGCCTAACGCAGCACGGCGCAGAGCAAATGGGTCTTTATCACCTTTAGGATGTTGACCGATACCAAAAATACCCGCAAGCGTATCCATTTTTTCAGCCAGTGCTAATGCAGCTGAAACGTCAGTTGATGGAAGTGCATCCCCTGAGAAACGCGGTTGGTACTGCTCTTTTAAAGCTAATGCAACATCTTCTGACTCACCATCATGGCGTGCGTAGTGCATTCCCATAACGCCTTGAGTGTCTGTGAACTCAAACACCATGTTAGTCATTAAGTCACATTTCGCTAATAGACCTGCACGGGTTGCATGATTAACATCTGCCCCAATTTTGCTCGCAATCCAGCCAGCTAATGCTTCTAAACGGTCGGTTTTATCACGCAGTGTACCTAATTGTTTCTGGAACAATACGGTTTCTAGGCGTGGTAAGTTATCTTCCAAACGTTGTTTACGGTCAGTCTTAAAGAAAAATTCGGCATCCGCTAAACGTGGACGCACAACTTTTTCGTTACCTGAAATGATTTGCTGAGGGTCAGAAGACTCAATATTGGCCACAAAGATAAAGTTAGGCATTAACTTGCCAGCCTTATCATAAACTGGGAAATATTTTTGGTCCCCTTTCATGGTGTAAACGAGCGCTTCTGAAGGAACCTCTAAGAATTTCTCTTCAAATTTAGCCGTTAAAACGACTGGCCATTCAACCAATGACGTCACTTCTTCAAGCAAGCTATCTGTTAAGTCAGCTTGGCCACCAAGAGCCTGAGCTGCTTTTTCCGCATCTGCTTTAATAACCGCTTTACGTTCTGCGTAATCCGCCATGACTTTACCGCGTTCACGTAAAATGGCTGGATATTGTTCCGCATTATCAATGGTAAACTCAGCTTCACCCATGAAACGGTGACCACGAATCGTGCGCCCGCTCTTGATACCTAAGATTTCACCATCAATAACATCGCTACCTAGTAGTAATGTGACGGTATGAACAGGACGAACGAATTGAGTGTCTTTATCAGCCCAGCGCATTAATTTAGGAATGGGTAGTTTTGCGAGCGCGCGGCTAGTCATATCAACCAATAATTCGCTGACAGCCTGCCCTTTTACTTGAGCACGATACAGTAGCCATTCGCCTTTATCGGTCGTCAAACGCTCAGCTTGATCAACGGTAATACCACAACCACGAGCCCAGCCTTCAGCGGCTTTAGTCGGTTGGCCATCTGGACCAAATGCCTGAGAGATAGCAGGGCCGCGTTTTTCAACTTCACGGTCTGGCTGTGAAGCCGCTAAATCAGCGACTTTAAGTGCTAGACGACGAGGGGCAGCAAACCACGTTACTGCACCATGAGCGATATCAGCACCATCAAGTTCAGCCGTAAAATTTGCAGCAAATGATTCAGCTAATGAACGAAGAGCCTTCGGCGGTAACTCTTCGGTGCCGATTTCCACAAGGAAAGTCTGTTGAGTCATGACAGCCTCTTAGTTCTTATGACACATAGGGAATCCAAGCGCTTCGCGAGAAGCATAGTACGCTTCTGCAACCCCTTTAGTTAGGGTACGAATACGTAAAATATAGCGTTGGCGTTCAGTAACAGAAATGGCTTTACGTGCATCGAGTAGGTTGAAAGTATGAGCCGCTTTCAAAATACGTTCGTATGCAGGTAGTGGAAGTGGTGTTTCCAAAGCCAGCAAGTGTTGAGCTTCTTTTTCATACTCTTCAAAACATTTGAAAAGAAAATCTACATTTGCGTATTCGAAGTTATAGGTTGATTGCTCAACTTCGTTTTGATGATAAATATCACCATAGGTGGTTTTACCCAATGGGCCATCACACCAGACAAGGTCATACACGCTGTCCACGCCTTGAATATACATAGCTAAGCGTTCTAGGCCGTATGTAATTTCACCCGTTACCGGTTTACATTCAAGACCACCGACCTGCTGGAAGTAAGTAAACTGAGTCACTTCCATCCCGTTAAGCCATACTTCCCAACCTAATCCCCAAGCCCCTAGGGTTGGGTTTTCCCAGTTATCTTCAACAAAGCGAATGTCGTGAACGGTTGGGTCAACACCTAATTCTTTTAAAGAGCCTAGGTATAATTCTTGGATATTGTCGGGTGATGGTTTAATGATCACCTGAAACTGATAATAGTGTTGTAGACGATTTGGGTTTTCACCATAACGACCATCAGTAGGTCGACGAGATGGTTGAACATAAGCCGCAGCAATAGGCTCAGGGCCTAATGCACGCAAACACGTCATTGGGTGAGAAGTTCCGGCGCCGACTTCCATGTCCAATGGTTGAACAATGGTACAGCCTTGACGCGCCCAGTAGTCCTGTAATGTCAGGATTAGACCTTGGAAGGTCTTGGTATCAAACTTTTGCATGTTAGATCCGCACGCGATACGTAAAATTTAATGAAAGTACGCCAGTATACCCTTTGACCGCAAGATATACAGCATTGAATATGTCTGTATTTATTCTAAAAATAAAAAAAAATACTTTCACCCCTTTCAAGCTGGTTATTTATACAGTATAAATGGTTTGTTTTTTGAAACAAGGTTATCGAAACTGTAAAAAGGATGAAAAATGGGTACTTCTCTGACACGTTGCCATTGGGTTAATCAAGACCCTGAATATATCGCTTATCACGACCATGAATGGGGTAAACCCAATTATAGCAACTTAGCATTATTTGAAATGCTTTGCCTTGAAGGCCAGCAAGCCGGGCTATCTTGGTACACCATTTTAAAAAAACGCCAAGGATATCGTGATTTATTTCATCATTTCGATCCTACAAAAATCGCATTAATGAATGAGAATGATGTTGAGCGACTTATGCAAGACACTCGAATTATCCGTAACCGACTCAAAATTAATGCGATTATCGCGAATGCAAAAGCCTATTTAGCGATGCAAGACAATGGTGAAGATTTTTCTACTTTTCTTTGGCAATTTGTTGATGGCCGCCCCATTGTCAATGCTTGGGAAAATTCGTCGCAAGTTCCTACGGAAACTGAAACGTCTAAGCTTCTTTCCAAAGCACTTAAAAAACATGGTTTTAAATTTGTAGGTTCAATCACTTGTTATGCATTTATGCAAGCGACTGGCATGGTAAATGACCATTTAATGCATTGTTGCCAATTTAAATAAATTAGTTTTTATCAGTGTAACTTACCAAAGAAAAAGAAAAATAAACCACCATTGCATTAACATTGCAATATTTTAACTCGGCCAACTATAAACTTTCGATATTTTAAATTAAAAAAAGATGTGAATGGGTGGTTGAACTCTGAGAAGTAGCAGAGTATGTTTTAAATTCCATTAACAATCTAATAAATATATGTGAATAAATGCGATGATATTTTCTAAATTTGGTAATAAATTTGCCCAAAATTCAGGCATTTCATTATTAATGAAAGACTTGAATGACGGCATAAGAACCCCTGGCTCCATTATGTTAGGGGGTGGCAATCCAGCTCATATCCCTGAAATGGATAAGTATTTCCAAGATCTATTAGCAGAAATGTGTGCTAATGGCCAATTGACGGACACTTTATGTAATTATGATGGTCCTCAAGGTAAAGATGCCATGTTGAAAGCGCTTGCAGCAACGCTAAAAGCAAAACTAGGTTGGAATATTAGCGCGAAAAATATTGCCCTATCTAACGGCAGCCAGAGTGCTTTTTTCTATCTATTTAACTTGCTAGCCGGTCGCTTTGAAGATGGTATCACTCGTAAAGTCCTCTTCCCTCTTGCCCCTGAATATGTCGGTTATGCAGACTCAGGGCTAGACGACGACTTATTTGTGGCTAATAAACCGCAAATTGAGTTTTTACCTAATGGTCAATTTAAGTACCGTGTAGATTTTAATACTTTAGAAGTGACTGATGACATTGGTGTTATTTGCGTATCTCGCCCAACAAACCCAACTGGTAATGTCATTACAGATGAAGAAGTTGAGCATTTAGACAAACTAGCTAAACAACATAATATCCCATTATTAATAGACAATGCTTATGGCGTTCCTTTCCCCGGCATTATCTTCAGCGAAGCTACGCCATTTTGGAACGAAAATGTCATTCTTTGTATGAGTTTATCTAAACTTGGTTTACCTGGAACTCGATGCGGCATTATCATCGCTAATGAAGAAATCATTGAAGCCGTTAGCAACATGAACGGCATTATCAGCCTTGCTCCAGGTGGCATAGGCCCTGCACTTGCGTTAGAAATGCTTAAGAAAGATGACCTTATCTCATTATCTAAGAATGTCATTGGCCCTTTTTATAAGCAACGAGTGGAAGAAGCCATCGAAATTATTCGCCGCTATATTCCAGAAGATAAATGTTTAATTCATAAGCCTGAAGGTGCTATTTTTCTTTGGTTATGGTTTAAAGACTTGCCAATTAATAGCTTAGAATTATACCAACGCTTAAAAAAACGTGGTGTATTGATGGTTCCTGGCCACTACTTCTTTCCCGGTATCGAACAAGATTGGCCACATGCACATCAATGTATGCGCATGAACTATGTCCCTGAACCAGAAAAAATTGAACAGGGGATCAAGATATTAGCTGAAGAACTAGAAAAAGCGTATCAAGAAGTAACCTGTTAGGTTGCTAAATAACAAAGGGCTTTTAACCCTGTCATTGCAAGTTTTAGGTAAAAAAAAGCCCTTTCATATAGAAAGGGCTAAAATTAGCGAGAACTCCGTAATTGAAATCAAATTAATTTTTCAATACGAATATCATTCAGAACCATTAGAACATCTTTTCAATTTGGTTATTGCTTGAACAAAAGCACTTTTTGCCCCTATATATCGTGATACTTTTTAATGGCCTTCTTCTACACCCATCAGAATACTCACCTATCCAATTGAAAAACAAGCCTTAAACAGTGTTAGTTATTCATCAAATGGATTATCACATTTAACTAAACAGCCCAAAATAAAATGGCCAGCAATTGAGGCGAAATAATCCTTAAAAACATCGCTAATGGATAAACTGTTGCATAAGATAATGCGGGCGCGCCGCTGGTCGCATGAATATTATTTGCGAATGCTAATGCAGGCGGATCCGTCATGGAACCCGCTAGCACCCCGCAAAGGCTCAGATAGTTCATTTTGCCAAAAATTCGAGCGACAACACCTGTAATAAATAGCGGCACAAACGTGATCAATAACCCATAGCCAATCCACGTCAGCCCATCGCCTTTAATTAAAGTATCAATGAAGCCACCACCAGAATTGAGCCCTACCACAGCGAGGAACATGACAATTCCCAGCTCTCTCAACGCCAAATTCGCACTCGGAGGCATAAACCAATATAAACGCCCGATCGTCCCTATACGGCCTAGAATTAATGCAACAACTAATGGACCTCCCGCTAATCCAAGTTTTAGCGCTGCAGGAAAACCTGGAACAAAAACAGGTATTGACCCCAGTACAACCCCAAGCCCTATTCCAAGGAACACAGGTAACATTTGAACTTGCTGTAGTTTTTGTTTCGCATTGCCTAACAAAGCAGTGACAGCTTCAATTGACTCAGGACGCCCAACAATATTTAAAATATCGCCAAATTGTAAAACTGAATTGTTATTAGCCACTAAATCAATACCCGTACGATTTAATCGTGTAACAACAACGTCATATTTTTGTTTTAAATTTAAGTCTTTAAGCCTTTTACTTAATACGGCATCATTCGTGACTACTACACGAACGGAATGCAAAATAGAGCTTGATGTCGAAAGGGATGCATCAACTTCCTCACCTAATATTAAGCGAACTTTATTTAAATCGTCTTTCAAACCAACAACGTGCAATAGATCCCCTAAATGGATCTCTGTTGTGGGCTGAGGGACAACAAGCATATCTCCACGTTTTAATCTTGAACAAACAATCGCTTCGCTACCAAGTAGTGGGATGTCTTGCATCATTAAGCCATCAAGATTAGCGTTACGAATGGCAATATTCATAGTCTGCAGAGAGTCGCGCTGTTGAAAGTTAGAACTATTAAATGCGGAAGCTTCTTTATCTACTGAGATCCTAAAAATAATGCGTACTAACCACATCACTAATAATATGCCACAAATCCCCATAGGATATGCCATGGCATAACCCATCCCCATCTGGTCAACAAGGTTAGGATCAGAGCCTAAATCAGATAAAATTTGCTGACCAGCACCTAAAGATGGGGTATTCGTGACTGCACCTGAAAAAATACCTAAAATAATAGGTAATGGGATATTCGCAACTTTATATATAATTGCCGTTACCACCGCACCTAAGACAACCACCATTAGTGCGAAGCCATTTAATTTTAGGCCAGAAACACGTAAAGAAGAGAAAAAACCAGGCCCGACCTGAATACCAATCGTGTATACAAACAGTATCAAGCCAAACTCTTGAATAAAATGCAGCATGTCTTTATTCAGTTGTAAGCCGTAACTTTGGGCAAAATGCCCAACGATGATCCCCCCAAATAGGACACCACCAATACCCAGCCCAACACTACGGATTTTCCAATTACCAATCCATAGCCCTAAAGCAGCAGCTAACGCCAACAAACTTACAGTAAGAGCTAACTCACTCATAGACCGCATCCTTTTGACGACAAGTTACCCATTAAACACACCCAAATAGGCGATAAAACAGACTACTGAATCGATTGTGCCAAATAGCCTGAGGGTAATATGTGCCATAGAGCACAGTTCAGAATGAATAAATGACCTATTTTTTTAGAATTTTCAAACTGATAACAAATATAAAATAGTATGTCTTTATTTCTTAACGTTATTTACCATTCATCGAATAGATACTGAAGGTAAACATTTTTAGTTAATAGCTACAAGAAAACTATTAACTAAAAAAATACATACAGTTAAATAAAATAATAATATGACGCCATTATTGTGAATTTCTTGTTTTTCGTTATTATAAGTCAACATTAGGAATAACAAGCTAAATACAGGTTAACGACGTCTATGCCGAGTTTAATTTCAATACGATTCTGTTTCCTTATCGCACCTCTTATTTTGAGTGGTTGCTCGAGTATTATGACTCATGCGGGCCCGTCAGAAGGTTATTACCCTGGTTCTAAAAATAGTATTAAAATGATTAAAGATGATGAAACGGGTTGGGTCATCAAACCTTTACTTGCTATTGATTTACCTTTTTCTGTTGTTATGGATACTCTTTTAATTCCTTTAGATTACGCCAAATCAGATAATGACGATAAAGCTGACTCCCCCAAAAAACGTATAGAAGAACTTGAAAATAAAGATAAAACGAAAAAGTAGTCCAGAAGTAATCGAACGTTTATAATTAAAATATGATTGTGTACTAAATGTATTTGTTAATACATTATTTTTAACCTAACTAAGTTCTGGCAAATCATTTATGTAATATTACTTTAATTATTAATTTATTATGACAAGAATTTTTCTTAACTTTAAATATTCTATTTGTAAGCATCTACATGTTCTACATGTAAATAATTAACAATTAAATGATTGAGTTTTTTATTGGAATATAATAAAAACAATTACGAATAAAAAAGTCAATCCTAACTTTTTTATCCGTTATTATAGTAATCTGATTATTTTATTTGCCGCTTTAAACCCGTTTCTACGGTATAAATCTGTCTAAATCCATCAATATCACGCATGAATGCGATCAACTCATCATTAGGTGAAAATACAACGGCATCGGCAACAGGGGCAAGCTCCGTCCATTCTGTTAGTTTTTGCATAGTTCCAGTCACAACATGACAATACATGACGCTATTATCACGAATAAAGCAGATGTGCTCTCCTTTACTATCCCAGTTAAAAGCAGACTGAAGTGGCGAAGAACCGTGTGTTATTTGCCTTTGTGTTCCAGTTAGCGTATCAACTAACCATAATTGAGCATTACCGTCATCATCATTCATCAAACAAGCGATTGATTTACCATCTGGAGAAGTTCTAAGCCAATGTCGTGGTTGTTTTGCTAAACCAGGAAATTTTTTATCCTGTGTATAAGTTAAGCGCCTTTGCAGTATCCCCCTAGGAGGGGAAGGCATGCTCGATTCTGTTCCTTGGATAGGAAATTCCCCTGCAATCATGTAATCCTCAAGCTGTGAAGGCAAATCAACAATGTAGATCTCAGGAATAATTTCACCATTTGTAGAATGAGTATCACCAATAAATACCAAGGCTCTTTCCTGCCATTCCCCACTCTGTTTTTGATAGCCTTTTTGACCTACCCAACCCTCTTCGTATGCACGGCTAATTTCATCACTGTTAGCTTTAGGCTGCGTTGTAGTCTGGGTCACAACACAACAAAAGTAGTCACCACTATATTCTCGAGCATGTTTTTTGGGGTTTACATTGATAGGACCGATAGGTACAGCAATCGCAACATTCCGTTGATCTAATTGCACATCTAATTCGTGCATAACATGGTCGTTATATGTAAAACTCAGCCACTTTCCGTCTGGACTGAAAACGTGAACATGAGTGCCCCCACGTAACGCCCCCACTAAATAAGGAGGAGTAATACACATTGCATCAATGGAGTGGGCGACGTTTAATTGCTCGTCTTTAACATACACCCCTCTCCGGTGGTGAAAATCATATTGCCACTGATCATCTGGGTACTCAGGGCCATGTATAAACGCATATTGAATTGGTGGTTGAGGACTTACAGTTACCACCCCCACGTGAGCCCCATGACTTGCACGATAAACCTCAACAACTTGCCGTGTTTTTACATGAATTTTTTCTATAGATAAACCTGTAAAAGAACTACCATTTGGCCGTATATCGTACGCTAACCACTGGCTATCTGGAGTCCAGACATTAATGTTCGTTAGTTGATGGCTTCGCTCATCATGCGTTAAACGTGTTTCTTTATAGGGCAATTTATTATTCAATCTGTTATCCTTTGACATCATTTAATATCGCTATCGGATTACTTTAACTAATCTAGTTTAACCAACACTAGAAAATCTCAGTCGAGAAGTTTCACAAGTAATATTACCCTTTAGCAACAACCTTAGTCTTGAACAAAACTACCATGTTATTAAGTGTACTTTATATTATTGGTATCACCGCAGAAGCCATGACGGGTGCGCTTGCCGCTGGCAGGCGAAAAATGGATGTCTTTGGTGTCATCATTATTGCGTCTGCGACAGCAATTGGCGGTGGTTCCGTACGTGATATGTTACTTGGCCATTACCCCTTAGGCTGGGTGGAACACCCTGAGTATATCCTGACTGTTGCCGGCGCTGCTATTGTGACAATTTGGATAGCTCCGATGATGAAACATTTACGTCGATTGTTCCTCATATTAGATGCTATCGGGCTAATTGTGTTTTCTATACTGGGTGCCCAAATTGCCCTCGATATGCACTATAGCCCAATCATCGCTGCCATTGCAGCCGTAATTACTGGCGTTTTTGGCGGTGTGTTAAGAGACATGCTATGTAATACAATCCCTTTAGTTTTCCAAAAAGAGGTCTATGCTGGCGTCTCTTTCGCTGCCGCTTGGATCTACATTGGCCTATTACAAACTCCTCTGCCTAAAGACATCGTGGTAATTATCACACTCGTTGTTGGTTTAAGCGCAAGGCTAATCGCCATTCGTTATCGTCTTGGTCTACCTATTTTCAATTACGAAAACCAAGATTAACCTAGTTCAGCAAAAGATCGTCAGCCATTAATAGTTTGCGATTGATGGCTGAATAGCTTTCATATCAGACAAGATACGTAAAATAGATTGAATTTCCGGCTCTGCCAACCAATTAGCCAGTTTTTTCCTTTGTAATTCTGTCAAATTTATACTATTAACCCATGAGGGGTCATACAGCATACCTATGTCAGTCACTTTTCCTACTTGTACCTTAGGCAGTGGAATTGCCAAACCTTTTAACCAAAACCAAATAGGTTGAGCCTTTGCCATTTTCAGTTGCTTTACTAACAGTTGGTGCTTTTTCCCTTTAGGTAAATCGTTTTGCCATTGCTCTGACAACCAAGTTGTTAGTTGAGTAAGGTTATGGCTCTCAGCCCACTGGCGCCACGTCGCTTCATTTATCCCTCGAATACTGAGTTGTTTGCCTAACCATGTTAACCTCGCTACAAATTGCTGCGAGCAAGATTCCGTATAAGTCAGGCAACTGAGCGCATGAAACTGCGTTAAGCTTGATGTATCTGGGTATTCACGTTTCTCTCGCCGCCAAACAATGTCTTCAATTTTTGGACTTCCGAGACCTGAAAGAGAGACAAGTATTTTATCTCCAACAAGTAAATTCCGCTTTGACCATGATGATAATGATCCAGCATTTACCTTTGAAATAGTTTTTGAGTCAATATTGATGGGGATGATTTCAGCAACGACACTAACTCTTCCTGTCCTGCCAACATTAAATTTGAGCTTAGTTACCTCTGATAGCACACTGCGCAATGGGTATTTCCATGCAATCGCCCAGCTATTTTGTTTTGATTGCCAAGCTGATGCCGCTGGCGCTGGAAAATTTTTAAGCACTATGCCATCGGTCGCAAATGGTAATTGGCCTTGATAATAGAATTCCCTTAGTTGTTTAGCTTGGGTTTTACTTTCAATTTTATGGCTATATTGCTCAGCAAGCGGGAAACCTATCTCAGAAAGTAATGTTAATTGTGTTTTTGGGTTTGCATCTCCCGCAGGCCACGCCCAGATAAAAATACCAATATTTTCTTCAAGAGCAGTTGGGGGACTTTTTCGCATTAACCACCCTGCAACCTTATTGCGTGCGTTTACTCCCCCCCTTTTAGCTTGAATGTGCTTATTCATACGCCAAAATAACTCCCCTTGGAGCACAAGCGTACCTGAATATTTAATTTGTTTGGGTATTGCAGGAATGAAATCTGCTTTTGCTCGCCACTCGATTCCTTCAACGCTATTTCCCCGGCTGATCATGGAAATAAGCTTGCCATTCTTGTAAACCAACGTTACCGCAACACCGTCGATTTTAGGTTGCAACCAGATGTTTTTACGTGTTTCTATCCATCTATAAACATCTAATTCATTGAGTTTCTTCAAGCCTGTATGAGGAATAGGATGCCTCATTAACTGTAATTTTTCGGGAAATTGCACGTCGGGTAATTCTTCAGGAAGCTGCTGACAGCGTTGCAGAGAACGCCATAAATTAAATAACTGATCATAAGCTTCATCACTAATAGGACTGCTACCAGCCAAACGATAAGATTGGTTCCACAACTGTAATTGTTTTCCTAACCTGTGACTCTCCCGCTTAATTATTTGACTATTTTGTTCTTCACACTGTTCATTAATAGCACTTTGCTGCGCGGCTTGGGCAAAATTAATACACACCACGACGCCCAAAATTAACCCACCCAACCTATAAGATGACGCTAACCAATAACCATAAAAAATATAAACCATAACTATTCCTTGTTATTACTAATCCATTGTAATGCTATATTTCAAAGCATTTTTCCGATTCACTAAGCATGAAATATCTTTTTTCTGTCTTCATCTCCAAAAGAGATTATTTGCAAAAAGCTTCGCAAAACGAATGTTGTTTTCATGAGTAATAAGTTAATTTCTCGAACCTGTTCACAATTTAGCGATGAATCAAATTCATTTAATTAAAATTCATGATTTATTGATATCGCTGCATGTTGATGCAAGTACGTGTATACTATGTCGGGTTTATCACCATCTTTTATGTTTAATCCTCGACTATTCAAGAAATCATCATGATACAAGGCACGTTATATATTGTTTCTGCCCCTAGTGGTGCAGGGAAATCAAGTCTGATTCAGGCTTTATTAAAAACACAACCATTGTATGACACACAGGTTTCCGTTTCTCATACAACTCGAGCCGCACGTCCAGGGGAAGTCCATGGCGAGCACTATTTCTTTGTATCTGAAACTGATTTTTTACAAATGGTCGACAAAGGCGAGTTCTTAGAGCATGCCTGCGTTTTTGGAAATTATTATGGGACGTCCAAACCCATCATTGAAGATGTATTAAATAGTGGTGTAGATGTTTTTCTTGATATCGATTGGCAGGGAGCCCAACAAATTAGGGATAAAATGCCAGAAGCACGCAGTATTTTTATTCTCCCACCATCAAAAGATGAACTTTATCGTAGGCTACGTGGACGTGGGCAAGACAGCGATGAAGTTATAGAAAAGCGTATGTCACAAGCGGTAGGTGAAATTGAACATTTCAACGAGTATGATTACCTTATTGTTAATGATGATTTCAATACCGCGCTAAGCGATTTACAATCTATCATCCGTACTGAGCGTTTAAAGTTAGCGCGTCAAATTCAGCGACATGATGCTTTAATCAGCAAATTACTAGCAGACTGAGAATAGTTTCAGTATCATATCAGGTCATTTTTTTATTTCTTTGGAGTAGCACACTTATGGCACGCGTAACTGTTCAAGACGCAGTAGAAAAAATTGGTAACCGTTTTGACCTCGTATTGGTTGCGGCACGTAGAGCTCGTCAGTTACAAACGGGTGGAAAAGACCCTTTAGTTCCTGAAGAAAATGATAAATATACTGTTATCGCATTGCGTGAAGTAGAAGAAGGTTTAATCAACGGTCACATTTTAGATGTGCGTGAGCGCCAAGAGCAGCAAGAGCAAGAAGCAGCTGAAATGCAAGCAGTTTCTGCAATCGCTGAAGGTCGTCGCTAATCACTAAGGTGGGTCTGCCTTGTATCTGTTTGAGAGCCTTAATTTAGTCATTCAAAAGTATCTTCCTAAAGAACAAATTGAATTACTAAGAAAAGCCTATGTTGTTGCACGGGATGCCCACGAAGGACAGACCCGTTCGAGTGGTGAGCCTTATATTACTCACCCAGTTGCTGTTGCTTGTATTCTTGCTGAAATGCGTTTGGACCATGAAACACTGATGGCTGCGCTACTTCATGATGTGATTGAAGATACTCCAGCGACATTTCAAGACATAGAAGAATTGTTTGGTACCACCGTCGCCGGTCTCGTTGAAGGTGTTTCCAAACTAGATAAGCTCAACTTTCGCGACAAAAAAGAAGCTCAAGCAGAAAACTTCCGCAAAATGATCATGGCGATGGTAAAAGACATCCGTGTCATTTTGATAAAACTGGCAGACCGTACTCACAATATGCGCACGTTAGGGTCACTCAGGCCCGATAAGCGTCGGCGCATTGCACGTGAAACCCTTGAAATATATAGCCCGTTAGCCCATAGGCTAGGTATACACCACATCAAAACAGAGCTTGAAGAGCTTGGTTTTGAGGCGTTGTATCCCAACCGTTATCGCGTTATCAAAGAAGTGGTTAAAGCCGCTCGCGGTAACCGAAAAGAGATGATCCAAAAAATTCTCTCGGAAATTGACGGTAGGCTTACTGAGGCGGGTGTTCCTTGTCGCGTCAGTGGCAGAGAAAAACATCTTTATTCCATCTATCGCAAAATGCACCAAAAAGAGCAACGTTTCCATTCCATTATGGATATCTATGCTTTTAGGGTAATAGTGAAAGATGTGGATACTTGCTACCGTGTTTTAGGTCAGATGCATAGTTTATACAAGCCGCGTCCGGGCCGTATTAAAGACTATATTGCCATCCCTAAAGCCAATGGCTATCAGTCGCTACATACCTCACTTATTGGGCCGCATGGTGTGCCTGTCGAAGTGCAAATTCGCACAGAAGACATGGACCAAATGGCTGAAATGGGGGTTGCTGCACATTGGGCCTATAAAGAGCAAGGTGAACAAGGTACAACGGCACAAGTTAGAGCTCAACGTTGGATGCAAAGCCTACTTGAGTTGCAACAAAGTGCAGGTAGCTCGTTTGAATTTATTGAAAGCGTTAAATCGGATCTATTTCCAGATGAAATCTACGTTTTCACTCCAGAAGGCCGTATTGTTGAATTACCTACTGGTGCAACACCTGTTGATTTTGCATATGCGGTACACACGGATATTGGCCATGCTTGCGTGGGGGCTCGTGTTGACCGTCAGCCTTACCCACTTTCGCAATCCCTGACGAGTGGCCAAACTGTTGAAATTATCACTGCACCGGGCGCTAGGCCGAACGCAGCTTGGCTAAATTTTGTCGTTAGCTCAAAAGCTCGCGCCAAAATACGCCAATTATTAAAGAATTTAAAACGCGAAGATTCTATTAACTTAGGTCGCCGTTTACTCAACCATGCCCTAGGGGCAGGAAATAAACTCACTGATATCCCTCAAACCAATATTGATGCAGAATTAGCACGCATGAAGCTGCACTCTATCGATGATTTGCTTGCTGAAATTGGGTTGGGTAATGCAATGAGTGTGGTTGTTGCACGTAATCTACAAAACAATCCACAAAATGCACCAGAAGAACAAGTGTTAGTTGAAAGCCGGAATAAACTGTCGATCAAAGGTGCAGATGGCGTTTTAATCACCTTTGCAAAATGTTGTCGCCCTATTCCCGGTGACCCAATTGTTGCACATATTAGCCCAGGAAAAGGTCTGGTTATCCACCATGAATCCTGCCGAAATATCCGTGGGTATCAGAAAGAACCTGATAAATTTATGGCAGTTGAATGGGACAATGACACCGACACCGACTTTATCGCTGAAATTAAAGTGGATATGATTAACCATCAAGGCGCTTTAGCGAATTTAACCGCCGCTATTAATGACGCTAACTCAAGTATTCAAAGTATGAATACAGAAGAAAAAGATGGCCGTGTATATTGTGCCTTTATTCGCCTTACGACTAAAAACCGTGTTCAATTGGCAAATGTGATGCGAAAAATCCGTATTATGCCTGACGTTCTACGTGTTAGCCGAAACCGTAATTAACGACCATACTTAATTAATCACTATGAATGAACGCCGCTACCGCCGCATTTGCCAAATGATGGCGATGCGGCAGCCTGACCTAACTCTCTGCCTCGAAGAAATTCATAAACCGCACAATGTTTCTGCTATTGTACGCAGTGCGGATGCGGTAGGGATCCATCAAATTCATGCTATTTGGCCTGACCAACAAGTCAAACTGTCAGTTTCTTCTGCTGCAGGGAGTAATAGCTGGGTTAAAATTATTTCACACGCATCGACCGAAGAAGCCATTTCCCAAATAAAATCACAAAACATGCAGGTTTTGGCAACTAACTTGTCGGAACATGCCGTTGATTTTCGTGAAATTGATTATACTTTGCCAACTTGTATTATGATGGGACAAGAGAAAACAGGGATTTCACAACAAGCCCTCGCACTGGCGGATAAACACATTATCATTCCAATAGCGGGTATGGTGCAATCTTTGAATGTTTCCGTCGCTTCTGCATTAATTCTGTATGAAGCCCAAAGGCAGCGGCAACAAGCGGGAATGTACGATCGTGAACATTGCTTACTTTCACCAGATGAACAACAAGCTTGGTTATTTGAAGGCGGTTACCCTGTACTGGCTGAAGTCGCTAAACGTAAGGGGCTTCCTCGGCCATTGATTAATAACCAAGGGCAAATTGAAGCTGATGAGACGTGGTGGGCACAAATGCAATTAACCGAAAAAATGAAAAGACGGCAGTTTGGTTAAATAGAAGGAAATAACATGAATAATGGGCTACTTGATACCATTTCACTGACCTCATTGCATGGTGTTGGTGCAAGTCAGTCAGAAAAAATGCGTAAAATCGGTTTGAACACCGTTCAAGACCTTCTTCTTCATTTCCCTTTGCGCTATGAAGACCATACTCGTTTATATCAAATAAAAGATCTTCTTCCCGGCACGACAGCAACGATCACGGGCGAAGTCCTGCAAACTAAAGTCGTCTTCGGCCGAAAAAGAATGATGACTTGCTTAATTTCCGATGGAACAGGCAACCTCACCTTACGTTTTTTCAATTTCTCAGCAGCAATGAAAAATAACTTAGCAGAAGGAAGACAGGTTACTGCCTATGGGGAAGTTCGCAGAGGAAATACAGGACCGGAAATCATTCACCCTGAATATAAAGTGTCTAAAGACCCCAGCAATATCAGCTTGCAAGAGAATTTAACACCCGTATATCCAACCACTGAAGGTGTTCGCCAAGCGACTTTACGCAAAGTCATGGAACAAGCGCTCGGGCTACTGGATAGCGGGAAAATAAAAGAATTACTTCCCGAAGAGCTTAGCCGTGGAATGATAAGCTTACCAGATGCCATTCGCTTATTACACAATCCACCACCGAATGTTGCGCTGAGCGAGCTAGAAAAAGGCCATCATCCGGCACAAAAGCGGCTAGTCCTCGAAGAACTACTCGCTCACCATCTAAGCATGTTAGCTATCCGCGCAGGTAATGAACGCCTATATGCGGAACCGTTAGTGGCAAGTGGTCAATTAAAATCTCAGTTACTTGCACAATTACCGTTTTCACCAACAGACGCACAAAACCGTGTTGTTAGTGAAGTTGAAGCAGACCTCGCTAAAAACGCTCCTATGATGCGTTTGATTCAAGGGGATGTCGGGTCAGGGAAAACCCTCGTTGCAGCCTTAGCGGCCGTTTGCGCTATCGAGAATGGCAAACAAGTGGCGCTGATGGCTCCCACGGAAATTCTTGCAGAGCAACATGCCAATACGTTCAAACAGTGGTTAGAACCTTTAGGTGTCAAAGTAGGTTGGCTTGCGGGTAAACAAAAGGGTAAGGCACGTCAGACTCAGCAAGATGCCATCGCAAGTGGAGAGGTCTCGATGGTTGTTGGAACACACGCTATTTTCCAAGAGCAAGTGAGCTTTAAAGCTCTGGGGCTTGTTATCATTGATGAACAACATCGCTTTGGCGTTCATCAGCGGCTCGCTCTGCGTGAAAAAGGTGAGCAGCAAGGGTACCACCCTCATCAATTAATCATGACCGCTACGCCAATCCCACGGACGCTGGCGATGACAGCGTATGCAGACTTAGATACCTCGGTCATCGACGAGCTACCTCCAGGACGAACCCCCGTCACCACTGTCGCCATACCGGACACTCGCCGTAATGATATTATTGAGCGTGTTCGCCAAGCCTGTATTGAAGAAGGCCGCCAAGCCTATTGGGTCTGCACACTCATTGAAGACTCTGAATTATTAGAAGCGCAAGCAGCTCAAGTGACCAGCGAAGAGCTCGCATTGGCATTACCTGAATTGAAAGTCGGTTTAGTTCATGGTCGAATGAAACCCGCTGAAAAGCAAAGTATTATGGCGGCTTTTAAACAGAATGAAATTCAGCTGCTGGTTGCTACGACGGTTATTGAAGTCGGTGTGGATGTGCCAAATGCAAGTTTAATGATTATTGATAACCCTGAACGTCTTGGTTTGGCTCAGTTACACCAACTAAGAGGGCGGGTCGGCCGTGGAGCTATCGCGTCTCACTGTGTCTTATTGTACAAGACACCGTTAACCCATACCGCTAAACAAAGACTACAAGTGTTGCGGGACAGCAATGATGGCTTTGTTATCGCACAAAAAGATCTCGAAATTCGCGGGCCAGGGGAATTATTAGGCACTAGACAAACAGGAAATGCAGAATTTAAAGTCGCAGACTTGTTGCGTGACCAATACATGTTGCCAGAAGTGCAACGCCTTGCTCGCCATATTCAACAAAATCACCCCGAAAATGCACAACAACTTATTGAGCGTTGGTTACCTGAGCGAGAGCAGTACAGCCACGCTTAAGTTTTATATCTTCTTTTTATTCGTTCCCTAAAATGAAAATTGCCGTGAATATTTTCACGGCAATACCTGCTTTACTTGATTTATTATAAAATGAAAGTTAACCAGCAATCGTTGGGAATAATGGCAGCATCAGATACAGTTTAATCACTATCGCATTAACAATATCAATGAAGAATGCCCCAACCATTGGTACAACCAAAAATGCTAAGTGAGATGGACCTAATCTATCCGTAACAGCTTGCATATTCGCAATCGCTGTTGGTGTCGCACCAAGACCAAATCCACAATGACCTGCAGCTAAGATTGCAGCGTCATAGTTTTTGCCCATCACGCGGAAAGTCACAAAAATAGCATATCCCGCCATCACACAAGCCTGTACAGCAAGAATGATAATCATTGGGATTGCAAGTGATGCTAATTCCCACAGCTTCAAGCTCATGAGTGCCATTGCTAAGAATAATGAGAGGCTCACGTTACCCATGACAGAAACAGCGCGGTCGAATACTCGGTAAAAACCAAGCAGTGATAAGCTGTTACTTAAAATGACACCAACAAAAAGTACACAGACAAACTTAGGCAATGCGAAAGGAGTATCGGCTAATTCGCCTGCAATAAAACTTCCCACCAATAGACAAATAGCGATCAGTGCAATAGTTTCAATTAAAACCATTGAAGTGATCATGCGCCCAGATTGTGGTTTCTCAAATGCAGTTGGAACGTCTTTATCATCATCAGCCGTTCCTGGCGTTGGAATATTACGCGTTAGAAAACGTGCAACAGGTCCACCGATTAAACCACCGAGAACAAGTCCAAATGTAGCACACGCCATTGCAACTTCTGTTGCACTTTGGAAACCATAGCTTTCAGTGAAAATTTTTCCCCATGCCGCACCAGTTCCATGACCACCCGATAAGGTAACTGAACCAGCTAATAGCCCCATGAGAGGGTCTAATCCCAATAATTCAGCAAGAGCAATCCCTACCGTATTTTGGACAAGCAATAAACCAACAACCACAAAAATGAAGATAAACAATGCCTTACCACCAGCCTTCAAACTAGCAAGGTTGGCATTAAGACCAATTGTGGCAAAAAATGCCAGCATCATAGGTTCTTGCAGTGATAAGTCAAAAGAAAGGCTCCAGTCAAATAATTGTTTAAGCAATAAAAGACTAAAAGCTACTAACAACCCACCCGCAACAGGTTCAGGGATTGTATATTTTTCAAGGAAAGGAACTGATTTGACCAGTTTACGCCCAAGTAATAGTACTAAGGTAGCTGCTACCAGTGTACCGTAGACATCGAGATGATACATTCACGTACCTCGTCTGTTGTTAAAATTATCAAAAACTAGTAAGACGTTAATTTCTTCCTTAAAACGCCAAAAGCAGGTTATAGGATTAGAAAAAAAAACTGTTATAAATACAAGTTAAAAGATATAAAAATGTGACAGCCTTATTTAACATTGATCAATATTTTTTACGCGCAAACGATTGCTTTTTAATTTCGACACATTACAATGCGTTTTTTGTTGGTGAGAAATGAAGGCAATGAATACTGCGACGTCTGAAAAACAAACTACTGAAGCGACCATACAAACGCAAAGCGAACTCATCTATAAATTAGAAGACCGCCCACCACTGCCCCAAGCCTTGTTTGCCGCTGGGCAACATCTTCTGGCGATGTTTGTTGCGGTGATTACCCCTGCGATGCTGATTTGTCAGGCATTAGGACTACCAGCTCACGATACCCAGCGCATCATTAGTATGTCTTTATTTGCCTCCGGTATTGCTTCCTTAATTCAGATCCGTGCATGGGGCCCTATTGGCTCAGGCCTGCTTTCGATTCAAGGAACCAGTTTTAACTTTGTTGCACCTTTAATCATGGGGGGTGTTGCACTTAAGCAAGGTGGCGCTGATATCCCGTCGATGATGGCAGCCTTATTCGGCACATTGCTAGTTGCAGCACTCACCGAAGTGATTCTTTCTCGCTTCTTACATCTAGCCCGTCGAGTCATTACACCACTGGTTTCAGGTGTTGTTGTCATGATTATCGGCCTATCCTTGATTCAAGTCGGGTTAACATCCATTGGCGGTGGCTATGGTGCAATTAGTGACAACACTTTTGGTTCCCCTGATTATTTGATTTTAGCTGGGGTTGTTTTAGCGGTTATTATTTTACTTAATCGGCAGAAAAACCCTTACTTACGTGTCGCATCTTTAGTCATTGCTATGGCTGTTGGTTATATTGCAGCTTGGTGGATGGACATGTTGCCAAATGCGCAACCAATGGAAGCCAACCAGCCAATTATTACTGTCCCTGAGCCCTTTTATTATGGCTTATCCTTCGACTGGAACCTGTTGATCCCATTAATTCTTATTTTTATGGTGACTTCCTTAGAAACGATAGGTGATATTACCGCCACTTCTGATGTATCTGAGCAACCGGTTCGCGGCCCTTTGTACATGAAACGTATCAAAGGTGGCGTACTTGCTAATGGTTTGAACTCGATGGTTTCTGCGGTATTTAATACTTTCCCTAACTCTTGCTTTGGGCAAAACAACGGTGTTATCCAGTTAACTGGGGTGGCAAGTCGCTATGTCGGCTACATTGTCGCTTTAATGTTAGTGCTATTGGGGCTGTTCCCTGCGGTTGCAGGCTTCGTGCAACAAATTCCAGAACCTGTGCTGGGCGGAGCAACCATTGTAATGTTTGGTACCATTGCCGCTTCAGGTGTACGCATTGTATCTCGTGAACCGCTCAATCGCCGGGCTATCATGATTATTGCGCTTTCCCTCGCAGTGGGTATGGGCGTTTCACAGCAACCTTTGATTTTGCAATTCGCACCTGACTGGCTAAAAACATTGTTTTCTTCTGGTATTGCTGCGGGTGGTTTAACTGCAATTGTTCTGAATTTAGTCTTCCCTCTCGAAAAATAACCTTCATTCTAGCCGCCAGTGTTGAACACTCTGGCGGTTTTTCTGTATCCTATCCTTAAATTGTCGCTATATTAGGCAGTCTCTTCCTGTTCTATTCGTCAACAAACCAAAGGAGCAGTAAACTGTGAAATGGTTAATCAAACTTACTACCTATGCACTTCTGTTACTGCTGCTATTGTTTATTTTTACTTATATCGGGCTGCAAACCCGTTGGGGTGCATCCTACTCCAGTCAATTTTTAAGTAAGTTCACTGACTATGATATTGATGTGGGAATTATGGGACATGAATTTTCTAACCCCGGTGAATTCATTTTCCAAGATGTCAAATTAGCGAATAAAAACAGTGACCTCTCTTTAGACTCACGGCAAATCGTGCTTGATGTTAATTGGCGAAATCTATTTAGCGGTACGGCAATCAAACGTTTGGTTATTACTCAAGGAACATTATCGACAACTGTCACACCTGATACGATACTGCTACCTATTTCCGCGAATATTTTGCAATTTGAAAATAGCCAAATCACGCTTAAAAAAGACAATGATACTGTGCAAGTCACTGGCTTCACGGGGGGAGTTACCCCTTGGAAACCCGATGAAAACTCCCCTTTTGGTTACGGTGATTTTCGATTTACCGCTAACCAATTAAAATTTAATGACCTTTCATTCAAGAATGTTGCCATTACCGGTAAATTGCAGCAGCAAGGAACAGAAATAAGTCAAGCAAGTGCCTACCTAAATAATGGCTATATTGCGGGGGCTGGGAAGGTACTTAAGGATGGCGCTATCGCGGTAGATTCCCTCACCATGAATAAAGTCGGTTGGGAAAATAAAGTTGATTTCGATTCACTATTTGATGCAATAACGAGTGAAAAATCATTGCAGATCAAAAAAGTAGAGTTAACCAACATTGATATTCAAGGGAAGGATTGGGCACTCTCTGGCCTAAGCACCGAAATTGACCAACTCAGCTTCGTGAGAGGGAGCTGGACTAGTTCCGAAAGCAACATTCGTTTTAATGTTGACCAATTTGTCGTAAAAGACCAGCAACTCAGTACCTTAATTGGTGATCTGAAAATTAACGGTGACAGCCTGAATATCAATAAGTTATCCGGTTACTATAATAAAGGCGTCTTTAACCTCAGTGGTTCTTGGCAGCGCAATGACCGAATACTGACTATCGACGAAGGCAAACTAGCGGGTATCTTATATACTTTGCCTGAAAATTGGCTATCATTCTTTGCAGAGCCTACACCGCCTTGGTTATCTGGTTTAAGCATCAAAAAATTCACCCTTTCTCAATCACTTTTGATGAATATCCAACCACAGTTTCCCTTTGAGCTGACCGCGCTCAGCGGCAATATTGAAAATATCGATTTAATAAAACAAAAGCAGTGGGGAATTTGGAGCGGTAAAGCGACATTCACTGCAGATAGCGGCACAATTAACCAAGTTCTTGTACGCCGCCCGTTTATTGAAGTGCGTCAAAGTGGTAAGTCCTCAGCCGCTGCGAGCTTAACAGTCAGTACCGATAAAGGCATCAGTAAGGTTGGCTTGCTGGTAAAACAAGAACCAAAAAAAGTCCCCTTCTTACTGAGAGCATCGGGTTCGAATATTGATCTCGTTGATTTAAACCAATGGGGCTGGGCAGGCTTTCCCGCTCAAGTTATTGGTGATTTTGATGCGACATTACAAGGGGATTTACTCGCCCCATCAGTAGAAAAAAGTTTGAATGGGGAGTTGATGGCAGTCCCATTGCAAGGCAAACGCCTATTCCGTACCGTTGTTAATGGGGTTGTCACTTCTTCAGTAGAGTCCGAAGCCGATTTACAGCCTACCGAGCCTTCATTAGTAGAGCCGCTCCCCGCACTTAGTAATCCATAAAAACTACTAATCCATAGAAATACAAAAGGCAGGTCAATCATACCTGCCTTTATCTTTTAATTTTCAATGAACAACATTACTTTACTGGCGCTACAGGTAGCACCATATAGACACCACTGAATACTGCGCCCACCTTGCCATCAGGGTTACTAACCTCGACTTTCAGCTTTACCCGCGCTTTACTGCCGCGCGCTAAACGGTCAAGGTCACCGCTCATATTTGCTAAGTCCGCTGTCGCTGTCGGCCTGCCGCTCACGGGCTTACCATAACGAATACTGGCATCGACCAACACAATATCGCCACCAAGCTGGTGTTCTTGCATTAACAGCCAAATCAGCCCCCATCCCGTCAAGGTAGCTAATGAAAATTGGCTTCCTGCAAATATCGTTTCATGAGGATTTTGGTTGCCCGCTTCCGGCATGGTGGTAATAAAACGAGTTCCTGTGTATTGGTCAACTCGAACCCCCATTTTCTCACTCAATGGAATGTACTTATACCACGCTTGTTGTAGCTCACCACACCAATCGGGACGATGTAGAATTTGGTCTAGCGTCTCAATGGGTTTAATCATCAAATAGTGGCGTACAGGCGTTTTTAACTGCCCAGCGACTTGGCCACGGTTCTCAAAACCCATTTTGTCGAAAAAGGGGACGGCTTCTTCACGAACGCTCGACACAATGCGTTTTACGCCTTCTTGCCGCGCAACGGATTCGAGAGCCATGATAATTAATTTGCCGAGTCCTTTACCTTGCATGGCAGGGTTAACGGCTAAAAAACGGATAGCCCCCTCATTATCTGCATTGATATATAAGCGGCCAATGGCAAGGATACGGTTTTTATCATCCACAACCATTTGATGGTGTGCGGTTAAATCATATCCATCTTTTTCTGAACCAAGGGGCTGATTAAACGGTTTTCGCAACATTTCCCAGCGAAAATGGTAATAAGTTGCGAATTCAATATCATCTTTCGGTGTACGTAAATGGTACATCGCTTCCCCCTTTAAAAATGGCTTCACACTTGTAGCCAGAAGGTAACAGGGCCATCATTGGTTAAATTTACTTGCATATCGGCAGCAAATTCCCCCGTTTGTGTTTCAATCCCTTGTAGCCGGCTTTGTTCAACGAAGTATTGATACAAGGTATCTGCTTTTTCAGGTTCGGCTCCCCCTGAAAAACTTGGCCGCATACCTTTTTTGGTGTCAGCAGCTAAAGTAAATTGAGAAACCACCAATAGACTACCTCCCGCTTGCTGAACGTTGAGATTCATTTTCCCTTGTTCATCGCTAAAAATACGGTAGCCTAATACTTTTTCACACAAACGCTTGGCTTTCTGCTCATCATCATCTTTTTCAACACCAAGTAAAACCAACAACCCAGTATTTATTTGCCCTACTATTTTCTGATCAACAACCACACTCGCTTGAGTGACTCTCTGGATTAATGCAATCATGATGACTCTTTACAAAAAGATGGAGCAACGTTCGCCGTTGCCCCACGATAAAATCAGGATGTTATTCAACTTCAGCACTAAAATCGTAAGTGCGGAAATATTCAGGAATGGTGTCTTTATTCACGACATGAATACTGCGAATACCAAGAGCTTCTGCAGCTTTTATATTTTCCTCGACATCATCAAAGAAAATAGCATCTGCTGCATCAAAATCTTCTGATTGCAGCACATATTTGTAAATTTCAGGATCAGGCTTACGCATGCCTAAATCTTGGGAGAGATATAAAAAATCAGAGGAAGCTGCAATTTCTGGGTAGTGTGCTGGCCAGTAGTCTAGATGTAGACGGTTGGTATTCGATAAAACGACCACTCGGTGCCCTTGTTCACGAAGGCGCTCCATAATATCAATGACTTCAGGTCGTAATGAAATAAAAATAGCGTGCCAGCCTTCAGCAAAATCTTCAAAGCTTAGTGTTATGCCTATTTCTTCACAAAGCAGTTCAGCAAACTCGATGTCTGAAATTTTTCCACACTCATGTAATTGAAAGATATTACCAAAAGTAAAACGTGATTTGATTTCTTCACTTGGTGTGCCACTGAGCTCAGACCATTTATCAAATACACGATTAAAGTCGATATCAATAATCACATTACCCATATCGAAGATATACAGCATAAATTTTCCTCATTGTTATTCACTAAATTTACTTTAATCATTATTCATGCAACTGAACAGCCCTAATTAGTGATAATTCACGTTATTTTGTCAATTTATCGATTAAGCAACCCGCACTTAGCTCAATTAACGAGCAGCAAACTGGGCAATTTGTTCCATTAAAGAGAAAATATTTTTTATCCTAAAGGTGCTATTTCACACCACACTATCGGCTTTTGATACTAAATGTTAAGTCCCACCATAGGCTTTTTGCATAATGACTTACACGTAGCAAGTTACACATAAGCAATGTCAGCTGATATCCATGCATTATCAGTAATCAATAAATCTTAAAATATAAAAGTCATACTATGAAAGTAGATAAAACAATCTCTTGGCCGATTGTTATTCTATGGGGAAGCTTATTTTTAATTCCATTATTTAATAATCTCTCCCAGAATTTAAATATCGACCTAGCAACAAAAACTATTGAATATTTTCAATCTATTACTCTAATTTTTTGTGCCTTTTTCACTTGGTTTTATATGAAACCATTACAGCAAAAAATCCAGGGAATGAAATTATTTTGGTTATGGGCAACTATCTGGTGGATAACATTATTTGGTAGAGGAATCAATTGGGGACGCGAATTTTTCCCTAATTTAGATCACATCTATTTTAGACTCGTTTCTGTCGTCTTGATTGGCAGTTTAGTTTTGATGCTATTCGCTTCTCCATTAAGAAAAAGTATTGTTTTTCACCTAAAAAATACAGCGATTCCACTTTGGAGCCTACTACTGACCCTTTGTGCTTTTTTGATTTCAGATAGTGTTGAACACCATCGGTTCCTGAGTTCCATTTTTCTACATCATGCTGAGCTACAAAGCTTTATTGAAGAATTGTACGAAATTCCTTTAATTATCGGACTATTTATTTCATCACTGTATTTTATGAAGAAAGACAAGTCGTTATAAACCTTATCAATAAATAAGGCGCCGAAAGGCGCCTTACACACATCACGACAATAATGTAATAAACAATATCACGTAACGATAATTAGTCTTCTTTAGAACGGTTTGCACGACGGCGATCGTTC
Organism: Providencia sp. PROV032; assembly: GCF_028484875.1. NCBI lineage: Bacteria > Pseudomonadati > Pseudomonadota > Gammaproteobacteria > Enterobacterales > Morganellaceae > Providencia > Providencia sp. PROV032. The sequence goes on from NZ_JAMPSX010000020.1 coordinate 76,397, forward strand.
TCAGTCAAGTGGCGTTTACGCAGACGGATAGACTGCGGAGTCACTTCAACTAGCTCGTCATCATCAATAAACTCAAGTGCTTGTTCCAGAGTCATTTTAATTGGTGGTGACAGTGTTGTTGCTTCATCAGTACCTGACGCACGCATGTTAGTCAGTTTTTTACCCGTTAAGCAGTTAACAGTTAAGTCGTTAGAACGTGAGTGAATACCGATGATTTGACCTTCATACACTTCAGCACCGTGACCTAAGAACAGCTTACCGCGGTCTTGCAGGCTGTATAGCGCATAAGCAACTGCTTTACCTTGACCATTGGAGATCAAAACACCATTTTGGCGGCCGCCGATTTCGCCTGGGCGAACATCGTCGTAATGACTGAATGTTGAATACAGTAAACCCGTACCTGATGTCATTGTCATGAATTCAGTACGGAAGCCAATCAGACCACGGCTTGGGATCACGTAGTCAAGACGTACGCGGCCTTTACCGTCTGGCATCATGTCGCGCAGGTCACCTTTACGTTCACCTAAAGCTTTCATGATGTCGCCTTGGTGCTGTTCTTCAACGTCTAAAGTCACTTGTTCAAATGGCTCTTGTTTACGGCCATCGATTTCACGAATGATAACTTTTGGACGAGATACGGCTAATTCAAAACCTTCACGACGCATGTTTTCAATCAGAACAGATAAGTGAAGCTCACCACGACCAGAAACGCGGAATGCGTCTGGATCTTGAGTTTCTTCAACACGCAGTGCAACGTTGTGAACCAATTCTTTATTCAAGCGGTCAAGGATCTGACGTGAAGTCACGAACTTACCTTCTTTACCGCAGAATGGTGAGGTATTAACACAATAGAACATGCTAACTGTTGGCTCATCAACCGCTAACGCAGGCAATGCTTCAACGCTACCGACTTGGCAAATGGTGTCAGAAATGTTCAGTTCACCTAAACCTGTCAGAGCAACGATATCACCCGCTTCCGCTTGTTGTGAGTCAATACGCTCTAAACCTAAGTGAGTCAGAACTTTACCAATTTTACCGTTGCGAGTCTTACCTTCGCTATCGATAATCGTTACTTGTTGGTTAGGCTTAACAACACCGCGCTTAATACGACCGATACCGATAACCCCTAAATAGCTGTTGTAATCCAATTGCGAAACTTGCATTTGGAATGGGCCGTCAATGTCGACTGCCGGAGGCGCAACATGTTCCACAATCGCTTCGTACAGTGGAGTCATGTCTTCAGCCATGTTTTCGTGGTCAAGGCCAGCAATACCGTTTAATGCAGAAGCATACACGATAGGGAAATCGAGTTGCTCATCCGTTGCACCTAAGTTCACGAATAAGTCGAATACTTGGTCAACAACCCAATCAGGACGTGCGCCTGGGCGGTCAACTTTATTGATAACAACAATTGGACGTAAACCGTGGTCGAACGCTTTTTGCGTTACGAAGCGAGTTTGTGGCATTGGGCCGTCCATCGCATCAACAACCAGCAGTACGCAGTCAACCATAGACATAACGCGCTCAACCTCACCACCGAAATCGGCGTGACCTGGGGTGTCTACGATATTAATGTGATAACCATTCCATTGGATAGCGGTATTTTTAGCAAGGATAGTAATACCACGCTCTTTCTCCAAGTCATTGGAGTCCATAACACGCTCATCAACAGTTTCACGTTCACCGAACGTGCCTGATTGCTGCAGTAATTTACCAACCAGTGTGGTCTTGCCATGGTCAACGTGAGCGATGATGGCGATGTTTCTTAAATTTTGAATTGACAAGGATTTTTACCGTTTAATTGACAGGAAAGGAATATGCTTTTTGAGCCGTTATTCACGCCCAAAGCATACTTTCTACGTTAATTTGCTGTTATTTTACACGTTTTTCCGCACAAGTGGAATAAATGTGAAACCCATCACTGTATAAAAAGTTTTTAACGAAAAAACATTCAGTTGCGAGACTGAGCCAAAATACCTAATAAAAATAGGCCTATCAGCACTGTGAAATCACAAAGTGACAGAATAATACGCTAAAAACTTAATATTAGCAGCCCAAAAAAAGAACAAAAAATAGACTTTCTTTCTTAACTGCCAGTTTAAATATCTTTTTGCGTTATTTAGATATATCTAAATTGACTAATTAGATATATCTAAATATAGTAAACCCATAAAATAAATTCGATATATCTAAAGTTACACGCTAAGGAGTAACTATATGCTAATTAAATCTTGTCGTCATGTATATTATGCACACCACGATGAAAATCAACGTGGCCACCACGGTGGATGTTGCCACAATGAAGGCCGTCATGGTCACGGACACAGTGAACGCTGTCACGGCGAAGGCCGTCATGGTCACGGACACAGTGAACGCTGCCACGGCGAAGGCCGTCATGGCCATGGACACAGTGAACGCTGTCACGGCGAAGGCCGTCATGGTCACGGACACGGTGAACGCTGCCACGGCGAAGGCCGTCATGGCCACGGACACGGTGAACGCTGCCACGGCGAAGGCCGCCAAAGAGGCCGCGGAAGAGGCAAAGGCCTGCGTCGTTTATTCGACCATGGCGATCTTCATATAATGGTACTTTCGTTAGTCGCTAAAAAACCAAGCTATGGCTATGAAATTATCAAAGATATTCAAGAAGCCTCAAATGGCTTATATGTGCCTAGTCCCGGTGTTATTTATCCGACTCTAACACTGTTAGAAGAGCAAGGCTTCCTAGAGTCTCAGATTGTTGAGCGCAATCGCAAAAGTTTTACGATCACACCAGAAGGAGCTGCCCATCTCGCTCAAAATAAAGAAATTGAAGCGGTTATTGCTCGCAAACTAGCAAAAGCGCGTGATATGCAGCAAGGCGGTAATTTAGCGGAAGACATTGAAATGGCTGTCAGTCGCTTTAAAGCATTATTGCGTCACAAAATGGTTTTAAAACAGCTAAATGAAGAACAGACTCACCAAATAGCTTCCATTATCAATGATGCAGTAAAACAAATTGAAGAAGTAAATACGTTATTAACCAATAGCGATGAAGATTAATGCCGCTGCTTGAGATTAAATAACCTCATTTCTTTTAGATTTCATCGGCATTGCGCTTTAACAGAGCACAGTGCTGATTTTTTATTTGAAATCCCACCGATGGCCCCAAAATTCACTCAAAGCACCAAATTGGTGCGCGCAAAAGAGCCGATCGCACCAAAACAGTGCACAAAATGCAATATTTGCTTAATAATAAATCTATTCCTCACGTAACAATCAGTATTTACTATAATTAAAAAAGTTGGCACGCTTTTAGCTTATCTATTTATAGAGCGCGTGCTAACTAATTTTATATAACTAACACGCCAGACAAACAACAGACCGACTATCAAACGATAGCTTGTGATTTGTTGATTAGACCCGACCAGGAGAGCCGAGATGTCCGCTGAACATGTTTTATCGTTAATTAAAGAGCACAATGTTAGATTTATTGATCTGCGTTTTACCGACACTAAAGGTAAAGAGCAACACATCACTATCCCTGCTCATCAAGTTGACGAAGACTTCTTTGAAGAAGGCCAGATGTTTGATGGTTCATCTATTGGTGGCTGGAAAGGCATCAATGAATCAGACATGGTATTAATGCCAGACCCATCAACGGCGATGTTAGACCCATTCTATGCAGATATCACGTTGATCATTCGCTGCGATATTTTAGAACCGGGCACGATGCAAGGTTATGACAGAGACCCACGTTCAATTTCAAAACGTGCGGAAGATTTCCTGCGCTCAAGTGGCATTGCCGATATCGTTCTCTTTGGGCCAGAACCAGAGTTTTTCGTTTTTGATGACATTCGTTTTGGCAACAACATGCATGGTAGTTACTACCATATTGATGATATCGAAGCGGCATGGAATACAGGCACCAAGTACGAAGGTGGTAATAAAGGCCATCGCCCTGCAGTAAAAGGCGGTTACTTCCCAGTTCCACCGGTTGATTCATCACAAGACTTGCGTTCAGCCATGTGTACCACAATGGAAGAGATGGGCTTAGTGGTTGAGGCTCACCACCATGAAGTGGCAACAGCTGGACAGAACGAAGTGGCGACCCGCTTTAATACCATGACCAAAAAAGCGGATGAAACCCAAATTTATAAATATGTTGTTCACAATGTTGCCCATGCCTACGGCAAAACAGCGACCTTTATGCCTAAACCTTTAGTGGGCGATAATGGCTCTGGTATGCACTGCCATATGTCTTTATCTAAAGGTGGCGTTAACCTGTTCGCAGGTGACAAATACGGCGGTTTATCCGAAATGGCGCTGTATTACATTGGCGGTATTATTAAGCATGCACGTGCGCTGAACGCATTTACAAACCCAACGACTAACTCATACAAACGCTTAGTTCCTGGCTTTGAAGCACCAGTCATGTTGGCATATTCTGCACGTAACCGTTCTGCTTCGATTCGTATTCCAGTCGTCGCGAGTACCAAAGCACGCCGTATTGAAGTTCGCTTCCCAGACCCAGCTGCTAACCCATATTTAGCGTTTGCAGCCCAGTTAATGGCCGGTCTTGATGGCATCATCAATAAGATCCACCCTGGTGATGCGATGGACAAAAATTTATATGACTTACCACCAGAAGAAGCCAAAGAAATTCCAACAGTTTCAGGCTCTTTAGACGAAGCGTTAGCGGAATTAGATAAAGACCGTGAATTCTTAACCCGTGGTGGTGTATTCACGAATGACGCTATTGATGCGTATATTGAATTAACCCGTGCCGACATCCAACGTGTTCGTATGGCACCACACCCTCTCGAATTTGAAATGTACTACAGTGTGTAACACGCCGTTCCACTGTTAGTCTTTGTTGCCGTGAAGCACTTGCCCCATCTTTTGATGGGGCCTTTTATCTCTAACGTATTTACGCAACAAAAATCAAATATCGGTTGTTTGGTCTATCAGGTATAATGCACCAAAATAGTGCAGGAGCAACATTACATGAAAACCGAACATTTGCCAGCACCGGAACACATTCTCGACTCTCTCATTAATAGCGTGCTAATTTTGGATTACGACTTGGTTATCCATTATGCCAACCATGCTGCACTCCAGATCTTAACCCAAAGCCAGCGCAAGCTATACGGTACACCACTACCTCTACTATTCAGCTATTGTTCGCTCAATGATGAACTCATGCTTAATAGTTTAAAAGACGGTCACAGTTTTACCGAAAATGAAGTTACCTTGGTCTTTAATAACCATTCCCATGTGATGTCGTTCAGCGCACAGCCTTTTTCAGAGCAATTTATTTTAGTTGAGCTTTCACAATTAGATAGCCAACGGCGTTTGAGCCAAGAACTCGCGCAAAATGCCCAACAACTTGCCGCACGCGAATTAATCCGAGGGCTTGCTCACGAAATCAAAAATCCACTCGGGGGTTTGCGAGGCGCTGCGCAATTACTATCTAAAGCGCTCCCTGACCCACAACTAAATGAATATACTCAAGTGATTATCGAGCAGGCCGACCGCCTGCGAGCGCTTGTTGATAGGCTACTTGGCCCACAATATCCGGGGCCGAAAACACAGCAAAGTATCCATCATATTATGGAAAATGTAACGCGATTGGTGTCATTAGAAAAACCCGATAACGTGGCACTAATTCGAGACTATGACCCGAGTCTGCCTGAATTAGAATATTACCCCGACCAAATCGAGCAAGTGCTTCTTAATATCACTCGAAATGCATTGCAAGCTCTCGCTGAAACGGGGGGTTATATTACCTTACGTACACGAACGGCATTTCAAGTCACACTACAAGGTGAGCGTTATCGATTGGCTGCACGTATTGATATTGAAGATAACGGCCCCGGTATTCCCTTGGCAATTCAGGATACATTATTTTATCCCATGGTAAGTGGACGACCAGATGGCACCGGACTTGGCCTATCGATTGCTCGCAGTTTAGTCGACCAACATGCAGGAAAAATCGAATTTACCAGTTGGCCGGGCCACACTGAGTTTTCTATTTATCTACCAATTAAGAAATAGGGGATAACCATGACGCAGGGAAAAATTTGGGTGGTCGATGACGATAGCTCCATCCGTTGGGTACTTGAGCGTGCATTCGATAATGCAAAATTCGCTTGCACCTCCTTTGACAGTGCAGATGCTGTACTCGCCGCATTAGAAAATTCACTCCCTGATGTGTTGTTATCTGATATCCGTATGCCAGGCACAAATGGTATTGAGCTTCTGAATACCATCAAACAATCGCACCCTCTTTTACCAATTATTATCATGACAGCACACTCTGACCTTGATGCTGCCGTAAATGCCTACCAATCAGGTGCCTTTGATTACTTACCAAAACCTTTCGATATTGATGAAACTGTCGCATTAGTCGAGCGCGCTCTGAATCATAGCCGCGAACAAAACCATACTGGCCGTGAAGCTAAACAAGCCGCTCCTGTTGTCTCTTCGACCATGATCGGTGAAGCACCGGCTATGCAAGAGGTTTATCGTATTATTGGCCGTTTATCGCGTTCATCAATTAGTGTGCTTATCAATGGCGAGTCAGGTACAGGGAAAGAGTTAGTTGCCCATGCGCTACATCAGCACAGCCCCCGTGCCGATGCCCCTTTTATTGCATTAAATATGGCCGCTATTCCCAAAGATTTAATTGAATCTGAGTTATTCGGTCACGAAAAAGGGGCATTTACGGGTGCGACTCAAGTACGTCAGGGGCGATTTGAGCAAGCTAACCATGGCTCTCTATTTTTAGATGAAATCGGTGATATGCCTCTTGATGTACAAACTCGCTTATTACGTGTTCTGGCGGAAGGCCAATTCTATCGTATTGGCGGTTATACCCCAGTTAATGTGGATGTGCGGATTATTGCAGCGACCCACCAAGATCTCGAAAAACGGGTTAAAGAAGGGCTATTTCGTGAGGATTTATTTCACAGGCTAAACGTGATCCGAGTGCAATTACCCCCATTACGTGAGCGCGTTGAAGATATTCCTCGACTTGCCCACTACTTTTTGCAAAATACCGCCAAAGAGTTAGGAGTAGAAAGTAAGGTACTGCACCCTGATAGCGAAAAAATTCTTCAACGCTATTACTGGTCGGGTAACGTTCGCCAATTGGAGAATGTCTGCCGTTGGTTAACCGTGATGGCAGCAAGCCAAGAAATCTTACCGCAAGACTTACCCGATGATTTGCTTGAAGAGCATCCCCAACCAAATACCGTAGTAAAATCATCCCAAGCCAATCTCATGCCAACACCATCGTTGTCATCGCAAGATCCTATTTCTAACGCCCAGTGGTTTGAATTACTTGAAGAGTGGACTGATAGCGCCTTAATGGATGGAAAGGAAAATCTTTTCGCCCAAACGATGCCATTACTTGAACGCACCATGTTAAATTGTGCGTTGAAATATACAAATGGTCACAAACAAGAAGCCGCCCGTTTATTAGGATGGGGAAGAAATACGTTAACTCGGAAATTAAAAGAGCTTGGGATTGAATAACTACAAAAATTGACTATCCTATTAAGATAAGCGTGACTTAATTTATTATTTCATGCTTGTCTTAATATTCAACAATTCCATATTGACCCACATCAAAAAAAGACATCTAAACGCCAAGAAAATAACTATTAGTGATAATTGGGTTCAGATATTCCCTTTATTACAATACATTTAAGACTATTTATTGTTTCAAAACGAACAATTAAAAAAGCGCCAAATATATTAAACACTACCACGACACATGATGCGTGAAACAATAACAAAAAACACCACGGTAAATCCAATTTAATTATTTAATTTTTATTTTGATCTTCAACAAAAAACCTAAAATCAAAAAAATAACATTTCTTAATATATCCATAAAAAACCTACAACCCATAGTGTGAATATCAAACATAATATATAAAAACCACATCAAAAAAGGAGATTAAGCCCAAATTACTCTCATATTGTTTATTTTTAAAATAAAAGCCAAAATATACACCAGTTGAGTAACTGAATATTTTCACTAACTCAATCTCATCATATAAATATCCTCTTGGAGAGTAATAAATGAAAAAGAATGTCTTTGCCTATTTAATTGCGGCATCGTCTGTTTTTGCCATTAATAATGCATTAGCTGCTGATGGAACTATTGATTTTACCGGTGAAATTACCGACCAAGCTTGTGAATTATCCGCAGGTTCTGATGCACTAAAAGTGAATTTAGGAAAAGTATCAAAAACGGCATTATCAGGTGCGGGAGATACAGCGGCTGCAACGAGATTTACGATCAAATTAATCAACTGCCCTAAAGCCGTAACAACGGCTTCAGTGAAATTTGATGCCGATTCCTATTTAAATGATAGCCAAGTTATCAAATTAAAAGATGAACCCGGTGTTGCTACAGGTGTCGGCATCCAAATTACTGATGACGCTAATGCTGTTGTCCCATTATATACGGCCTCTAAAGCTTATCCATTAAAAGATGGCGTTGTAAATAACTTAGACTTTAAAGCCCATTACATTGCAAAATCCGACGCAGTAACCGTTGGCCCGGCAAATGGTAATGCAACCTTCACTATTAATTATAACTAATTGGCTTTTAGGGTTTAAATGGATTTAAACCCTACTCCCCTATTCAATGGTACTAATATGAAACGCTTAGTTTATTTTTTTATTTCTTCATTCTTATTGATTAATTTAGCCCATGCAGGCGTTATTATTGGCGGGACTCGTGTTATTTATAATGAGGGAAATAAAGACGTCAGTATTAGTGTCGAAAACCCTGATAAAATCCCTTATTTAATTCAATCGTGGATTGACAGTATTGATGAAAAAAAACAATCTGCATTTACCATTACACCACCACTATTTAGATTAAACGCAGATAAAACCAATGCGTTAAGAATATTTTTAACCGAGAATACCTTACCGACAGATAAAGAATCATTATTTTGGCTGAATATAAAAACGATCCCAGCAACAGAGCGAACAGAAAATTCATTACAAATTGCCTTTAAAACACAAATGAAATTAATTTATCGCCCTTCTGCAATTAAAAATGTTGATTTTATTGAAGAGAAAAAGAAATTAACTTGGTCAAAAACAGGAAATAGGATTACGGTAAAAAACCCGACGCCGTATTTTATGAATTTCCAAAGTGTTACCTTTAACGGTAAAAAAGCCAATGACGTCTCTTATGCCGCACCATTTTCTAGCACTTCTTTTGAGATTAACGATACTGCAAGTCACGGCATTGTGAAATGGGAAGTCATTAATGATTATGGTTCTGCATCTGAAGTGAGTGAAGCGAAAATATAGCCCAATATTGATTTAGGTTGTTAAAATGAGAATAAATAAAATATGCTTTAGCCTACTTATTTATTTAGGCTATACGGTACCTTTATACGCTGAAAATGCCATCGACAATAATACGACAGAGGGAAATATCTATTTTGACCCTGATTTCTTAGAGCTACCAAATAAAGACTCTGTTGATTTAAGCCAATTTGAAAATAACCAACAATTGGCCGGTAATTATTACGTTGATATTTATGTCAACACTAACTTAATCGGGGCGAAAAATTTAAAGTTTGATAAAGGCACCGATAATAAATTGGTTCCTTGCTTAACTCTGGATGATTTAAAAAGCTTCGATATTAAAATTGCAGATTATCCTGAGCTACAAAATAGCCAAACAGGCTGTGTTAACTTAGCAATCATTCCTGATGCAACAAGTCAGTTTGAATTTGATTCACAGCGATTATACCTCAGTATTCCGCAAATCGCGCTGGCGAAAAACCCGAGGGGTTATGTTGACCTTGCGGATATCGATAACGGTATTACTGCCCTATTACTGAATTACAGCTATAGTGGTTCTAAAAATACCAATCGTAGCGGTGGAGAAGACACCACCTCGAACTACGTCAATTTACGCCCCGGCTTAAATATTGGGGCATGGCGTCTGCGCAACTATACCACGTGGTCCAACAGCACAGGGCAGCCCAATAAATGGGATACTGTTTATACTTACGCCTCCCGTGGGATCAACCGCATAAAAAGCCAATTAACCTTGGGAGACAGCGTTTCTCCATCAGAGGTGTTTGACAGTGTGCCATTTCGTGGGGCGCAGCTCGCCACCGATGATGATATGTACCCTGAAAGTCTCCGTGGCTATGCGCCAGTCGTGCGTGGGATAGCCCGCAGCAACGCACAGGTCACCATTCGCCAAAACGGTTACACCATCTACCAAACCGATGTAGCAGCTGGCCCCTTTGAAATCACTGACCTCTACCCAACGGGCAGCAGTGGTGACTTACATGTGACGATAAAAGAATCGAACGGTAGCGAACAGGTGCAAATTGTGCCGTTTGCCTCACTCCCTGTATTGCAGCGAGAAGGTTATTTATCCTACAGCACCACCGCGGGGGAATATCGCTCCTATGATAGTCATGTAGATAAAACCAAATTTGGCCAGTTCACCTTGGTATACGGATTGCCATACGGGATCACCGCATACGCTGGTAGCCAACTCAGTGAAAAATATCAATCTTATTCGATAGGTGCTGGGCAAAACATGGGACGTTTTGGCGCGCTTTCTATTGATGTGACCCAATCTCACGCCAAAATGCGTGATGACAGCAAAGAACGTGGGCAGTCTTACCGCTTTAGGTATAACAAAAACCTTAATGATATCGGCACCAACATTGCATTGGCGGGTTACCGCTATTCGACCCAAGGGTATTACAGTTTATCCGAGGTGTTTGATACCTTCCGTGATACCACCTATAGCCCTGAAATCGAGCGCCGCCGTAATCGCGGTGAAATCACCCTCAGCCAAAACCTAGGGGATACTTGCGGTTCTATTTCAATGGGTTATGTTAATGAAGATTATTGGAATAGTGACCGCAAAACACAGTCAGCAACCCTTGGCTATAACAATAGCTGGCAAGGGGTCAGTTACGGGCTGAATTACACCTATAACAAAAATACCAGCAGCTATTCGCAGAGTGCTGGGGCAAAAAAATACAGTGATGAAGACCATTTATTTACTTTTTCGGTCAATATTCCGTTCAGTTTGTTTGAAGATACCGCCTACATTAACTTTACCAGTAACCACAGTAGCCGTGACTCTAGCTCAAGTAACATCGGTGTTTCTGCCTCTCACCTTAACAACCGTTTAAATTGGAGTATGCAACAGAGTTTAACCGATCAGGGGCAAGGCAGTTCTGGTAATGCGAACTCCACCTATAAAGGCAGGTATGGTGAAGTTTCTGGTGGTGCGAGCTATAGCAAAGATAGCTATAACCTGTACTACGGAACTAACGGTAGCCTTGTCGCCCACGCGGGCGGGTTAGTGTTAGGACAACAATTAGGTGAGACAGCCGCACTGGTGGAAATACCAGATGCAGGAGATGTGCCAGTACTAAACCAAGCGGGTGTAGTAACCAATAACCAAGGTTACGCGCTAGTGCCATACGTGACGGCCTACCGTAAAAATTCCATCGATATTGATACTTCGGCGTTACCTAACAACACAGAAATGGAACTCACCAGCCAGTCAGTCTCCCCAAGCCGTGGGGCGCTAGTGAAATCCAGTTTCACCGCTAATGTCGGTTATCGCGCCATTATGGTATTGAATTTTGCAGATGGGAAGCCTGTGCCATTTGGCGCACAAGCGATATTTAAAGATAACAATCAATTAAATAACATGGTCGGTAACGACGGTGAAATTTATTTATCCGGCTTAGCAGAAAATGGCCAATTTATTATCCAATATAACGATAAACAGCAGTGCCAAGTAAATTATAACTTAGCCGATGTTTCGGATTATATGGGGTTATATAAAACTACTGCGGTATGCCGAGAAGAGGGAAATCGATAATGAAAAAATTAATAGTCAACTCTGTATTAGCGGTGGGATGTTTATATTCCGGGTATGCCAATGCAATCTGTGTACAAAATCCCGCATTAAATAATATTATAACAACCGTGACACCACGTACATTTAATATACCTTATGATGATAACAGTGTCCGTGACTTATCTGTTTTTGAACACAGATATGCGAGTGGAAGTCCTTACACAATAACAACTGATCCTGGAACATGTGGACATATGAATTGGCGATACTCTTATGCAAATAGTTGGAAACCTAATGCTAACTATATTGCCAATACAAATATCCCCGGAATTGGCGTAAAAATAATGCACGACAGATTTCATCTTAATAGTGGCACTGAACCATTTTATATTCCTCATAATAATACTCATCGTCGTATACTAATTAATACTCCCGTGTGGAAAGTCACATTTATAAAAACGGGGCGGGTAACACAATCAGGAGCATTATCATCGGGTGTTATTGGTCATGCTCGCGTATATAACCCCTACCCAAGAACAACCTTTACCTTAGCGAGTTTATATTTTCCTACTGACCAAATTAAAGTCAACATTCTCCAATGTTCACTGAAAAATAACCAATCCGTTTATAATATTGAGCTAGGTGACTGGCGAGATACTCAGTTTACAAATATTGGAGATGCTAGTGATGTTATTGATGTTCCAATTACATTAACCTGCAATCCGGGAACAAATATTAAAACTACCGTTACCAGTTCCTCAGGCTATATTGATCAAAATACAGGGAAACTCGCTTTATCCGGTGCAAATAAAGCAACTGGCGTAGCAATTCAACTCTTAGATAAAAACAATACCCCCATAAAGCTAAATACAAAAAATATTTCACAAAGTAATGTTCCTGAAGGTGACTATATTTTGGGATGGAAAGCGCGCTACATTAAAACAGCAGATAAAATCACCCCGGGCTCTGCAAATGCCTCAGCCACCGTTAATATTCGTTATGAATAGGATTAAATAATGAAAAATTTAATGCCCTCCTTATTGATAATAAATAGTTTGACCGCTAGCTTTTATACATATGCTGAAGATAATGTCATATTAAATTTCACAGGCAATATCAAAGCCGCTACCTGTAATATCTCTGGCGGCAACAATATTGATATTGACTTAAAACGTTTACCGATTGATATATTTAATAGCGCGCAGACAGGATCCGACTGGAAAAATTTTGATATTTATTTAAATAACTGCTCCTCATTTGTGAACCAAATTAAACTGACATTTGCAGGCACTGCAGACGCTGCTGACATAAACAGCTTATATAAAAATCTCGGTACTGCACAGAATATCGCTGTGCAATTACAAAGTGGTGATGGTGCCACACCATTAGGTAATCTAAAAATATTACAAGTGCCCTTAAATGGGCAATCTGATATTGCTATCCCATTACGTACCCGTGCATTTAGCGCAGCAGGTAATGTCGTGCCTGGATCTATTTCAGCCAATATCACCGCCACCATCACCTATTTATAAACCGGAGCATATAACATGAAGAAAATGATACTGTTATTCTGTCTTGCTTCCAGTCCCCTATTGGCAGCAGACCCACAAATTAATATCAACGTACATGGCTATGTCGCAGTGATGCCTTGCGAATTAGAAACCATCAATCATGTCATTGACCTAAAAAAAGTGAATGCTTGGAATATTCGAGATACACAAACTTCACCGTGGGTTGATTTCTCAATTAAATTGAAAAATTGCCCTATTGGCACTAAAGAGGCCATTATGGAGATTAAAGGCACACCTGACACAGGCACAACTGACTATTTTATCAACACCGGCTCTGCTAAAAATGTCGCATTAAACTTAGCTCACCATGCAAATAAAGCCACGATAAAAAATGGTGAAAAAATTGCAGCGCTGGTCAATGAACAAACCCGCACAATTGACATCCCACTATCCGCAAGAATGGCGGGTTATGGATCAGGAATGACAAGCGGTTCATTTAATAGCCACCTTGATTTTACATTTGTTTATCATTAACAAGGTCTGGCTATTATAGTAACTAATACCCAAATGAAAACTGTATAGCTCGAATACGTATGATTTAAATCAAGATAGAAACCATAGTACCTGATAGATGTATCTTGAAGGTACAAGGCATTTTTTACTTATTAAAAATAAAAAATCAATGAGGTTAAATAATGAGCAATTATTACCCTGTCTCTGCGGTCATTGGTAATAAAATAAAGTCATTGCGTAAAAATAAAGGACTCTCTCTTGTTACTCTCGCTAAAACGGTTGGAATTAGTGAGCAACAACAATTACGTTATGAACGAGGAAATAACCGAATATCGGTAGATAGGCTAAAACAATACTCCAACTATTTTGATATTAACATTAGTTACTTTTTTTCGTTTAGTGAAGATGAAAAAACAAAAATTAAAAATGGTTATGAAATTAAAAAATCATTTTCTTTATAGTATTTTTACTTAATCATTATTGGTTATCAGTATGAAAAAAAACACATCTAGAATTATCGGAGCACGGATCCGCACACTAAGAAAAGACCATAATATGAGTATTCAGCAACTCAGCACATTACTCGGGATAAGTCAGCAGCATCAATCTCGACATGAACTAGGGGAAATACGAATTCACGTTGATACTTTATATTTTATTTCTGAAATACTCGACCTTGATATTCAAGAATTAATTATTGATTTTGCCATTCCAGCACCAGTTAGCACAATAAACAATCAACAGAATAGAAGAAAAATACTCCAAGCGGAAAGCCTATTATCGCCAGAAAAAATTTCAATTTGTACAAATAGCATCAACAAAAAATAATGTTGCATATTTTTAGGTTGTTGCTCTTTATTATCAAAATAAGAGCAACCTTCGCTTATGTAGTCTTAGTTAAACCATCTAAAATTAAGACTACATCTCTAGTGGTACTTAATTAAAAAACAAGACAGAGCACATTTAGACCTACCAAAACCGACAATTACACTATACTTTCGTTTTTCGACAATACAAATAAAACACTCACTACATTTTACCTAACGTGCCAAAGACTGATAATTCCAAATAATCTCTATATGAGAGATAAATTAAATTTATATCCCTCCTTGTAATTATTCTTAGCTTTATATCGTTATTTAACTTTAGTCAAATAATCATTAAAAATTATATTTAACTTAGTTCAATATAGTATATCAACCCCTCTCTCATAATGTGTTAACTCAATTAAAAAAATTAAATACTTTAATATTTAATTATATATTTCCAATTTTAACAAAACTTGTTTATTTTAAAAAACAGTCTCAAAATACTCTTCAGTTGAGTAATTATTGTTTTTATATACTCAATGAAAAATAAATAATTATCTTTTGGAGAAAAACAAATGAAAAAGAACTTACTTGCATCATTAATTGCTGCAACCTCAATCGTTGCTGTTAATAATGCATTAGCAGCAGATGGGACTATCGATTTTACAGGTGAAATCATCGACCAAGCATGCGAATTAGCAGCTGGCTCTGATGCACTAAAAGTAAACTTAGGACAAGTGTCTAAAAAAGCATTGCCAAATGCAGGAAGTACAGCGGCTGCAACTAAATTTACAATTAAATTAATTAATTGCCCTGCTACAGTAACAGCGGCTTCAGTAAAATTTGATGCTGATTCTTATATTGGTGATGATGAAGTTATTAAATTAAAAGAAGAAACGGGTGTTGCAACTGGCGTTGGTATTCAAATTACTGATGATACGAATAAAATTGTTCCATTATTTACTGCCTCTAAAGCATATCCATTACAACAAAATGTGGAAAATAATTTAGATTTCAGAGCGCGTTATATTGCTAAGTCTGACACAGTGACCCCTGGTCCTGCAAATGCGACAGCAACTTTCACAATCAATTATAACTAAGTAATAAATAAGGTTTAAAAGGACTTAAGCCTTATCTAATAATAATCAATGGTGGTATTATGAAATCTATTATCTATATTTTTATTTCCTTATTGACACTAATAAACACTGCAAATGCTGGTGTTATTATTGGTGGAACCCGTGTTATTTATAACGAGGGAAACAAAGATGTCAGCATCAGTGTGGAAAATCCAGATAAAATCCCTTATTTGATTCAATCTTGGATAGATAATATAGATGAAAAAAACAGTCTGATTTTTCTATCACACCACCATTATTTAGACTAAATGCAGATAGAACTAATGCGTTAAGAATATTTTTAACAGAAAATAAATTACCTAATGATAGAGAGTCATTGTTCTGGCTAAATATAAAAACTATTCCAGCAACAGAAAGAACAGAAAACTCATTACAAATTGCCTTTAAAACGCAAATGAAATTAATTTATCGCCCAAAGGGATTAAAAGATGTTGATTTTATTGAAGAGCAAAAAAAATTAGTGTGGTCAAAATCTGGAAATAAAATTACGGTTAAAAACCCAACGCCATATTTTATGAATTTCCAGAGCATCAGCTTTAATGGAACAAAGGCTAATGATGTTTCTTATGCGGCACCTTTCTCAAGTGCGACTTTCGAGGTTAATAACTCAAATAGTAATGGGACAATAAAATGGGAAGTTATTAATGATTATGGTGCAGCGCCAGAAGCACTCGAAAAGAAAATATAAAACCATAAAATAAGTTGGGCTTTATCATGAAAATAAATAAAATATCTCTAGGCCTGCTATTATATTTAGGCTATACCGCATCGCTATATGCTGAAGAAAAAATAGAAAATAATGTCTACTTTGATCCTGACTTTTTAGAGCTACCGAATAAAGATTCGGTTGATTTGTCACAGTTCGAGAATAATGAACAATTAGCAGGTGATTACTATGTTGATATTTATGTCAACACCAACTTAATTGGTGCTAAAAATCTTAAATTTGAAAAAAATAGCCGTAACCAATTAGTTCCGTGTTTATCACTGGCTGATATTAAAGAGTTTGGTATCAAAACAGCCGAATACCCTGAATTACAAACCGCAGGAAGCCACTGTGTAAACCTTGCCGCGATCCCTGATGCCACAAGTAATTTTGAGTTTGATTCTCAACGTTTATATTTAAGCATCCCCCAAATCGCATTGGATAGAAACCCAAGGGGTTACGTTGACTTAGCCAATATCGATAATGGGATCAACGCACTGCTATTAAATTATAGCTATAACGGCTCTAAGAATTACGATCGTAAAAGTAGTGGCTCGGATAACACATCCCATTATGTAAATTTAAGACCTGGCTTAAATATTGGAGCATGGCGGTTACGCAATTACACCACATGGTCAAGTAGTACCGACCAATCCGGTAAATGGGATACCATCTATACCTACGCATCACGCGGTATTAATCGCATCAAAAGTCAGTTGACCTTGGGGGATAGTGTCTCACCTTCGATGGTTTTTGATAGCGTACCATTTCGGGGTGCCCAACTTGCGACAGATGATGATATGTCCCCTGAGAGTTTACGCGGCTATGCGCCCGTTGTACGTGGGATTGCTCGTAGCAACGCACAGGTGACGATCCGCCAAAATGGTTACATTATCTACCAAACCGAGGTGGCTGCAGGCCCTTTTGAAATCAATGACTTATACCCAACAGGGGGAAGCGGTGATTTGCATGTCACCATCAAAGAATCCAACGGTAGCGAG
Organism: Providencia sp. PROV032; assembly: GCF_028484875.1. Taxonomy (NCBI): domain Bacteria; kingdom Pseudomonadati; phylum Pseudomonadota; class Gammaproteobacteria; order Enterobacterales; family Morganellaceae; genus Providencia; species Providencia sp. PROV032. The sequence goes on from NZ_JAMPSX010000020.1 coordinate 93,939, forward strand.
CAATATCAAATCGTTCCTTTTGCTTCATTACCCGTATTGCAGCGTGAAGGATATTTTTCTTATAGCGTAACGGGCGGGGAATACCGCGCTTATGACAGTAGCATTGATAAAACAAAATTTGGCCAATTTACCTTAATCTATGGTCTACCATATGGTATTACCGCTTATGGTGGTAGCCAAGTGAGTGAGCATTACCAATCTTACTCCATCGGTGCAGGCCAAAACCTTGGGCGATTTGGTGCATTATCCATTGACGTTACTCATGCAAATTCAACGCTAAGTAATGATGTTAAGGAGAAAGGTCAATCATACCGCTTCCGCTATAACAAAAATATCAACGATATTGGTACGAATATCGCATTAGCGGGTTACCGCTATTCCACTAAAGGTTTTTATAGTTTAGCGGAAGTCTTTGATGGTTATAGAAATACAAACTATGCTCCAGAAATTGAACGACGCCGTAATCGCGGTGAAATCACCCTCAGCCAAAACTTAGGGGATAACTTTGGTTCAATCTCTATCGGCTACATCAATGAAGACTACTGGAATAGTGACCGTAAAACACAATCTGCTACCGTGGGTTACAACAACAGTTGGCAAGGCATCAGTTATAGTTTGAATTATACCTATAACAAAAATACTAATAGCTATTCATATACTTCCGGTAGCCGCACGAAAAGTGAAGATGACCATCAATTAGCGTTTTCGGTCAGTGTGCCATTTACCGTGTTTGATAACACCTTCTATTACAACTTTAACAGTAATAGTAGCAGCAACGGCCCAAGCACAGGCAGTATTGGGCTTTCCGCTTCACAACTCAATAACCGCTTAAATTGGAGCATGCAGCAGGGTTTCACCACTCAAGAACAAGGTACGAGCGGCAATATGAACGCCTCTTATAAAGGCCAATATGGTGAAGTTTCAGGCGGAACTGGCTATAGCAAAGACAACTATAACCTTTATTACGGTGTGAATGGTAGCTTAGTGGCTCACTCTGGCGGCCTTGTACTCGGCCAACAATTAGGGGAAACCGCGGCGATTGTTGAAGTCCCAGATGCAGGTGATGTTCCCATTTTAAACCAAGCTGGGGTTGTTACTAATAACCAAGGTTATGCACTCGTGCCTTATGTCACGGCTTATCGTAAAAATGTGATTGATATTGACACTTCTGAACTACCTGAAAATACGGAAATGGAGTTAACCAGCCAAAGTGTTGCACCAAGCCGTGGTGCTCTGGTGAAAGCTAGCTTTGCGGCAAATGTCGGGTACCGAGCCATCATGATATTAACCTTTGCTGATGGTAACCCCGTACCTTTTGGTGCTCAGGCGATATTTAAAGATAACCCACAGCTAAATAATATAGTGGGCAATGATGGTGAAATTTATTTATCTGGCTTAGCTGAAAATGGCAATTTTATTATTCAATATAACGAGAAACAACAGTGCCAAGTAAATTATAACTTAGCAGGCATATCGAACTATATGGGGTTATATAAAACAACTGCTGTTTGCCGATAATAAGGGGTAAATAATGAAAAATCTTATTTATAGAACAATATTGTCAGTGAGTTGTATCTATTTATACTCAGGATATGCTAATGCAGCATGTGTGCAAAATCCTACATGGAGAAATATACAAAAAACAATACCTAATGAAACAATCAACATACAATATGATGACACTAGGTCTTATCAATTAAAATCGATATCTTTACCGATTTATACGGGGACTTATAACCCGACTAATGGTGTTGGTCAAGATTGTGGCGGAAATCAAGTTGGTATTTATCTAGCACTAGTCAGTAATGGTATGGCCGTAAGTGGAATTAATGGTATTGGTGTCAAAGCGAGAATTAATAGCTTTGGATCAAATACCTTCTTTCCTGTCAATGGCCCATATACGGCAACTACATGGACATTCTCGAATCCAGCATGGGATATCCGTATAGAAAAAACGGGGCGCGTTACTTCTGGTGGGATTATTTCAACTCGGCAACTCGCTAGATTTTATCAACAGAATAGAAAGACAGGTACCAATTTTTATATTTCAACTGTTTCTTTTTCCACTAACTATCGAATAAATGTACTCAGTTGCTCACTAAAAAATTCAGTTCCTACCATCAACTTAGGGGATTGGTATGATACCCAATTTCCCTCTGTTGGCAGTACCAGTACAAATATCAATATTCCCATAACATTAAGCTGTATGGCGGGTACTAATATCAAAGCGACGGTCACAAGTTCTAAATATGAAGATACCGCTACAGGAAAATTAGGGCTAACGGGTACTAATACTGCCACTGGCGTGGCAATACAATTGCTGGATAAAAATAATAACCCGATCAAGTTGAACACGTTAAATAGCCTGCAAAATAATGTACCGGCTGGTGATTATATGTTTAATTGGAAAGCTCGCTATATCAAAACGGCCGATAACATCACGCCGGGTACAGCGAATGCCTCCGCGACTGTAAATATTCGCTATGAGTAGGAATAAAAAATGAAAAATATATCTAAAAATTTACTTTTACTTAGTAGCTTAATATTCAGCGGAAATTTATTTGCTGCTAGCACAGTGACATTGAACTTTACCGGAAATATTCGAGCCGCAACTTGCAATATTACCGGTGGGAATAATATTGATATTGACCTGAAAAATATTTCTGCTGATGTATTTCGTAATGCGAGTTCAGGTTCTAATTGGAACACATTTAATATTAGCCTAAATAATTGTTCATCTTTTATTAACCAGGTAAAACTGACGTTTACAGGAACCGCAGATACTGCGGATACTGCAAGCTTATACAAAAACCAAGGTACGGCTAAAAACCTAGCCGTTCAACTACAAAATGGTAATGGAACAACCGCTTTAGGTAACCAAAAAGTATTACAAGTTCCGACAAATGGGCAAGCGAATATTAATATTCCATTACGCACACGTGCTTTTAGCTCATTAGGTAATGCCACTCCGGGAACTATTTCCGCCAACATTACGGCAACAATTACCTATTTATAAAAGAGAAAATAACATGAGACATTTTATTCTATTACTAACACTAATGAGCTGTTCTTTAACTGCATTTGGGCTAACTGCAAATATTAAAGTGCATGGCGTCGTTATTGCTGCACCTTGTGAAGTCGAAAAAAATAACTATTTAATTGATTTGAAAAAAATTAATATTTGGAATATCAAAGATACGCAAAAATCTCCGTGGGTTGATTTTTCCGTGAAGTTAAAAAATTGCCCTGTCGGCACTACCAAAGCTGTAATGAAAATATCAGGTACGCCAGACTCAATAGTCACTGAACATTTTATTAATAATGGTACGGCGAAAAATGTGGCATTAAATTTAGCAAATACTGGTAATAAAACAACAATAAAAAATGGCGATACCATTACCGCAAATGTTAATACTCAAACGCGAAATGTTGAAATTCCATTATCGGCAAGAGTATCTGGTTATGGCAGTGGTATGGTTGCAGGTTCATTTAAAAGCCATTTAGAATTTACATTTACCTATCAGTAATTAATTTTTTGTTGTATCAATTCGAATAGGGGAAAGCGGTATGCCTAATTACTATCCTATATCAAGAATAATTGGAAATAAAATCACCTATTATCGAAAAATGAAAGGAATGACACTAGACAATTTATCTAAAATCATTGGAGTGAGTGAACAACAACAATCCCGCTACGAACGGGGAATTAATCGAATTAATATTGACAGGCTTAATGAATACGCCAGAATATTTAAAATTGATATTATGGATTTTTTTATTTTCAATTCGAGGGAGATTAATGAGATTGAATATGCAGAAGAAAAATATTTAAATAAAAAAGAAAATGTTAAGGATATTTTATGACTAAAAAGAAAATTTTACGGGTAATAATAGGCTCGGTTTTTGCTTATTCTACATATACACAAGCAGCCTGTATTCAAAACCCTAATTTACGGAATGTTGTGGTGAATGTACCTGCAAGAACCTACTCACTGCAATATGATGATACCGGGGCTCGTGATTTAGCCACGATTCAGGTCAATTTTAAAGGCTCACAAGTCAATACATTTTCAGGCCCAAGAAGTAATGGTCAATGTGGTAATGCCTACTTACATGCTGACTATGTCAATGGTTGGGTACCAAACGGCAATAAAATTGCAGCCAGTAATATACCGGGCATCAGCATTCAAGTGAAAGCAACCAATATCGGTTTTTTAAATACACGTTATGGACCACCAACAGCAGCTAATCCAGCCGCTTGGGGGATCCCTAACCCATATTGGACTATCACTATCAAAAAAACAGGGCAAGTCACACAGGGGGGAAATTTAAAGGCAGGGCATGTGGGAAGATTAACACAGCGTAACCCTGCGCCACATAACAGTACGTGGAATTTAACATCGTTGAATATTCCAGCAGGTGCTATCAAAATTAATGTATTAAAGTGCTCAACAAAAGCGACAAGTTACAATGTTAACTTAGGGACTTGGTATGATACTCAGTTTAAAGCTATTGGCTCTACTAGCAATAGTGTCAATATACCCATTACATTAAGCTGCGCTGCAGGCACCAATCTAAAAGTGACAGTCACAAGTAGCGCTGGGTATGTTGATACCAATACAGGGAAGATTAAATTGTCTGGACAAGGGCAAGCGAGCGGAGTCGCCATTCAATTATTAGATAGAAACAGTAACCCGATAAAACTCAACTCAAAGTTCACTTTGCAAAACAATGTTGCAGGTGGCGATTATATTTTTAATTGGAAAGCTCGATATATTAAAACTGCTAATAACATAACCGCGGGAACAGCAAACTCAACAGCGTCGGTTAACATAAGATATGAATAAATAACATTCAATATTAATTCATAAAAAGATGTTGATTTATTTATAACTTGTTTTTTATTGCTAACATCGAAAAATATCATCGAACAATTGATAAATAGCAAATTTACTATTTTATTAAAATGGTTAAGATAGAGAGGTAATCTTTCATCGTGTTTAGTTAGAAATAAAAAATATAATTATAGGAGTATATATGACTTATTCAACATCTCACCTAATCGGCAAGAAAATACTTTTTTATCGGAAAACGAATGGGCTTTCAGTTAATGAATTATCCGAGGTTATTGGCATCAGCCCACAACAACAGTCACGATATGAAAGAGGAATAAATAGAATTACTTTAGATAGGTTGTTCCAGTATGCAACGTATTTTGAGATTGATATTCAAACCTTCTTTCAGTCCCATGATTTTTAATAAATTAAGTAATAGTACATATTGCTAGAAGTTCCAATTACATTAAAAATATTTAATTATATTCACATTGTAATATTTAAAATAAATTAGAGAAAAAATCATGAAACGAAAAATATCTAAATCCGTCGGTTTAAAAATAAGATCATTAAGAGAAATTCACGGAATGAGTGGTAAAGAATTAAGCATGTTATTAGGTATTAGCCAACAACACCAATCACGCTATGAAAATGGTGAGGTTAATATTCATGTCGACACCATTTACCAGTTGGCAAAAATATTTAATGTTTCGCCGACCTATTTCTTTACTGAAACTATTACGGATATTAATAGTACAGATCTCCCTATTAATAAAAAGAATTATTTCTCTGCTGAAGCTTTGGTATTCTAACCTCTAAATATGAGCATTATAATATGCCAGTAAATTAAATGTCGGTGCTATTTCTATTTATAATATAGCACCGACTTATTGTTCTTTTTGAGATTCTTCCACCAACCAATTGCGAAACATCATCATTGCAGGTGTATATGGCTTAGACTTCAAGCGGCTAAGCCAGTAACCCCCTAATGTTACAGATATATCAAAAGGTTGAACTAACTCCCCTGCGCTTAATTCATGGCTAAACATACAACTCGGCACCAATGCCACACTATTGGTTAATAAGGCAGCCTCAACCATCAAACGCGATGAATCAAATACTGGGCCTTTGACACGCCAAGGGTCAATCTCCGCAGCTAAAAACCATTTTTCCCATTCATCTTTACGATATGAACGCATTAACGGATGGGATTTTAAATCTAATGGATGTTTCAGCTGATTCGCAACTTTCTCTGAACAAAGCACCGTATGCGCAGTTGAAAATAGTGGTGTATTTTCTACGAGTGGCCATAGCCCTTCACCAAAGCGGATCGCAAAATCTACGCCTTCAGCTGCTAAATTCACCACATTGTTATGAGTCATAATGCGTAAATCAATATAAGGGTATAACTCCGAAAATTGCGTTAGTCTTGGTAATAACCAGCCCACTGCAAATGTGCCAACAACTGAAATACTTAAGGCTTCTCGATAATGGCCATCTTCAAACTGCAGCAACAGTGACTCAATTTGGTCAAAAGAGCGACTCAAAACAGGCAATAATGCAAAACCTTCTTCGGTTAATGCAAGCCCTCGAGGTAAACGAATAAATAGTTCTAGCCCCAATTGTTCCTCTAATAGCCTAACTTGTTGGCTGACAGCGGCCTGAGTCACATTCAATTCAATTCCTGCTCGTGTAAAACTTAAATGCCGTGCTGAAGCTTCAAAAGCCCTAAGCGCATTGAGAGGAAGCCGATGACGATAATTTTCTGCCATAAGATTTTCTTTTACCTCATCGAATTTTATATCGTTTTAAATAATGTTTGAGAGCATGCATACTATTTTTCAAACACGGATTATCCGCTGAAAATCGTATATTAAAGCACTTTTAATTCACAATGAAATGCTTTCCTGTTCCTGTTAGCAATAACTTAAACTTGTATTTATTGGAATAACTCTATGAAAACTTTTTTTCGTCAGGGGCGAATTTTTATCGCGCTCAGCTTGGCGTTAACAACGCTATCCACCCATGCTCTCACGCAAACGGATGTCGATAATATAATTAAACCTCTAATGGAACAAAAACAGATCCCAGGGATGTCTGTCGCAATTTCCGTTGATGGAAAGCACTATATTTATCACTATGGTGTGCAATCTAAACAAGACTTAGTCCCTGTCAGTGATAAGACTTTATTTGAGATTGGGTCTTTATCTAAAACGTTCACTGCCACACTCGCAGCCTACGCACAAAACCAAGGAAAACTCGATTTCTCGCAAAAGGTAAGCCACTATCTTCCTGAATTAAAAGGGTCTGTTTTTGACCAAGTGACAATCATGAACTTGGCAACTCACACTTCGGGTTTATCGTTATTTGTGCCTGATAACATTACAAATTCAGCGGAGTTAATCCATTATTATCAGCAGTGGAAACCTACCAAAGCCATTGGACAGTATCGCTCTTATTCAAATCTTGGCGTGGGACTACTCGGTATCGTTACGGCTAAACAACTCAAAATGCCATTTGAACAAGCGATGGAAAAACTGATGCTGCCTGCGCTAGGGCTAAAACATACCTATATTCATATCCCTAAAAATCAACAGAAAAATTATGCTCAAGGTTACAATAAGAACAACCAACCCGTTCGTGTAACACCACAAATTTTAGATGCTGAATCTTATGGTTTGAAATCTAATGCGAGAGATCTAATTCGCTTCTTAGATATTAATATGCAAACAAAGAAAGTCGCTAAACCGTGGCAGGAAGCCATAGAGAACACGCATGCTGGGTTCTATATGACCGATTCATTTGTGCAAGATATGATGTGGGAAAGTTATTCATGGCCTGTATCCATTTCTCAATTACAGCAAGGTAACCGAGATGAAATGGCATTACAGCCACAAAAGGTCGAAGCGATTACACCAGCACTACCGCCAGAAACACAAGCTTTCTACAACAAAACCGGCTCAACCAATGGTTTTGCAACCTATGCGGCATTTATTCCTGAAGACCGAATTGCGGTTGTGATTTTGTCCAACAAATGGTATCCCATCCCTGATCGCATCAATGCGGCTTATCAGCTAATCGAAAAAGCGAAATACTAGCCCCCGCAGAACATCCAATGTTCTAAATAATCAGATAACGAACCAGTAATACTCAAAATAGTTCGTGCTAGAGCAAGGCGGCAAAATTCGGCTATCTCGGGGAGTATACAAAAGTATATGACCCGAGTAGCCGAATAAGGCCAACGCAGCTATTGCGCGAAATATGAAGAGTATTAAAGACAACAACGCGACAGCACGAATTATGAAGAGTATTTAGATGACACGGGAAAACTGCCGCTGCCTCATCTGATTTCTCAAATAAACATCAAAACACATGCAAATATTCCGAATAAGTAAACGTCCCTGAGGCGTCACTTTAATCCCCATTTCACTCATTTCAACCAGCCCATCTTCAACCATCGGTTTCAGTAACTCTAAATCTTCCTTAAAATAAGATTTAAAATCAATAGGATATAGTTCTTCGATTTGTGCGAAATCCAATTGAAAATTACAGATTAAGATTTTAATCACATCACGACGCAGGCAATCATCATCAGTTAAAACGAGGCCGCGCCACAGCGCATGGCCCTGCTCTTCAACTTGTGCATAATAGGTTTTCAAATCTTTCTGATTTTGTGCGTAGTTGTCGCCTAACATACTGATCGCAGAAACGCCTAGCCCCAGTAAATCACAATCGCCTTGAGTCGTATATCCTTGGAAGTTACGGTGTAAAACCCCTTCCCGTTGTGCCACGGCAAGTTCATCTTCAGGACGAGCAAAATGATCCATGCCTATAAATTGATAGCCATCTCTGGTGAGAGTCGCGATGGTATCTTGCAGAATATCGAGTTTTTGTTCTGCACTCGGTAAATCTGCATCTTTAATTTTACGCTGTGCCGCAAATAAATTAGGTAAATGCGCGTAATTGAACACACTTAAGCGATCTGGTGATAACTCAGCTACTTTTTTTAGGGTAAACGCAAAGCTTTCAGGGGTTTGCTTAGGTAAACCATAAATCAAATCAATACTCGTTGAGGTAAAACCCGTTTCTTTGGCACGTTTAATTAGGGAAAAAATAAATTCTTCGTCCTGTTCACGGTTAACCAACACCTGAACTTCTTTATTAAAATCCTGTACTCCCATGCTTAAACGGTTAAACCCTTCATGGCGCAGATGGTCTATCATATCCAATTCAATTTCACGCGGGTCGATTTCAATCGACATCTCCACATCATCCGCAAAATTAAAGTGTGTTTTCAATAAACCAACCAAATGGCTGACTTGAGTTTTATCGAGATAAGTTGGAGTGCCCCCACCCCAGTGCATCTGGCTTACCAAACGACCTTTTAATAACGAAGCTCGTTGAATAATTTCTTTTTCAATTACTTGAAGATATTCATCGGCTTTATGTTTTTGCCGCGTCACTAATTTATTACAGCCACAGAAATAACAAAGCTTATGGCAAAAAGGGATATGAACATAGAGCGATAAAGGCCGGTCAGGATAACGCTGTGTTGCTTGAACAAACGCATTCTCATCGTACTCTTGGTTAAACTCCAAGGCAGTGGGATATGAGGTATACCGTGGACCTGAATAATTGTATTTTTGAATGAGAGAAAGATCCCAAACAATATTTTGCTCTGACATAACATTCCTCAATTGACCAAAAGCTCAAACCATACAATGGATTGCACCTTATTTAATTGTTATTTGGTGAGTGTGAAAGTTTCACAACTTAAATAATATTATAAAGTATGTTAGCGAAAAGAGATTTGATATAACATCAAAGAAAAGTGAGTTAGCAGAAAAAATAGCTAAATCCCCCGCTAGCACGAGGGATCTTTTAAACGAAATTATTTACTTTTTAAGATGCGCATAATGTCATCAAGTTTTTCTTCGTCTTCTTCCTCTTCTTCTTCACTAAACTCAATACCGAGAATATTCATCAATTCATCAATACGATCTAAACACGTATCAACATACTGTTGTTCTTGTGCTGTGATAGTTTCGCCATCTTCCAGACGCGCCAAAATGCTATCTAAACGATCGTCGCTTTCTAGCATTTCCAGCTCTTTTTCTGGTGTCAGTTTTTCTTTAGTGGCTGGCTTTTCTTTCACCACTGGACGTGCTGTCGGTTTGTTATCTTCCACAACTAATGGGATCGGTTTTTTGCTACCAATGCGTGGATCCTTAGTGGTAGACTCCCCACCTTTCACACTGTTAGACACAGATTCTTGGTTACGGCTACCGGATTTATGACCACGATGTTTTTTCTCGCGCTTACGCTCACGGCCTTCCGCATTTATCTCTTCTTTCGTTTTACGGTATTTTTTCTTTGGCTTAGCAGCCGGTTTTTTTGGTGCATTCATGGTCTGATACCTTGATAAAGTCAGTTTCTGCTGCGAAATCTAGCAGGATCCCATAAAGGGGGAAAGCACTAGTTTGCAATTTCAGTGGATTTTTTATCCCACCCTGCCTTCGCAATAGTACTTTATTGATTATACCTTAAATAATTGGAGTTGCATGCAAGCAACAAAAAGGGAAGCTGGTTGAAGAGGCTTGTACTAAGAATAGAGATTTACGTTTTGAGCAATATTCTAAATAATTCAAGTTGTGGCTAGGCGTCAATCGAGGTTATCTCGGGGAGCATACATAAGTATGTAAACCGAGTAGCCGAGTAAAGACAACGACGCCACAGCTTGAAGTATGACGAATATTAGGCGTCGACGAGCACCATTTTTAGTAGGAACATCGCCGCAACTAAAATCACGCATAGCCCCAGATCACGCCAACGTCCGGTACCAATTTTCATTGCACAATACGCAATAAAGCCTAGTGCAATACCTTCTGTGATTGAGAAACTAAATGGCATCATCACTGCCGTAATAAAAGCGGGTACAGACTCCGTTAAGTCATCCCATTTCACGCGAGTTAAGCTTGAAGTCATCAGCACGCCCACGTAAATCAAGGCACCCGCAGTGGCATAAGCTGGAACCATACCTGCAAGAGGAGAGATAAACATGGTCAATAGGAATAAAATACCAACGACAATCGCAGTTAAACCTGTACGCCCCCCAACAGAAACACCAGAAGAACTTTCGATATATGCAGTGACAGAAGATGTCCCCATTGCTGAACCTGCGACAGAGCTCAAGCTGTCCACATATAACGCTTGTTTCATTCGAGGGAAAGTCCCGCGTTCATTCGTAATACCCGCTTTGTCAGTCACACCAATCATGGTACCTGATGAGTCAAACAGATTGACTAACATAAAGGCAAAAATCACCCCAGATAACGCTAAATCTAAAGAGCCAGAAAAATCAACCTGACCCACCACACTTGTAATACTTGGCGGCATTGAGAAGATCCCAGAATATTTCACATCCCCCAGAGCAAGACCAATCAGTGTTGTCACTGCAATAGACACTAATACAGCGGCATGAATATTGCGTGCAGCAAGAATAGCGATAATAAAGAAACCTAGGGCTCCCAGCCAAACATTATGGTGAGTCAAATTGCCGATAGAGACTAACGTGTCCGGGTTCGCAACAATAATGCCGGAGTTTTTCAGCCCCATCATCGCAATAAATAAGCCGATACCACTCGTGATCCCGACGCGAAGACTAAGCGGGATATTGGCAATAATCCAATAACGGATACGAAATAGTGTCAGAATAAATAACCCGACTGCTCCCCAAAATACGGCCCCCATTGCAACTTGCCATGAATAGCCCATCGCGCCAACTACAACGAAAGCAAAAAAAGCATTCAGCCCCATAGCAGGTGCTACTGCTATCGGTAAATTTGCCAACAGCCCCATCAAAATACTACCAATAGCGGCAATCAAACAGGTGGTGACAAACACCGCTTTGATATCCATGCCTGCAACTGAGAGAATTTGAGGGTTAACAAAAACGATATATACCATCGTCAGGAAGGTGGTGAAGCCTGCAACAACTTCTGTCCGTGCTGTGGTGCCATGTTCTTGTAATTTAAAAACACGCTGAAACAAGCCCTGCGGTTGTGCCGAGCTAGAAGATTGATTACTCATTAGATATCGCGCCCAAAAAAAGTTTTTTTCGCCCTATACTACAATTAAAAATCACAAAAGAAAACGATTGCGTAAGCTGTTATGGGTAAAAACGTCCTAACTAACTGATACACTAGGGTGAAATAATAAAAGAATTGATGGTAACGAATAGAAGAAGTGGCGGCTATTTAACCGCCATTTTTAATTTAAGAAAGTGCTAATAGCTTTTGTCGACGCCAAAATAATAAGCGATGTTTTGCCGCCAGTTTCTGAGGTTGATGTTGTGCACTCAGCTTTTTCGCTACCCTATTTGCAATAATTTCTACCGCAAAACACATCACAAAATAAATAAATGCGACGAATAAGAAAACTTCAAGAGGATAAACCATTTCACGGTTATTCACTTGTGTCGCCAAAAAGGACAGTTCAGCGACCCCAACAATATAAGCCAATGAGGTATCTTTAATTAATGCCACCCACTGGTTAATAAATGATGGCACCATCATACGTAAAGCCTGTGGTAATACGATATTCCACAATACCTGCCAGCGGCTGAACCCCAAGGACATCCCTGCTTGCCACTGCCCTTTACCTATCGCTAAAATACCCGCTTTCACGGCATGAGCCAAATATGCAGAGGTAATCAATGCCAATGCACATACCACTGTCGCTATCCCAGGAATTTCCGTGCCCAATAACATCGGCAACAAGAAATAGGTCCAAAAAATCAGCATAATGACGGGAATTGCACGAAAGAAACCTAATACTGCAGCGAATAGGTTAACCCAGAAACCACTCAGCATAGCTAATGCAATCCCACCCAATGTGCCTAATACAATAGAAGCTGCACCTGCAAGCAAGCTAATAACTAACGTCAGTGCTGCGCCTTCTAATGGGCCATCCGGGAAAGTGCCAAATAACAAATATTGCCAGTTCTGCTCAATAATCGAAAAATCCATCTTATACCCCCTGAGCCAAATTACGCTGCTGACGCCACTGGCCCCAACCTTCCATCACTGCAATAATGGCGATATACAAAACGGTTGCCACGCCAAAGGCTGCGAAAGTTTGTAATGTTTGGCTATCTACTTGGCGAGAAACATAAGACAATTCAGCAACACCTATCGCCATTGTTAATGATGAGTTTTTCACCACATTCATATATTGGCCCAATAGCGGAGGCATGGCGATTTTTACTGCTTGAGGAAGCACTACTAACCTCATCGCTTGCCATGAAGTTAGTCCTAAAGCAAATGCCGCATATTTTTGCCCCTGACGAACGCCGCGGATCCCAGCACGAATTTCTTCAGCTATAAACGGCACGGTATACAGGGTCAAACCAATAAAACCCGCTAAAAATTCAAATGACGGCCAACCCACAGTTATTCCAAGTAAATGGATCTCATGGGGGGTATTAAGCCACTCCATCACAACAGACGGTAAAATTTCACCGGAAGCGAAATACCAAAAAAATAGCTGCACCAACAAAGGCGTATTTCTGAAAATAGAGATATAGATATTCACGGCCCAACGTACAGGTGCAATTTGGCTATCCTTTGCTGATGCAACGATAAAGCCCAATGCCGTCGCTGCAATAATAGTACAAATCGAGATCCAAACGGTGATCAAAAAGCCGTAGCCAAACCACTCTAGATATTGCGGTGCCAATAAATGAGCAGACCAAAAATCACCATTTAAAAATTTTTCAAACATGGCTCACGACCTATTGCTTTCACAGCTTGTGATTAAAAACTCATCCCTTATAACCAAGAACCCCACACAGAGTGCGGGGCTTGAAATCACTGAGTACTTACCGTTCCCCATTAAGACTGTGGCTGTTGCTCACTCAGAGGTGCGAATTTAAAGTCTCCGCGTGGCTGTGCGGCTTTGGTATCTGGCCCAAACCAACGGTTATAGATCACCTCAGCTTTACCCTCTTTTTCCAGTTTCAACAGTGTTTCGTTGACGTTTTCAACCAAACGCGTTTCGCCTTTGCTTGCTGCCAATGCTTGGTACTCTTTCGTTAGGCTAAATGGAGAAATTTCAAAATCTGCCTTCACTTTTTCAGGTAAATTACCTAATAAGCCCACCAGTTTTGCATCATCTTGAGTGATAGCTTGGACGTTACCATTGCGCAGTGCCGCGAACGCTTGCGGGGTATCGTCATAAGAAATCACTTTTGTGTCAGGGAAACGTTCACGTAAAGTGACTTCCTGCACGGTGCCTTTATCTGCACCAATGCGTAGTGGTTTGATGTCGTCAGGTGTTTTTAATACACCTTTGCGAGCAATAAATTTTTGGCCTGTCGCAAAATCAGGGATAGAAAAATCAACCTGTTTTGCGCGTTCATCTGTAATGGTAAAGTTGGCACCGATTAGGTCAACTTTACCTGAAGTCAGGAGTGGAATACGGTTTGCTGGGTTAGTAGGACGAAGCTCAAGCTTAACCCCTAGACTATCTGCTATTTCTTGTGCTATATCAACATCATAACCCGCTAACTTTTTAGTTTTTGGATCAATAAAACCAAATGGTGGGTTGCTATCAAATACCGAAATACGGATCACACCCGCTTGTTTGATATCATCCAATTTATCTGCGCTAGCGACATTCGCTGTCAGCGCTAAACCTGTAAGTAAAACAGTTGTTAGAATACGAGCTTTCATTGAATACCCCTGACGGTAAATTTTTGTAAATCGACCATCACACGCTATCAATTATTGCTTAGCACTTGAAATAATATTAAATAATATATTTATGCCAAAATGACATATACAAATAAACAAAAAAGGGCCGCCTTGATAACAAAGCGCCCCAAACATGGTTAAACCATCAATAGACTCTTATTGAGCAAGAAGAAAGTCGGTAGTTTGTGGTGCAGTACCACCACAATTTGAAGTAACCCCATGTTCGTGTTGCGGCTAGGCACCAAGCTAGGATATTTCGGGGAGCATACATCAGTATGTGCCCCGAATCACCGAGCGAAGCCAACACCGCCACAGCACGAAATATGACCAGCGTTTATGCTCTAAATAGTTCGTATTGTGGCTAGGCGGCAAGCAAGGATATCTCGGGGAGCATACACCAGTATGTGACCCGAGTAGCCGAGCGAAGCCAACACCGCCACAGTACGAAATATGACGAGCATTTATTTGTTCGTTAGCATCTTTTCAAGACTATCTCCCCCCACATGACGGAAATCCTGCCCCTTCACATAGTAGAAAATAAACTCACAGATATTTTGGCAACGGTCACCGATACGTTCAATTGAACGAGCGCAGAATAGTGCTGTTAATACGCTCGGGATCGTTCTCGGGTCTTCCATCATATAAGTCATCAATTGGCGCACGATACCTTCATACTCTTGGTCAACTTTCTCATCTTCACGGTAGATACGAATAGCTTCCTCGAGATCCATTCGTGCGAATGCATCTAATACATCATGTAGCATTTGTACTGTGTGGCGGCCTAATGATTCTAAGCTCACTAACAGGGGCTGATGTTGATGAGAGAATTTCTCCAATGCAGTTTGGCAAATTTTGTCCGCAACATCACCGATTCTTTCTAGCTCAGCAATGGTTTTCGAAATCGCCATAATCAGACGCAAGTCACTCGCTGTTGGTTGGCGCTTCGCAATGATCTTAACGCATTCTTCATCAATGGCCACTTCCATCATATTGACTTTATGGTCATTTTCGATAACTTCACGCGCCAGAGCTTCATCCTGATTATGCATGGCCGTAATGGCTTTGGTGAGCTGTTCTTCGACCAGCCCTCCCATTGTCATTAATTCAGTATGGATATGTTCCAGTTCAGCATTGAACTGCCCCGATATATGTTTGTTGTGATTCAGCGTATCCATCGTCGGCTCCATATCAACCGTAGCGGCCAGTAATATAATCTTCAGTTTGCTTCATCTCTGGGGTAGTAAACATTTTGTCAGTATGGTTAAACTCAACTAACTCCCCTAGATACATGAAAGCCGTATAGTCAGAACAGCGTGCAGCTTGTTGCATATTGTGGGTAACAATCACCACGGTGTATTCTGATTTTAATTCACTAATCAGTTCTTCAATTCGACCCGTTGAAATAGGGTCAAGAGCAGAACAAGGTTCATCCAATAATAGAACCTCTGGGCGAATAGCAATACCACGAGCAATACAAAGACGCTGCTGCTGTCCACCCGACAAGCTATAACCACTTTGGTGTAACTTATCTTTGGTTTCATTCCATAACGCAGCCTTTGTTAGCGCCCACTGCACGCGTTCATCCATTTCCACACGAGATAACTTTTCAAATAAACGCACACCAAATGCAATATTATCGTAGATTGACATCGGGAATGGGGTTGGTTTCTGGAATACCATGCCGACTTTTGCACGTAGCAGTGCGATATCTTGTTTATCAGTCAGGATGTTTTGGCCATCCAGTAAAATTTCACCTTCTGCGCGCTGCTCGCCATACAATTCATACATTTTATTGAAGGTGCGTAATAACGTCGATTTACCACAGCCTGATGGGCCGATAAATGCAGTTACTTTATTTTTTTCAATGTCTAAAGAGATATTTTTCAGTGCGTGAAACTTGCCATAATAGAAGTTGAGGTCACGGACTTTAATTTTACTATTTGCAATATCGTTTGCATTAATCATGGTTTGCTTTTCTCTCTAAATCTTTATTTATCTGGCGCTTAGTGTTTTTTCTGTGCGAAAACAACACGTGCAATGATGTTAATGAGCAGGACACATAGGGTAATTAAAAGAACCCCTGCCCATGCAAGCTCTTGCCATTCAGAGAATGGGCTCATTGCAAATTTGAAGATTGTCACCGGTAAGTTAGCAATGGGTTCGCTCATGTCTGTACTCCAGAACTGATTCGACAGTGAAGTAAACAGCAGCGGTGCGGTTTCCCCCGCTATACGCGCAATCGCTAGCAAGATCCCAGTGATAATTCCTGACACAGACGCTTTTAGCGTAATAGATAAAATCATTTTCCATTTTGGTGTGCCAAGTGCATAAGCAGCTTCACGCAAGCTATCTGGAACTAATTTCAACATGTTTTCAGTAGTTCGGATAACAATTGGAATTTGCAGCAATGCAAGCGCCACGACCCCAGCCCAACCCGAGAAGTGCTGCATTTGTGCAACCACAATGGTGTACACAAACAACCCTACAACGATTGATGGAGCTGATAATAAAACGTCATTAATAAATCGGGTAACTGAAGCTAACCATGACTTACGGCCATACTCTGCTAAATAAATTCCCGCTAAAATCCCTAAAGGCGTACCAATAACCGTCGCCCATAAGATTAATAAACCACTTCCTACGATGGCATTTGCCAACCCACCACCTTCCGTATTCGGTGGTGGAGTCATTTCAGTAAATAGATTGAGAGACATGCCATCAATCCCTTTAGTGACTGTAGAAAATAAAATCCACACTAACCAGAACAAACCGAAAGCCATGGTTAACATTGAGACAAATAGCGCCATTCTGTTAACTTGACGACGCCACGCTTGACGGCGTGCTCGCTCTTTTTCATTCACTGCAATAGGTTGAGATATCGACATATTAACGGCCCTCATTCTTCGCAAGACGCATGACCATCAACTTGGAAATTGCTAACACAATGAAAGTGATAACAAACAGGATAAGTCCAAGTTCCATCAAGGCCGAGGTATGCAAGCCACTCTCTGCTTCCGCAAACTCATTTGCCAGTGCCGAGGTGATACTGTTTCCAGGCATAAACAGTGATGCGCTATCAAGTTGGTAAGTATTACCAATCACGAAAGTCACCGCCATGGTTTCACCCAGCGCACGGCCAAGGCCTAACATCACACCACCAATAACCCCATTGCGGGTATACGGCAGCACGATATTCCAAATCACTTCCCATGTCGTACAACCAATGCCGTAAGCTGACTCTTTCATCATCACAGGCGTTTGTTCAAATACATCGCGCATCACGGACGCAATGTAGGGAATAATCATAATCGCGAGGATAATCCCCGCAGCTAAAATACCGATCCCGAATGCAGGCCCTGAAAATAGTTCACCGACAATCGGTACACTCGACATTACATTACCAACTGGTTCTTGGAAATATTCTGCAAACAGGGGTGCAAAGACAAATAACCCCCACATCCCATAAACGATACTAGGGATAGCAGCAAGGAGTTCAATCGCGATACCAAGCGGACGTTTTAGCCAATTGGGAGCCAGTTCTGTTAGGAATAGCGCTATACCAAAACTAACAGGAACAGCGATAATCAGAGCAATTAACGATGTAACGATAGTGCCATAAATAGGCACAAGGGCACCGAATTCTTCCGCCGGAGCATCCCATTCTTTAGTCCATAAAAACGAAAACCCAAACTTTTGCATACTTGGCCAAGATGCAAAAATAAGGGAAATAATAATGCCTCCGAGCATTAACAAAGTGATGAGCGCGGCAATCTTTACCAGTGCACTAAAAATCACATCACCTGATTTGCTGGGAGCTCTAAATGCCGTTGTTTTCTCGGCCATGCGCTTTGTTCTCATTTCATTCCTGTTCTTTATCTACAGGATTGCGTTACAACGATGAACGGGTAAGTCCTGTTCCTCAGCACTTACCCGCCATTTCCAACCCTAAGTGCACTTAAAAAAGCTAAGTTCACCTAGAATAATGCTTTACCTTGGCTATCTTTAACTTCTGTTTTCCATGCAGTACGTACTGCAGCCACGACTTCTTGAGGTAGAATTGCGTAATCTAATGCTTCCGCTTGTTTACCACCTTTGTCATAAGCCCAGTTGAAGAAATCGAGAACCGCTTTGCCTTTTTCCGCATTCGCTTGCTGCTTGTGAACTAAGATGAATGTGGTTGAAGTAATCGGCCACGCATTCGCACCATCACGGTTTGTTAAATCTTGAGCAAAAGATTTAGACCAGTCAACTTTCTTCGCTGCTGCGCTGAAACTTTCACCTGTTGGTGAAACCGCTTCGCCATCGGCAGAGATTAATTTAGTATACGCAAGGTTGTTCTGTTTTGCGTAAGCATATTCAACATAACCGATAGAACCCGGTAAACGCTGTACGAAAGCAGCAACGCCATCATTTCCTTTACCGCCTACGCTATTTTTCGGCCAATTAACGGTTGAACCCGCACCAACGTCTGATTTCCAGCTTGCACTGACTTTTGCTAAGTAGCTAGTAAATACGAATGTAGTTCCAGAACCGTCAGAACGTCTTACAACTGCAATTGTTTGGTCTGGTAGGTTAACATTTGGGTTTAATTTAGCGATTGCTGGGTCATTCCATTTAGTGATTTTGCCTAAATAGATGTCACCTAACGTGTTGCCATCTAACGTTAACTGGCCAGATTCGATGCCTTTCACGTTCACTGCCAGTACAACACCACCAATCACGGTTGGGAACTGGAATA
The DNA here is from genome assembly GCF_028484875.1 of Providencia sp. PROV032. Classification (NCBI taxonomy): domain Bacteria; kingdom Pseudomonadati; phylum Pseudomonadota; class Gammaproteobacteria; order Enterobacterales; family Morganellaceae; genus Providencia; species Providencia sp. PROV032. The sequence continues at coordinate 113,264 of NZ_JAMPSX010000020.1, forward strand.
AGCCATCTTCTTTGAGTTTTTCATCAGTCAATGGGGCATCAGATGCACCGAAATCAACTGTTTTTGCATTAATTTGTTTGACACCACCAGAAGAACCAATCCCCTGATAGTTTACTTTATTACCTGTTTCTTTCTGATAAGAGTCTGCCCACTTCGCATAAACAGGAGCAGGAAAGGTCGCGCCAGCTCCGGTCAGGCTGGTAGCAGCAAAAGAAGACATTGCAGTCAGAGATAAAGTTGCTGCCATTACGCTTGCTAAGGTGGTACGCGTCATTTTCATAATCCCTCCGGGGATGTATAGAAACAATCAAGTATAAAATTGTTGGGTGTATGTCACGGTAGGAAAAATAGGACAATTTCGTTACGACAACATGTCGTTTTTATGACAGTTTTATGACAATTGCTGATTTTTTCACTGGCGAGGAAACAAAAACGAAGATGGATTAGATTTTATGCTATACAATTCAAATGGTTAAAAAATTATTATTTCAAAGTTGATGTCAAAAAGAAAAATGACAGACTGTCATAAAAGCGAAAAATATTTTTATCCTGCAACCCTAAAACAATACTCAAAACAATTTGTGTCGCAGCTAGGCGGCCAGAGAGGATAGCTCGGGGAGCATACACAAGTATATGACCT
>NZ_JAMPSX010000021.1:0-107229 GCF_028484875.1 Providencia sp. PROV032
GAGTAGCCGAACGCAGCCAACAACGCTGCGGCGCAAAGTGTGAAGAGTATTTAGTCTTCTTTTTCTTTGAGGGGAAGTAGAGCCCTAATCGCAAACCCACCACGCTCACTCTTATGGATCTCAATACTCCCTTCGTGGGCATCGACAATTCGGCGAATAATCGCCAGACCTAACCCTGTTCCTTTGTTGCTGCGAGCTTTCTCACCTTGAACAAATGGCTGGAATAGGCGGTGAATATCTTCTTCTTTGATACCTGCACCGTCATCTTCTACTTGGAACCAAACTGAGTCTTCAGTCTTACCGCTACTGACCTTGATCCAGCCATTACCATAACGATATGCATTGACTATCATATTTGTAATAGCACGTTTTATCGCTAATGGGTTACCATTCACAATCATTGAGCCTGGCTCAAGTGCGGTTTCAATTTCGCCGACGACGCTGCTTTCTGAGTTCACTGCTTCCATCAAGATAGCGTTAAGGTCACAGAATTCCATATCCATTTCTTGACCCGTTTTCAGGTAAGACATGAATTGGCCGATAATTGCATCGCACTCTTCAATATCTTTATTAATGGATTCAGCCAGATAGCTATCTTCTGGGCTCATCATTTCTGTTGCTAAACGAATACGAGTTAAGGGGGTTCTTAGGTCATGGCTTACCCCTGCCATTAAGACAGTTCGGTCGTTTTCTAAGGTTTTAATCCCTGTAGCCATATGGTTAAAAGAACGGATGGCGGCCCTGACCTCGGTGGCACCTTTTTCCTGCATTGGGGGCAAAATCACCCCTTTACCGACTTCACCTGCGTGGTACTCCAATTCAAGCAACGGCTTGTTTTGGTAACGTATATACAGCCATACCCCCGCAAAAATTGTGAGAAAAATCGTTAATGTATAGCGAAAAACAAGGGAGAACTGGTTCTGGCCAATTTCAGTCAGTGGAACTCGAACCCAAATATCAGGTGCAAGATAAGACGTTAACCATAGAATGGGGTACTCTCGGCCCAATTCGAGGTGAACACTCGCCTTGCCACCAATATATTCCGACATATGTTCACTTAGGAAATCATACTCTTTCGCCCAATTCAGCCCTTCTTCCATCGCTGCTGAATGTGCATAAAAAGTGATCCCCAATTCATTGTAGATTTTCTTACGTAACGCGGGAGATACCCGCACTGAGGTTACATCTTGTAGAACCATTTTCTCTGTCATTAATGTTCTTACTTCGTATGCCAATACCTTATTGAATTGTTGTAAGCTAGGCATCACAACAAAATTCAACACAACCATATAGCTGGTTACGAGGCTCGCAAACAGTAAGGCTACAAATAAAAATAACGAGCGAGAAAATGTACTACGCCTTGAAAACCTCAGTCGCTTCATGCTTTACTTCCATCCGGAACAAACACATAACCCAATCCCCAAACCGTCTGAATATAACGAGGATGTGCTGGGTCTTCTTCAACCATGCGACGCAAACGTGAGATTTGAACATCAATAGAACGTTCCATCGCACTGTACTCACGGCCCCGGGCTAAGCTCATTAGCTTGTCACGCGACAACGGTTCCCTTGGATAGGAAACTAATACTTTTAACACCGCGAATTCACCGCTAGTTAACGGCATATTTTCATCGCCTTGGAACATTTCTCGCGTTCCAAGATTTAATTTGAATTTACCAAAGGTAATTATCGCATCATCTTGAGATGGCGCACCTGGTAATTCATTAGCTTGACGACGTAATACCGCACGAATACGAGCTAGCAATTCCCGTGGATTAAAAGGTTTGGGAATATAGTCGTCCGCACCAATTTCTAAGCCAACGATGCGATCCACTTCTTCGCCTTTCGCTGTCACCATAATAATTGGAATTGGGTTATTTTGACTACGTAAGCGACGACAAATTGATAAGCCATCTTCGCCCGGTAGCATTAAATCTAAGACGATCAGGTGAATAGATTCCCTTGTCAGGATTCTGTCCATCTGTTCAGCGTTTGCAGCACTTCTTACCTGAAAACCCTGCTCAGTGAGATAGCGTTCCAGCAGCGCACGTAAACGCATATCATCATCGACGACAAGAACCTTATAACTTTCCTGCATTTTGTAGCCCTCAAGATGTGCATCTTTCAAATTATTTTTTTAATGAATGTAAGTAAAACAATATTAATGCTCACTAATTTACCACTAACATGGGATTTAATGAATCATTTTACACTTCAGAAGGTTAGTGGCCGATAACTTATTTCTAATACAAAATAAGTCACCTGCCCTCCTGGCGTATTTACTGTTATTTCATCATCAACCTGTTTGCCTATCAAGGCTCGCGCTACGGGAGAATCAATTGAAATCCATTGTTTTGTCGGGTTGAATTCATCAGCACCGACGATACGGAATATTCTGATATTTTCATTTTCATCTTCTAGTTTAACCCATGCGCCAAAAAAGACACGGCCTTCTTGGCGAGGATCAGGCTCAATAATTCTTAATTGATCTAGCCTTTTGGATAAAAAACGGATGCGTCTATCAATTTCACGCAACCTTTTTTTGCCGTAAATGTATTCTGCATTTTCTGAGCGATCCCCTTGAGCTGCGGCCTCTGAAACAGATTGAGTCACCCGAGGACGTTCATCCTTCCACAGGTACTTCAATTCTTTATCTAACGCATCCCAACCTTCACGTGTAATTAAAAGACTTTTAGTCATAACCTTCAAATATTAGCCAATGGAACCCATAATTATAATATTTTATAGAACATAATCTGAGACTTTCCTACCAATAGGCTCAAATTCAGTCTGGAAATTCTCGTTACCACCAAGTATAACAGTGCAATAAATTTTTAACTGTTCTTCCAGTAGGTATTTAAACAGTAGGTATTGAAACTCGACATGAATGAAACTCTAAGCCAAATTATTGCAGCGGAACTGCAAGCCCAGCCGAAACAAGTTTTTTCTGCAATCACGCTATTAGATGAAGGAAATACTGTCCCGTTTATTGCACGTTACCGTAAAGAGGTTACCGGTGGGTTGGACGATACTCAGCTTCGCCAGTTAGAAAGCCGTTTAGGGTACTTGCGTGAATTAAATGACCGTAAGCAAACCATCCTCAAGTCGATAGAAGAACAAGGTAAATTGACACCAGAGCTTGCCTCCGCTATTGACACGACGCTCAATAAAACCGAACTTGAAGACCTGTATCTTCCTTATAAACCAAAACGTCGCACCCGCGGGCAAATTGCTATTGAAGCAGGGCTCGAGCCTTTAGCAGATACCCTGTGGAATGACCCAAACCAGTCACCTGATGAACTCGCTAAAACCTATATCGATGCGGATAAAGGTGTGGCTGACGTTAAAGGCGCTTTAGATGGTGCTCGCTACATCCTTATGGAACGTTTCGCCGAAGATGCGGCTCTTTTAGCGAAAGTTCGTGACTATATTTGGAAAAATGCCCACCTTGTTTCTGTTGTTGCTGAAGGTAAGCAAGAAGAAGGGGTGAAATTTAGTGACTACTTTGAACATCACGAACCCGTTGCTCAGGTGCCTTCTCACCGAGCCCTTGCGATGTTCCGTGGTCGTAACGAAGGTATTTTACAGCTTTCATTAAACTGTGACCCTCAGTTCGATGAACCGCCAAAAGAGAGTTACTGTGAAGAAATTATTACCCGCCATTTAGATGTTCGTTTAAACAATGCGCCTGCTGACCAATGGCGTAAAGCTGTGATCAGTTGGACATGGCGCGTCAAAATATTACTGCACTTAGAAACCGAAGTGATGAGCTCACTGCGCGAAAAAGCTGAAGAGGAAGCTATTAACGTGTTTGCGCGTAACCTCAGTGACTTACTGATGGCGGCGCCAGCGGGAATGCGTGCCACCATGGGCTTAGACCCTGGCTTGCGTACTGGGGTAAAAGTAGCAGTCGTCGATGCGACAGGTAAATTAATTGCTACCGACACGATTTACCCACATACCGGGCAAGCCGCAAAAGCAGCAACCATCGTGGCCGCACTTTGCCAAAAACACAATGTTGAATTAGTGGCAATTGGTAACGGCACCGCTTCTCGTGAAACGGAACGTTTCTTTGCTGAAGTCCAAAAACAATACCCTGAAGTCACTGCACAGAAAGTGATTGTCAGCGAAGCTGGGGCTTCTGTTTATTCGGCCTCTGAACTTGCAGCGTTAGAATTTCCAAGCTTAGATGTGTCGTTGCGCGGTGCCGTATCCATTGCTCGTCGCCTACAAGACCCGCTGGCTGAATTAGTGAAAATTGACCCTAAATCCATTGGGGTTGGCCAATATCAACATGATGTCAGCCAAACACAATTAGCGCGTAAACTCGATGCAGTCGTCGAGGACTGTGTAAACTCGGTTGGTGTTGATTTGAATACCGCTTCCGTTGCCTTACTGACTCGCGTTGCCGGTCTAAGCAAAATGATTGCGCAAAACGTGGTAGATTGGCGTGACCAAAATGGCCAATTTAGTGATAGAAAGCAGTTGCTCAAAGTTGCACGTCTTGGGCCAAAAGCCTTTGAACAATGCGCGGGCTTCTTACGTATCACTGATGGTAAAAACCCGTTAGATGCTTCTACTGTTCACCCTGAAGCTTACCCGATTGTTGAAAAAATTCTTGAGTCTGTCCGCCAGCCACTCAAAGAAATTATGGGTAACTCACAAGTCCTTAATGCCTTGAGCCCACGTGATTTCACCACTGAGCAATTCGGGGTTCCAACCGTCACTGATATCATTAAAGAGTTAGAAAAACCGGGGCGTGACCCACGTCCTGAGTTTAAAACTGCCACCTTCGCCGAAGGTGTCGAAACCATGAATGACCTGACTTCTGGCATGATTTTAGAAGGTGCAGTCACCAATGTGACCAACTTCGGTGCTTTTGTGGATATTGGTGTTCACCAAGACGGTTTAGTTCATATTTCTTCACTTTCAAATAGTTATGTCGAAGACCCACACAAGGTGGTAAAAGCAGGCGACATTGTAAAAGTCAAAGTGTTAGATGTGGACATTGCACGCAAACGTATTGCGCTAACGATGCGTTTAGATGAACAAGCGGGGGATTCTAATAGTTCTCCTCGCCGTGCAGCCCCTGAACAGGATAAAAATACACGTAAAGCGCCTCAATCAAGAGGTAACTCACGCCAAAACAACGCATCTTCGGGTAACAGCGCCATGAGTGATGCCCTTGCCGCGGCATTCGGTAAGAAACGTTAACTTTCTTTATAGGCATCGCAATGTACCTATTGTGGCGCCTATTTCAATAAATAATGCTGTTATTGATTAAATCAAACAATGTATTGAGTATAATTCAGCCCCCTTCTCTTCACTGACTCCACCATTAATTTCGCTAGCGGAACACCGTAAACTCAATGCTTCGTTGATCCACATCAAGTCAAATTGACGAAAAAAGAGGCTAAATATAACAAAAGGTGGATGATTATGATTCTCATTGTTAATTAGATTTATTTTTGTTTGGCGACCTTATTTACCTGAGCAATTGCACTCTTTAACAATTGTCATCGATATCATTATTAATTAAATGATTAGGAAGACACTATGGCAATACTTCCTCAATGCAGTTACAAAATACTTGGTTTCTCTCCAGAAATCAGTCCTGCATACCGACAAAAACTACTCTCACTCGGTTTACTTCCGGGTTCTGTCTTTAAAGTGGTGCGCTTAGCGCCTTTTGGTGATCCTGTTCAAATAGAAACTCACCGCGTCAGCTTAGTGCTGCGTAAAAAAGATCTTGCTCTACTCAATCTAGATGAAGCGACCACCGTTTAAGTATTTCTTTTTTATTATTGGCAAACACTATGAAACGATTAACTATCGGCTTAATTGGTAACCCCAATGCAGGCAAAACGACCTTATTCAACCAGCTCACAGGGTCAAGGCAGCGGGTCGGTAACTGGGCGGGGGTCACTGTTGAACGAAAAGTGGGCCGCTTCCATACAGATGACCATAAAATCGAGCTTGTTGACCTACCCGGCACCTATTCTTTGACCACCATTTCTGAGCAAACCTCTCTTGACGAACAAATCGCCTGCTACTTTATTTTAAGTGGTGAGGCAGACATGCTCATTAATGTTGTCGATGCATCCAACTTAGAGCGTAACCTCTACCTGACATTGCAATTAGTCGAGTTAGGCGTTCCATGTATTGTCGCCTTGAATATGTTGGATATCGCTCAAAGCCAACATATTGATATTAATATTGCTGAGTTAGAAAAACAGCTCGGTTGTCCTGTGATCCCAATGGTTTCAACTCGAGCAACGGGTATCGATAAACTGAAAAAAACCATTGATACACATCCACAAAACAACCAACAAGCTCTTGTAGAGTATCCAGCACAATTATTACAAGCTGTAGATTCATTATCTGAACAAATTTCAGCACAACAATTTAGCCACCAGCAACGCCGCTGGTTAGCATTGCAGATCCTCGAAGGGGATATCTATAGCCGCCAACGCGCAGAAATATCTGAAGGACAATTGCTGGCGATACGCCAAACACTGAAAGAAAGCTTAAACGAAGAACCCGAATTACTCATTGCCGACGCACGTTATCAATCTATTGCGACCATTTGCAATGCTGCGATTAACAATAGTGCCGCTGAACCAAATCGACTAACACAATCACTGGATAAATTTATTCTGAGCCGTTGGCTCGGCGTACCTATTTTCTTGTTTGTGATGTATTTGATGTTCGTTTTAGCCATCAACATCGGTGGCGCCTTACAACCCTTCTTTGAAGGTGCGTCAGAAGCGATATTTATTCATGGTATTCAGTGGGTTGGTGCCTACTTTAGCTTCCCTGATTGGCTAACTATTTTCCTTGCCCAAGGTGTTGGTGGCGGTATTAACACGGTTTTACCGTTAGTGCCACAAATTGGGATGATGTATCTGTTTCTTTCAATACTGGAAGATTCGGGCTATATGGCGCGAGCTGCTTTCGTGATGGACCGCCTCATGCAAGCCTTAGGTTTACCGGGTAAATCTTTCGTGCCTTTGATTGTCGGTTTTGGCTGTAACGTACCGTCGATTATGGGCGCACGCACTCTCGATGCACCGCGCGAAAGGCTAATTACGGTCTTAATGGCACCGTTTATGTCTTGTGGGGCAAGACTGGCCATTTTCGCTGTTTTTGCGGCCGCTTTCTTCGGCAAAAATGGGGCCAGCGTGGTCTTTTCACTCTATATTTTAGGGATTGTTGTCGCTATCTTAACTGGGTTACTACTCAAACATACCCTGATGCGTGGCGAAGCCTCTCCATTTATTATGGAGCTTCCAGTTTACCATGTACCGCACATCAAAACACTGCTGATTCAAACATGGCAACGCCTCAAAGGCTTCGTAGTGCGTGCAGGTAAAGTTATCATCGTTGCCAGTATCTTTATTGGCGCATTAAATAGCTTTTCTTTCTCTGGTAAGCCTGTTGATAATATTAATGACTCCGCACTGGCTTCTGTCAGCAAAGTGATAACCCCGGCTTTACAGCCAATTGGCGTGCATGCTGATAACTGGCAAGCAACTGTTGGGTTGATTACCGGGGCGATGGCCAAAGAGGTGGTAGTGGGTACACTAAACACCCTGTATACCGCTGAAGCCATTACTTCTGAGCCGTTTGATGCAGAATCTTTCAACTTATGGGAAGAGCTGGGAGATGCGGTTTCTGAAACTTGGGATAGCTTAAAAGAGACCTTTACCTTAAGCGCGTTATCGAACCCTATCGAAGCTAGTAAAGGCGATGGAGAGATGGAATCCGGCTCAATGGGCACCATGGCCGCGAAATTTGGCTCAGGGATTGCAGCCTATAGCTACCTGATCTTCGTCTTGCTGTATGTGCCTTGTGTCTCTGTGATGGGGGCTATCGCACGTGAAACCAACAAAAGTTGGATGAGCTTCTCCATTCTGTGGGGCTTGAATGTGGCTTATAGCCTTGCAGCTCTGTTTTACCAAGTCGCCACATTCAGTGAACACCCACAAAGTAGCTTGATTACTATAGCCGCGGTTGTTCTGTTCAACCTTGCCTTGTTCATATTCTTACGTCGCATGCGTAGCCGCGTAACCTTCAACATCAAAAACAGAACCGCCGAGCAATGTTCTGGCTGTTCAAGCGATGCTTGCCACTAAGGAATAAAACGATGACCAGCTTGCTACAGGTAAGAGATTTAATCGCCTTATATGGGCAAGCTGACATCGCGCTACTCAGTGAGCAGCTAAATACACCAATTCCATTGATTCAAGCGATGGTTGAGAAGCTCGTCAGCTTAGAGAAAATTGAACAAGTTGATATCAGTGCTTGTTTAACAGGCAGTAGCTGTAAAGGCTGCCCTGAAAGTACTGATTGCACTCATTTTGTGTATAAAATCAAATAATAAGCACACCACAAAAAAAATCAGCCTCGAATTAGGCTGATTTTTTTATTTATTCCTCAATACGACTTTGAAAATCCAACAGGTATTCACAAAACTCATCAGGATGAGAAATAAATGGCGCGTGAGCGCTATTGCGCATAATCACGGATGGCGAATTCGGATACAGCTCATCTAAACTTGGCACTATTTTGCGCGGTACCAAGCCATCGAGATAGCCATAAATGCGTAAGAAGGGGATCGGTAACTGTTTTAATTCCTCGCGCAAATCTTCGGTACGCAATGATTCAAGCCCTGCATTTAACGTTTCAACCGTTGGAATAGGCTGTTCGAGTACCACAGATTTCAAGGTTTTTGCGTCGTTTCTGGCGCTTTCTGTCCCTAATGTCTGCAATGCTAAAAAACGCTCGACTGTGCGATGAAAATCGGCCGAAAGTTGCTGCTCGAAACCCAATAAAACCTCTGGCCGGATCCCTGCCCAACCGTTTTCTTCGGCTTTAAAACACGGGGAGGAAGCAACCGTAATGAGCCCTTTAACTTCATAGGGATGGTCAAGCGCGATACGGCTTGCAACTAGCCCACCAAGTGACCAACCAAGCCAAATCGCGTTTTTAGGGGCATGCTCCCACAAAATATTCGCCATCGATTGAATATTCATGGGGGAGAAACCTTGGCTCCGCCCATACCCCGGAAGGTCAACCAAATGAACCCGAAAGTGCGAAGCGATTCGCGGAATAATTGTTTGCCAGACTTGCGCATTCAGCCCCCATCCGTGCAGCAACACAAGATCTTGTTTACCTTCACCAACGGTCTGCCAATATAACTTTGCCATCGTTACACTCTCTTCATTCATTTATTTGCCAATTCGTTTTAACGGGACGCTACTATGCTAACAATGGAGGGGGGCTGCTGGCTATGCCATCAATCACTAAAATTATCTCACCAGGGGATTTGCCATTTTTGCCTCAAAGGACTACCTAAAATGCCAACCTGCTGTTTACGCTGCGCTTTACCCTGTGAGCAGCCGACCATGGAATGTGGACGCTGCCTAAAGAGCCCTCCCTCATGGCAAAGAATTATCACTGTAACCCCATACCAAGCCGCTTTACGTATGTTAATTCATCGTTTTAAATTTCAAAAACAACCTCAGCTTGCTTCTACTTTAGCACGTATTTTTGCATTATTTTGGCTCACAGGTTATCGCCAACAACAATGGCAAAAACCAGACTTAATCATCACCATTCCACTGCATCGTCACCGCCTATGGTGGAGAGGATTTGACCATATGGCATTAATAGGTGAAAATTTGTCCAGATGGTTAAATATTCCCTATTCGCAAAATTCATTATTGCGTAGTCGTGCTACACTGGCACAGACTACACTAAAACGTGAGTATCGCCGAAATAACCTAAAGGGAGCATTTACCTTAAACAGTTCGGTTTCAAACCTACATGTTGCTGTTATTGATGATGTTATTACAACAGGTTCTACCATGAATAGTGCAGCACAATTGTTGATTTGTGCGGGAGCGCATACTGTTGATGCATGGTCACTGTGTCGCACCTTGTAGGAAAGGGGTAAATGGGCGTATTATAACCAACTAAAGCAGTCAACTATTATTGAGCAAATGATTATGATTAATATTACTGAAGCAGCACAGGCTCATTTTGCCAAGTTGTTGGAAAATCAAGAGCCAGGAACTCAAATCCGTGTTTTTGTTATCAACCCAGGCACGCCAACCGCTGAGTGCGGTGTGTCGTACTGCCCTCCGGGTGCCGTTGAAGCCACAGATAAAGAACTAAAGTTCGAGAAGTTATCTGCTTATGTTGATGAAATTAGCGCCCCTTTCTTGGATGATGCCGAAATTGACTTCGTCACCGACCAACTCGGCTCACAACTGACATTAAAAGCACCGAACGCCAAAATGCGTAAAGTCTCTGATGACGCACCATTAATTGAGCGTGTTGAGTATGTTTTACAGTCACAAATTAACCCACAACTTGCCAGCCACGGTGGCCGTGTTTCCCTGATGGAAATCACCGATGAAGGCTTTGCAATTCTGCAATTTGGTGGCGGCTGTAACGGTTGTTCAATGGTCGATGTCACCCTTAAAGAAGGTATCGAAAAAGAACTTCTCAAAATGTTTGTAGGTGAGTTAAAAGGCGTTAAAGACCTGACTGAGCACCAACGTGGCGAGCACTCTTTCTACTAATCAATACCACGAATATTTGGCACTCGGTTCTTTACGGGTGCCTATCATTTAACCTTTTATGGGTTGTTACTTACTGTATTTGGTATTTTATGGACCATTTTGAAACATTAACACCAGAGCAAGCCTATCAACATTGGTTAGACGGCACCGCCATACTGGTAGATGTGCGAGACCCACAAAGTTTTCGTGCAGGCCATGCTAGTGGGGCCTATCACCTCACCAATGAGTCACTGAGCCAATTTCTAGAACAAACGGATTACGAACAACCTGTTATGGTGATGTGTTACCATGGGCATAGTAGCCAAGGTGCTGCACAGTATCTGATCAACATAGGCTTTGAATCGGTGTATAGCATCAATGGTGGATTTGAAGCATGGTTAAGGGAATATCCACAAGCCGTTACGGCTCTCTAGATGAGAAAACGCATTCATGATCCACATCACCTCCTTTGCTAATCCCAGAATGGCGCAAGCTTTTGTTGACTATATGGCGAGCAAAAATATTCACCTAAAAATAAAGCCATCACAGGAACAAGCCGTCTTTGAGCTTTGGCTAGAAGATGAGCAGCTTCAACCTCAAGTCCAAAAAGAATTAGATATTTTTCTACAAGACCCAAATCACCCCCGCTACCTAGAAGCCAGTTGGCACACAGGAAGCGCAGATACTCAATTTCAATATCGCAATTACCTAACTTGGGGTTATCTTAAAGAGCAATCTGGCCCTTTAACTATCGCTGTTATTTTGTTATCGGTTGTTGTATATCTTTGGGTAGAAATGACTGATGCCCGTGAAGTTCTACGTTATTTGGCATGGCCTATTGGCGACCAACAAACTGAGCTTTGGCGCTGGTTTAGCCCTGCATTGGTGCACTTTTCGCTATCACATATTGGTTTCAACCTTGCGCTCTGGTGGTTTTTGGCTGGGCAAGTAGAGCGAAAACTTGGGACGGGTAAGTTACTCACTATCTTACTGGTCTCTGCGCTGTTTAGTAACTGGGGACAATCGCTATTTAGTGAAAACAACTTTGGCGGATTATCCGGTGTTGTCTATGCTCTTGTCAGTTATGTGTGGTTAACGGGTGAACGTCGCCCTGAAAGTGGCATTAGCGTTCCTCGAGGGTTAATGATTTTTTCCATTATCTGGCTTTTTTTCGGTTATTTCGATGTTTTAGGCATGCATATCGCCAATGCCGCACATACTTCAGGGTTAATTATCGGCTTATTAATGGGAGTATGGGATAATAGACACAGTTTTAAACACCAGAGCTCCAGATAAAACATTTTAATAATTAGAGGCTAACGCTGTGAAACAAACCCAGAGACATGATGCAATAGTGGAACTTGTGCGTCTTCAGGGATATGTCAGTACTGAAGAACTCGTCGAACACTTTGAGGTTAGCCCTCAAACAATCCGTCGAGACCTCAATGATCTCGCTGAACAAAATAAAATTCAGCGGCACCACGGTGGCGCAGCACTGCCTTCAAGTTCGGTAAATGCGGCCTATAATGACCGTAAAATCATGTGGTCAGATGAAAAAGCGCGTATCGCGCAACATGTTGCGAGCCAAATTCCTGATGGTGCAACATTGTTTATAGATATTGGTACCACCCCCGAAGCCGTTGCCCATGCATTGGTTAATCACAAAAACCTACGCGTGGTGACCAATAACCTTAACGTCGCCACCTTGCTGATGCCAAAAGAAGATTTTCGCCTCATTTTAGCCGGGGGTGAAGTACGTTCACGAGATGGCGGTATTGTTGGTGAAGCGACCCTCGATTTTATTTCTCAATTTAGGCTTGATTACGGTATTTTGGGTATCAGTGGTATTGATATGGATGGCTCATTGCTTGAGTTCGATTACCACGAAGTTCGTACCAAGCGCGCGATTATTGAAAATTCACGCTGTGTCATGCTTGTCACCGATCATTCTAAATTTGGTCGTAACGCGATGGTTAATTTGGGTAATATGAACCTGATTGACTACTTATTTACTGATAAACAGCCACCAGACAGTATTCTCAAAGTGATTGAGCAACATAATGTTCAATTAGAGCTTTGTTAATCAAGAAATTATCCTCATGATGGTAGTTCCTACTACCATCATGCTTCTTGCTATTCCTCTATTTTAATCCTCAGCCTTACCGTCATTTTTTCTTTTTCGCGCGAAATTCTCTTTTTTCCATTGTGAATAACAATATTTTATGTGTGGGTATTGAAAAAAAATTGTTACCAATATCACGCAGTTGTTATTTTTTTCATTAATAATAGTTGGCATCACTATCTATTTTGACTACAATCAAATGAGCGAAAACGAACATTATTGAAAGTGTTTCGAACATCTCAGGGGGATGCATGGAAACTAAAGACTTGATTGTCATCGGCGGCGGGATCAACGGCGCTGGAATTGCAGCAGATGCTGCAGGTCGTGGATTATCGGTATTACTGCTCGAAGCTCAAGACTTAGCAAGTGCCACTTCATCTGCGAGTTCTAAACTCATTCATGGTGGCTTACGTTACTTAGAACATTATGAATTTAGATTAGTCAGCGAAGCGTTGGCTGAACGTGAAGTGCTATTACGATTAGCACCACATATTGCCTTCCCAATGCGCTTCCGCTTACCGCATCAGCCTCATTTACGTCCAGCTTGGATGATCCGTATTGGCCTATTCTTATATGACCATTTAGGCAAACGCGTCAGCTTACCAAGCAGCAAGAGTCTGAAGTTTAACCAAAATTCCGTACTCAAACCTGAATTAACGAAAGGTTTTGAATATTCTGACTGTTGGGTTGATGATGCGCGTTTAGTTGTATTAAACGCTCAAGAAGTGGTACGTAAGAATGGTGAGGTTCGTACTCGCACAAAAGTGACTCGTGCCTACCGTGAAAATGGCTTATGGGTTGTTGAAGCTCAGGACTTACGTACGGGTGAAACCCATACATGGAAAGCGAAAGGGCTAGTTAATGCCACTGGGCCTTGGGTAAAAGAGTTCTTTGATGATGGCCTGAAATTAAAATCACCTTACGGTATTCGCTTAATCAAGGGTAGCCACATTGTCGTTCCACGTGCACATGATGAACCACAAGCGTATATCTTACAAAATGAAGATAACCGTATTGTATTTGTTATCCCGTGGATGGATGAATTTTCTATCATCGGCACCACTGACGTAGAATATAAAGGCGATCCGAAAGACGTCAAAATTGATGAGAACGAAGTTAACTATTTACTGAAAGTGTATAACGACCACTTCAAAAAACAGTTAACCGTGAGTGATATTGTTTGGGACTACTCAGGTGTTCGCCCACTGTGCGACGATGAATCAGACTCCCCACAAGCCATTACTCGTGATTACACATTGGATATTCACGATGACCAAGGCCAAGCGCCATTGCTGTCGGTATTTGGTGGAAAATTAACAACTTACCGTAAATTAGCAGAAGCTGCTGTTACTAAATTAGCAGCATATTATCCAAATGCAGGCACCCCATGGACCAAAAATGGTCAGTTACCGGGTGGTGATATCGAAGGTTGTGACCGTGATGGTTATGCACGTGTATTACGTCAACATTATCAATGGCTTCCTGAAGGCTTAGCGCTACGTTTTGCCAGAACTTACGGTAGCAACAGTAAATTGATCCTTGAAGGCGCGAATTCACTCAGCGACCTTGGTGAAGCATTCTCTGCGAATGTCTACGAAGCGGAGTTACGTTACTTAGTCAAACATGAGTGGGTAACAGAGTTGGATGATGCTATTTGGCGTCGCACTAAATTGGGTATGTGGCTGAATGAAGAAGAAAAGCAGCGCATTGCTCAATGGTTAGCAAAAAATGGGTTGTCAGAGAATACCTCTGTATAATCGTAAAATCTCGTTGTTATAAAATCTCGTTGTTAATGGAAAAAGCCAGTCATCACTGTTTGACTGGCTTTTTTTATTTTAAATCGTTGCCAAGAATTTCAGAAAAGACCCAATCACGATAAGTTGTACAAATCAATTACGCCTGTTTATAATGTATGCGAATTTACCTCTCACCCAACTTCACAGGTACGCCTCACGATGAACTAAGCACTGCCAGAAAATATTTTCCAATACCCTTTTGGTATTCATTTTTCTGTTCCTGGCAGGCAAACGCTTTCATCGACACTTCTTGATAAGTCAACGACGTTGTCTGTCCTCATTATTTTGGAGGTACATATGACGATTGCTTGTCACTTTTCACAGCTCAATATTGAATTTAACCAAACCGCCCTTTTTCCACCGCTAAACGGGACGCTATCATGCCAAAAAAATGCCTTAATTGGTCATAATGGCAAAGGAAAATCCGTTTTGATGCGTATTCTTGCTGGCCAATTAGCCCCTACGAAAGGAAATGTACATTGGGATCTCCCCTCTATCTATGTCGGTCAATTAACCCGACTCACAGGAGACACTCTCATCGATGCCTTAGGCATCAATGAGCTTTATCATGCATTCTTACGCATTGAGGCAGGAAATGGTTCTTTGGCAGATTTTGAGCTCACAGAAGATAAATGGCATTTACCTTCCCAATGGCAAAGTCTATTGGACTCTGCGGGGCTCGCTATCTCAATGGAAGCACCTATCTCCCATTTAAGTGGTGGTGAACGTACCCGCCTCGCGCTTTGTCGTGCATTTCTTCATCAAGATCACTTTTTGCTACTCGATGAACCGGATAACCATTTAGATACACAAAGCCGGCAGTGGCTCAGCCAAAAACTCACAGATCACCGAGCTGGCTGCCTCGTTATTTCTCACAATAGAACCCTGTTAGGCGAAATGGATACTATTTTTGAATTAACAGAAAAAGGGTTACACGAGTATGGGGGGAATTATGCGTTATACGATACCCAAAAAAACTTGGAAATTGCCGCAATTGATGCACAAAGTGAGCGCTTAGAAAAACGTATTCACCAAGAGAAAAAGCAGCAACAGGCCACATTACAAAAAGCCGCTCAACGCAAGAAACAGGGGGAAAAAATTCGCTATGGTGGGTCGCAATCCTTACTGCTACTTGATATGCAAAAGAACCGTGCAGAAAAAAGGCAATCAAATGTCGCAGAACGGCACCAACGGGTTATGGATAACCTACAAAATCAACAACAGGAAAACCAAGAGAAAGTCCGCCATATCAAACCACAAAAAATGACGATTAACTATCAAAACGAAGGGAGTAAAGTCACCATTTTTGCTTCTGATTTGCATTTGCCCTACGGTTATTCATCACCACTTTCATTCACCATATACAGTGGAGAACATTGGCATATTCAAGGGCGTAATGGTTGTGGTAAATCAACCCTACTGAAGGTGCTTGCTGGCCTATTGCCATCAGATTCAGGAGAGTGCCGCCTCAGTGGTACATTTTGCTATTTAGACCAGCACCTCAACTTACTCGATAAAACATTACCTGTCGCTGAAGCACTTCATCAATACCAGCCCTTGTTTACCGTAGAGCAGTGGCGCACGCAATTAGGTATGCTGCGAATACGAGGAGATAAATCATTACTGCCACTACAACAGCTCAGTGGTGGTGAGCAGCTAAAAGCAACACTATTGGCACTCACACATAGCCCAAACCCACCTGCTATTTTATTACTCGATGAACCGGATAACCATTTAGACTTGGATTCAAAACAACTACTTGAAGCGCTATTGCAGGACTACCAAGGAACACTCTTACTGGTTTCTCACGATGACGCCTTTATTGCAAACTGCAATATAACCCATACGCTAAATCTTTCTGATAAATAACTGTCTACTAGGCCACTACCAAATTAGGTGTGGCCATCCGCTTTAATGGATAAACGTATTTTTAACGCGATGAGAAGCTAAAAAGTAGGGGATCCATAACACACAATAGAAGCTGCCATTTATAGCGGTAATAATATTTGAGTAGTTAATTTCCAAACCAAATATATATGGGAACACAAAACGAGCAACTAATACCATTAAAGTAAATAGTACCATGGTGGTGATAAACAGCCACTTCGCCTGTTTTTTCCATTTAACCGCAGCGATAAACGTCCAAAGAAATAGAGCAATTAAAACACCATAACCGAGTTGCAAGAGGTAAAAACCTGTCGCAAAGCCTGAAATATAAAAATCAGAATCCGCTTCAGTTGCCAATGGCCATGCAGTTTGTACTTGCGAGATTTCTTGCAATAGCATCGTGACCGTTTTGTACAACATATAAAACAGACCAATAACCGGTAAAATTAACCATCCACCGATCCCTTGTAACGGTTTTTTAGCCACTTGTTGAGCCACCGATGATATTATTGCAGACTCTGTTTGCGGGGTTGATTGCTGAATATCCATTCCAATAACCTTTATTTACTTTTTACTTTGCATTTTATCTTCAAGAAATGCTTTGAGTACAACGGCCTGATTATATTCTGTATTTTTAGCACTGTATAACAGTGTTAAATCACCTTGTTTTGCCTGAGCAACCAGTACCTGCCAAGCTGCTGTGCTATTAAGTTCCTGCTGGTACCGCTCAATAAATTGTGCAAACTGATCCGTGTGCTGATGAAACCATTTTCGTAGTTCATTAGAAGGTGCAACGTCTTTATTCCAAGAGTCGTGTTGTAAATCAGTTTTTTTTATTCCTCTTGGCCACAGTCTATCAATAAGTACGCGATAACCGTCGTTATCATCGACTGGGTCATAAACTCGTTTGCATTTAATCATCATTTACCTACCCAATTAATAAACCACAGAATTTTATTTGTTAATTTACAAAGGTATTTTTGACACGCCTTGAAACTAAAAAATACGGTATCCAAATTGCACAGGCAATGAGAGCCCGAAAAATATCTTTGATATCGGAGGTCTCAACCTCTAAATCTAATAAGACACTTGCGAGTATAATATCCGTAACCGTTAAAACTAAAGAAAAGATCTGGAAAAAAATATAAATTTTAATTGTGAGCTTTTTCGTTGTAAAAAAGACATAACTGAGGAAAAGTAAGGTCGCATATAAAATAATGTTACCTAAAACCTCAAAATAGATTAGTTCTTTAAATAATGGAATAAATGAACTTGATTGTGGGTCTGTTAATTCAACCCAATATTCAATCACTTGAGTATTTTGCTCATAAATAGAAAAAGGCAAAATAATCAAGGACAATATTATCCCTAACATAGGAAAAATAAGCCATCCACCAATGCCTTTTAATTCTTTCCTTGGTTGCGGTAATGGTACCGAAGTGCCATGAGATGAACTGTGATCCTCAGTTTTCATTTACACTTCCTTATTCTATGGATAAATAACATCAGTACAAAATTAATAACCCTATATAAGATAGCATACCTATTCAGTAAAAAATGAGTCGATCAATGTGCTAATTCACAATAATATTGCTAATAAAGAACAATCTGACAAGGCCATCATTATGCCAGTATTCACCGCACAGCTAGCACTCCCAACAAATTACCTTTACAGTGATTTTTTTGCCTTTCATCTGAGAGATCAACACAATGTTGCGGAAATAGTGGAAGAAAATACATTACATAAAGGTATAATATGGCAACAACATGCAACAAAAATGACATTGGAGCTTAAAAAACAACAAGCAACGATTTCATTAGCGATTGACTCTCCATCTATCATTATCAATGAGCAAGATTTACTAACGCTGGCACAACATGTACTTGGTTTGAAACAAAATATTGATGAGTTCGAAAAATGCTACCTTGAAACTCCAATACTTGGACAGCTCATTGAAAAACAAAGAGGATTGAGGATTTATCAATCGGCTAGTGCATTTGAAGCGTTAGTTTGGGCTATTATTGGCCAACAAATCAGTGTTCATGCAGCTATTGCCATTCGTCGGCGATTTATCCAAGCCGTGGGGATCCAACATACTTCGGGTATTTGGTGTTTTCCCGATACGCCACAGGTCAGGTCAGTTGATGACGAAACGCTGCGCCAAACAGGTTTTTCGAAGGGTAAAATTATCGCCCTCAGAGCTCTTTGTGAAGCCATTGAAAATCAAAAAATTGATTTATCACGGCTCGTCACTCACGCCAATGCAAATCAAATAACTGAACAATTATTACAAATTAAAGGAATTGGCCCTTGGACGGTAAGCTATGCTTTACTCCGAGGATTTAATTATTTGGATGGCTCTTTACATGGAGATGTGGCGGTAAGACGTAATTTGCAAACATTGCTCGATAAACCAGAACAACCCAGCGCCAAAGAAACAGAAAAATGGTTGGAACAATTTACCCCATGGCGTGCATTGGTTGCCGCCCATTTGTGGCGTAGTCAATCAGCCGCAGGATATTGATGAATAAAAAAGCCCAATCCATCTGAATTGGGCTTTCCAGCTATTCACAAGAATAACTTAACGTAGCCAATTCGTTTTCACTAATTGAACGACTTCATCACCGCGACCACTCATAATCGCTTTTAACATATACAGACTAAAACCTTTCGCTTCTTGCGCTGCAATTTCTGGCGGCATAGACAGCTCTTGTTTGGCGGTCAAGACATCAACGACCACAGGTCCATCATGGGCAAACGCTTCTTTTAATGCGCCGTCTAGGTCTTCACTTTTTTCAACACGGATCCCTTTGATACCCGCAGCATTCGCAATCGCTGCAAAGTTAGGGTTATGTAAATCAGTCCCAGCGGTCAAGAAACCTGCCACTTTCATTTCCATGGCCACAAAACCAAGCACGCCATTGTTATGAATGATAATTTTTACTGGCAATTGCATTTGAGAAAGAGAGATAAAATCCCCCATTAGCATACTGAAACCGCCATCACCGCACATGGCAACCACTTGACGTTTTTTATCAACGGCCTGCGCACCAATAGCTTGTGGCATCGCATTCGCCATTGACCCATGGTTAAAAGAGCCAATTAAACGGCGTTTACCGTTCATTTTCAAGTAGCGTGCAGCCCATACTGTCGGGGTTCCAACGTCACAAGTGAAAATCGCATCATCCGCAGCTAATTCACTAATTTTTGTTGCAAGATACTGAGGATGTATTAATCCTTCATGACCCGGTTTAGCGAGATCATCTAACCCTTTTCGAGCCTCTGCATAATGTTTTAAAGCGCCGTCAAGGTGTTTTGTATCCTGCTTAGCCTGTAAATGTGGCTGTAATGCATCCAATGTCGCTTTAATATCCCCAATCAGCCCCATATCAATATGGCAATGGGAGCCCAAGCTGCCAGCATTGATATCAACCTGAATGATTTTAGCCTCACTTGGGTAGAAAGGACGGTATGGAAATTGTGTTCCTAACAAAACAACTGTATCTGCGTTCATCATTGCGTGGTAACCTGATGAAAAACCAATTAAACCTGTCATTCCGACGCTGTATGGGTTATCCCATTCAATATGTTCTTTACCACGTAACGCGTGTACTACCGGCGCTTTTAGGGTTTCTGCTAGCTTAACCACTTCATCATGGGCACCTGCGCAGCCATTACCACAGAATAGCGTGATATTCTTAGACTGATTCAGCAGTTCGGCGAGTTTTTCGATTTCACTTCGCTGAGGCATAATCAGTGGCGCTTGCGGCTGATACCATGTCTCTTTCGCTGACTCTGGCGCATCTTTCAGCGCAATATCACCCGGAATCACAACAACTGATACCCCTTTATTCAGGATCGCTTTACGCATAGCAATACCGAGAACTTGTGGAATTTGTTCTGGGTTAGAGACCATTTCACAATAATGGCTGCACTCACGGAATAATTCAGTTGGATGGGTTTCTTGGAAATAGTTACTACCAATTTCACTGGATGGGATATGAGCTGCAATTGCTAATACGGGTACTCGATTACGGTGACAATCATACAACCCATTGATAAGGTGCATATTTCCGGGTCCACAAGAGCCCGCACAGACAGCTAAATTGCCGGTTAACTGAGCTTCTGAACCGGCAGCAAAAGCAGCAACTTCCTCATGGCGGGTTCCTAACCACTCAATCGCGCCTTGACGACGCAAGCTGTCGGTTAAGCCATTCAACGAGTCTCCTGTAACGCCCCAAATACGTTTAACACCTGCATTATCAAGTACTTTTGCAATATAGGATGCAACACTCTGTTTTTTCATAATGGCACTCTTTTAAGTCGGATGTGATACCCTTGATATCTTGCAGCTCAAAATATGAAAGGTACTTTTAGAAATATAACAACATTCAAAGTAGAATCTTGTCATACTCGCGTATATCAAACCCAATATCGATAATAGATTGATTGTAACTAAGTAAATTCCTCATTCCTACTCATCAAATTAAATATAAAACAGAACAGCACAATCCACCGTTATTATCAAAAGAAGAGGATAGCAACAAGATAAATAAATAGGCGAGTTATTAATAACTTAAGCAAAACAAGAGCATCATAAAAAGATGTGGTTATCTGCGTATATTATTCATTACAGTCACACCATTGTTTCCACCATATTAAATCAATAACCTTATATATTTATGACAGACTAAAATTCACCAAAAAATATATACTAAATTGATTTAAAACAATTTATATTCACCTAATTCATCCCCAAGGTTCTATTTTTTCAAGTATTAAATTCAATCGTTATATTGCCAATATAAAATCCCAATAACGCGTATGAATCAGTATAAAGCACCTACATTTTACATTTGCTCGATATTAATGTAGTATTAGCACTGTATTTTTTAACTCAAGGTGACTTTTTTGCTGTATTTAAAAGACAGACATTCTCATTATTCTACCCATTACATATCTATTTTAGCCTGTTATTTCAGCGCTACATAAAAACACTAAAAACTTATCTATTGCGTAAACAACGTCTATTCTAAATAATAAGGTTTTATATTTTCTGATGTATGAAAACCCATATCTTAAGTGCTGTTGTTTCGATTATTGAAATTAAAATAAGAGGATGGTTTCATGAGATTCAAGAAGAAAAAAGAAAAGCCGTTAAATATTAGTGATATTACTATTATTGATGACGGTAAACTCAAAAAAGCAATTACCGCGGCTTCGCTGGGTAATGCGATGGAATGGTTTGATTTTGGGGTATACGGTTTCTTAGCCTATGTTCTAGGTCAGGTTTTCTTTCCGGACGCATCACCGAGCGTACAGATGATTGCCGCATTAGCCACTTTCTCCGTGCCTTTCTTAGTTAGGCCATTAGGTGGGGTCGTTTTTGGTATCTTAGGTGATAAATACGGCCGTCAAAAAGTCCTTTCGATGACAATTATCATCATGGCAGTCAGTACCTTCTGTATTGGTTTGATCCCATCATATGAAAGCATTGGTATCTGGGCACCTATTCTGTTATTAATTGCTAAGCTAGCTCAAGGTTTCTCTGTAGGTGGGGAGTATTCTGGCGCAGCTATCTTCGTTGCAGAATATTCACCAGACCGTAAACGTGGCTTTATGGGAAGCTGGTTAGACTTTGGCTCTATCGCCGGTTTCGTTTTAGGTGCGGGTGTCGTAGTACTAATTTCTAGTATCGTTGGGGAAGCCAACTTCCATGATTGGGGCTGGAGAATTCCGTTCTTCTTAGCATTACCGTTAGGGGTCATCGGGTTATATCTACGTCATTCACTGGAAGAAACCCCAGCGTTCCAACAACATGTTGAATCGTTAGAAAAACAAGATAAAGCCAATATTCAAAACCCACCCAAAATCTCAGTGCGTGAAGTGGCGACTAAGTATTGGAAAAGCTTGATGATTTGTGTTGGCTTGGTTATCGCAACCAACGTGACTTACTATATGTTGCTGACCTACATGCCAAGTTACTTATCACACAACCTAAATTACTCTACTGACCATGGTGTGCTAATTATTATTGCTATTATGATTGGTATGTTATTTGTTCAACCGATTATCGGTTTAACTAGTGATAAAATTGGTCGCCGCCCATTTGTTATTACCGGTAGTGTCGGTCTGATTTTATTGGCATACCCTGCATTTATGTTAATCAACAGTGGTTCTGTTGGCTTAATTTTCCTAGGTTTATTAATTTTAGCGGTGCTGTTGAACTGCTTTACTGGGGTTATGGCTTCCATTTTACCCGCGATTTTCCCAACGCACATTCGTTACAGTGCATTAGCGATTGCCTTTAATATTTCAGTATTAATTGCCGGTGCGACACCGACTGTTGCGGCATGGTTGGTCGAATCAACCACTGACTTATATATGCCAGCTTATTACTTAATCGTGATTGCTTTAATTGGCTTATATACGGGTATCAGAATGCCAGAAACGGCAAATAAACCATTGCGGGGCGCAACACCTGCGGCATCAGATAAAGCCGAGGCAAAAGAAATTCTTAGCGAGCACTTTGACAATATTGAACAAAAAGTTGAAGATATTGACGAACAAATTGCTGAACTTGAGAAAAAACGCCAATCCTTAATCAATCAGCATCCTAAATTAGATTAAACATAATAGGGCCGTTTACCGGCCCTTTGTTTTGACTTCAACAAAAATGTTAACCGAGGAGGGAGGCGATGGCAGCCAAACAAGTTTGTCATCTTATCTGGTTTCGCAATGACCTACGGGTCACTGATAACAAAGCACTTTCCTCCGCCTGCGCAGATCCAGATGCGCAAGTCATCGCCCTATTTACTGCCACCCCTGAGCAATGGCAACAACATGATATGGCTGAGCGACAAATCTCCTTTATTCACCAAAACCTCGTTGAACTGCAAAATTCACTCGCTGAGCTTGGTATTCCACTGGTTTGTCAAACTGAGGCGAATTTTGCCGATGCGGCACAATGGGTACTCGATTACGCAAAGACGCAACAGGCTGATGCCTTGTTTTTTAATCGGCAATACGAGTGGAACGAAAAACAACGGGATGAATGGTTAATCAATCAACCTCATGGGTTGCATATCCATGCTTTTGACGATTACTTATTACTTCCCCCGGGTTCCGTCACGAATCAAAAAGGGGAGATGTATCAAGTCTATACCCCTTTTCGCCGAGCTTTCATCACCCAACTTACCGTGACAGATTGTCGTTCACTGCGTGCCCCAGAAAAACGAGCTTTCGCCATCAACATTGATAAAACTTTACCGTTATTTCCGCATCAGCCCATTGAAGACTCACCACAATTTCCTGCTGGTGAAAAATCTGCTTTAACGCGACTCAGGCAGTTTTGTTCCCAGAAAGTCGCCGGTTATAAAAACGATAGAGATATTCCTTCTATTGATGGTACCAGCCAATTATCACCTTACCTCGCAGTGGGGGTGCTGTCCCCTCGCCAATGCTTCAACCGATTACAAGCAGAAAATCCCCAAGTGTTGGATTACCCAGATAGCGGGGCATTCACTTGGTTAAATGAGTTAATTTGGCGTGAATTTTATTCGCATCTTTTAGTGGCGTTCCCACGCCTATGTCGCCATCAGCCATTTATTCAATGGACACAACACATTCACTGGAATGATTCTTCAACCGATTTTGCCGCATGGAAAACGGGACAAACGGGTTACCCAATTGTGGATGCCGCTATGCGCCAACTGAATACAACAGGTTGGATGCATAACCGTCTACGTATGATTGTGGCTAGCTTTTTAGTCAAAGACTTACTGATTGATTGGCGCAAAGGTGAAAAATACTTTATGAGCCAACTCCTTGATGGCAGTTTAGCCGCAAATAACGGCGGTTGGCAGTGGTCAGCCTCTACTGGCGTTGACGCCTCCCCTTGGTTTCGTATCTTTAACCCAACCACTCAAGGGAAAAAGTTTGATGTGCAAGGGACTTTTATTCGCCATTGGTTACCCGAATTACAGCAAGTTCCCGATAAGTATATTCATACACCCCATGAATGGGCGGTGCTCAGCAGCACACCGATTAATTATCCAGAACCGATTGTTGACCATAAACAAGCCCGTCTCGCCACTCTAGCGGCATTTGAAGCGGGTAAGCGTAATAGTTTGAAGCAATAAATCGTTTAAAATACGATAAATAGCAAAGTTATTATTTGCTTTAAGAATTACTATAGCGCTTCAATCATAAGGAGCAGATATGAGCGTTATTTTACAAGTTGATTTCCCGTATCAAGGGCCTTGGGGCGCAGAAATGACCGTGGCAATGGATGAATTAGCCAATTCAATCAACCAAGAACCTGGTTTTGTGTGGAAAATTTGGACAGAAAACCAACAAACTCAAAAAGCCGGAGGCGTTTATTTGTTTACCTCTGAAGCCGATGCCAAAGCATATCTACAAAAACACAGCGCACGCCTGAAATCTTTCGGTATCCCTGAAGTACGTGGTGAAATTTTTGCGGTCAATACCGCGCTTAGCCAATTGAACCAAGCGCAGTTTATTACCAACTAACCGCTTACTGACGTTGAAATTCACATAACCACATCTGAGGTAAATAAGCCATTGGCTTGTACAGCAAAATGACTTTTTACCTCATCACAACAGAAAATGATTGAAAAAGCACCTATTAGCTCGACAATTAATTCATACCGTATAATGACTAGTGAAAATCACCTACACGACGCTCCACCAGCGTTAAAATACTGTACAACGCCACAACGGTATCGTCCTGATTAAACACTTGCACATCCCATTCAACAACGCCATTAGGTTTGTCTTCAGCAAGTTTCTGCGTTTTCTTGATCTTTTTCTTGCACGTTAGGCGAACTTGTATGGTGTCACCAATTTTCACAGGTTCAATAAAGCGCAAGCTTTCCATCCCATAATTGGCGATCACAGGCCCAACCCCTGCATCGACAAATAACCCCGCAGCGGCTGAAACGACAAAATAGCCGTGCGCAATCCGTTCACCAAATAGCGACTGTGCTGCGCCAATTTTATCAACATGAACATAAAAATTATCACCGCTGAGACAGGCAAAATTAGCAATATCAGCCTCTGTAACGGTACGCCTTGCGGTCAGTAACGTGTCGCCAATCACTAAGTCTTCAAAATGTTTACGGAATGGATGAACCACATCAGCGATGGTATCTGCACCTCGGATCCATTGTTTGGTAATTGCCGTTAGCATCGAAGGGCTACCTTGGATGGCAGTACGCTGCATATAGTGTTTGACTGCTCGCAAGCCACCTAGCTCCTCACCACCACCCGCACGCCCTGGGCCACCGTGTACCAGTAGCGGAAGCGGTGAACCGTGGCCAGTGGACTCCACGGCTGATGCTTCATTTAAAATTAGCATCCGCCCATGAGCTCGCGCACTCGCACGAATGACCGTTTGCGCGACTTGTGTATCCGCAGTGACTAACGTCCCCGCAAGGCTCCCACCACCTAAAATCGCCAATTGCACCGCCTGTTCGATATTCTCATAGCTCATTAACGTGGCGACTGGACCAAAAGCCTCGATTTCATGTACTGCTGTAGATTTAAAAGGCTCTGCACAATACAACAACGTAGGTGGATAAAAAGCCCCGTGTTGGCTATCTGCACCAATCACATCAAGCTTCTCGAATTGCCCACCACATAAGACATCACAGCCATGATCACGTAAATAATTTACTTTCTCTTGTACGTCTTGGCGCTGTTCTAAGTTAATCAACGCCCCCATTCTGACCCCTTCAACCGCAGGGTCACCCACTGTTGTAGCGGATAAGCGTTTCAATAATGCCTGCTTCACATTTTCGAGCTGGTTTTGCGGCACAATGATGCGACGGATAGCGGTACACTTCTGCCCCGCTTTGGCGGTCATTTCACGAACGACTTCTTTAATAAATAACGCAAATTCAGGCTGTTCTGGCTGGACGTCATCGCCTAAAATTGCACAGTTCAGTGAATCCGCTTCCATTGTAAAAGGCACTGATTTAGCAATGATACGTGGGTGCAATTTCAGTTTTTGCCCTGTATTTGCCGACCCTGTAAAAGTCACTACATCTTCAAAATCAAGGTGTTCAAACATATCGCCAACACCACCGCAAACCAGTTGGATAGCACCATCAGGTACCAAGCCGCTGTCCACCATCAATTTCACCATCGCCTGTGTTAACTGTGCTGAGGCAGTTGCTGGTTTGATGATGGCTGGCATGCCAGCAAGCCATGTGGGTGCCAATTTTTCTAACATTCCCCAACACGGGAAGTTAAATGCATTAATGTGCAGGGCAACGCCACGGCGAGACGTTAAAATATGATGGCCAATAAATTGCCCTTGTTTCGATAACGGGATCATTTCCTCTTCTGGCCAAATCGTGTCATCTGGCAGCTCACGGTTAGCGAGACCCGAATAAGAAAACAGTGTAGCAATTCCCCCTTCGATATCTACCCAGCTATCCGCTTTGGTTGCGCCAGTTTGTGCCGAAATCGCATATAACTGCGCTTTATGTTCCAGTAGATATTTTGCGAGTGCCTTAAGCATCTGCCCGCGTTGCTGGAATGTCATCGCTGACAATATTTCGCCCCCCACTTGGCGGCCATACTGTAAGCTTTCTGCTAACGGCAACCCTTCAGTCGTCACCGTATATAAGGTTTCATTCGTTAGTGCATGATGAATTTTTCGCCCTTCGCCCTCACCTTGCACCCATTTCCCCATAATATAACTTGTTAAATGCTGCATATTCCTCTCCAGAAATAAAAAACACCAATTAAAATCAGATAACAAATATGTATCATAAAAATAAGCATAGACGCCAATTTAAATTTAACAAATTAAGAACAACTTTGTCTTAAATACCCACACCCATAAAAACCACACAAAAACAATCAACACCAACTCATTGTTTTCATTTGAATTTAATTTATTGATTGTGAAGCCACTCGCAAAATAGGGTTAATGAATATTGATCTTTTTGTTAACAATTCCTAGCATTGATGTTAAATGAATATGATTCACTATTACCGAAAAGATAATAACAATCGAATCACTTAATGGAAAAGATCAATGAGCGAGCAAAATCAGGCTAACTTCGAAGCCAAAATCGAAGCCGATATTTCCATCGAGCCCAAGGATTGGATGCCCGATGCGTATCGGCAGAACCTTATCCGTCAAATAGGCCAACATGCCCATTCAGAAGTCGTCGGTATGCTGCCAGAAGCAAATTGGCTAACACGCGCCCCGACACTCCGCCGTAAAGCGATTTTACTGGCTAAAATTCAAGATGAAGCAGGCCACGGTTTATATCTATATAGCGCCGCCGAAACCCTCGGTTGCTCCCGTCAAGATATCTATCAAAAGTTACTTGATGAAAAAATGAAGTACTCCTCCATTTTCAATTACCCCACGTTAAGTTGGGCTGATATTGGCGTTATTGGCTGGCTAGTCGATGGTGCCGCCATTGTGAACCAAGTCGCGCTATGTCGCGCCTCATATGGCCCCTACGCCAGAGCGATGGTGAAAATCTGTAAAGAAGAAAGTTTCCACCAACGTCAGGGCTATGAAGCAGTGATGGCGCTCGCAGAAGGCACCGATGAACAAAAAGCGATGCTGCAAGATGCGATAAACCGCTTTTGGTGGCCCGTGCTCACGATGTTCGGTCCGAATGATTCGGACTCCCCACACAGCGCTCAAAGCATGGCTTGGAAAATCAAACGCTTCAGTAATGATGAGCTACGGCAAAAGTTTGTTGATAACACCGTTCCGCAAGTGGAAGCGTTAGGTATGACGATCCCTGATCCTGAGCTGGTTTGGGATGAAGAACTTGGCCATTACCGTTTCGGTGAAATCGACTGGGAAGAGTTTTACCAAGTCATCAAAGGCAATGGTATTTGTAATCACGAACGCCTCAGCGCAAAGCGCAAAGGGTGGGAAGACGGCGCATGGGTACGTGAAGGTGCAATGGCACATAGCCGCAAACAGAAATCCGTTAAATCTGCGGCTTAATCACTGACCATTTTACGAAAAGGAAAACACCATGAGCAATCAAGATTGGCCTTTATATGAAGTTTTTGTTCGGAGTAAGCAAGGGCTTGCCCATCGTCATGTCGGCAGTTTACATGCTGCTGATGACCAAATGGCGCTAGAAAATGCCCGCGATGTATATACAAGGCGTAGTGAAGGCTGCTCAATTTGGGTGGTAAAGGCCACGCATTTAATCGCCTCACAGCCCGAAGATAAAAGTACGTTCTTCGACCCAGCGGACACCAAGGTCTATCGTCATCCAACCTTCTATACCATCCCTGATGGCATCAAAAACATGTAAGGAGCTTGCCATGAACCAACAAGAACGGCTCCACCATTACACATTGCGCCTTGGCGATAGTCCCTTAATTTTAGCGCAGCGTCTGTGCGAATGGTGCGGCCACGCCCCTGAGCTCGAAATTGACCTAGCGCTATCGAATATCGGCTTAGATTTGCTAGGGCAGTCGCGTCACTTTTTAAGCTATGCCGCGCAACTAAAAGGGGCTGAATGTGATGAAGATACCCTTGCTTTTTTGCGTGATGAACGGGAGTTCAGCAATTTATTACTGGTTGAGCAACCCAACAATGGCTTTGATGACACTCTAGTGCGCCAATTCTTTATGGATGCTTATCATGTTCCATTATATGAAGCCTTAATTCATAGCAGTGATGAACAATTGTCAGCAATTGCGGAAAAATCCCTCAAAGAAGCCGTTTATCACTTGCGCTTTAGCCGTGGGTGGATGATCCGCTTAGGGGATGGCAGTGAAGAAAGCCATCAACGGATCCAACGTTCAGTGAATGCGCTATGGCGCTTTACCGGTGAGCTTTTCCATGCTGATGAAATTGAAATTGCACTCAGCGAAGCAGGTATCGCTGTTGACCCACGTTCTTTACAAGCCGCATGGTTAAACACCATTAACGAAACATTCACGGAAGCGACCCTCACTGTGCCAGAGAAAAAAGCGTATCGCTTAGGCGGCAAGCAAGGCAGCCACACTGAGCACTTGGGCTTGTTATTAACGCAATTGCAGTTTGTGCAACGCGCTTACCCGAACAGCCAGTGGTGATGTTATGGAACAGAGACTGCAATATCGTGAGCTTCAATCGCCCCAGGTTCACCAGATCTGGCAACAGCTTCACCAAATACCCGATCCTGAGCTACCCGCACTCTCTATTACTGATCTCGGCATGATCCGCAATGTGCTACCTGCGGCTCAGGGTTGGAAAGTTATTTTTACACCTACCTACTCAGGTTGCCCAGCAACTGAATTTTTAATCAATGAAATCAAAACTGTTCTAGGTAATGCCGGTTTTCCAAACATCGACATCGAAATTCTGTTAACCCCGGCTTGGACAACAGATTGGATGAATCAGGATGCGAAAAGGCGCCTACGTGAATTCGGTATCGCACCACCACAAGGTACGTCCTGCGAACACCCAGAACACAAAGGTGCGGTTCGTTGCCCACGTTGTGACAGCGAGCAGACCGAAAAAATTAGTGAATTTGGTTCCACTGCATGTAAGGCATTGTATCGATGCACTGAATGCTTAGAACCGTTTGATTACTTTAAATGTATTTAGGGGCACCCATATGACTGTATTTCATCGTTTAAGTATTGCTGCCATTGAGCGTGACACCCCTGAAGCTGTCGCCATTACTTTTAACGTACCAGATGCATTACGAGAGCAATATCATTACCGCCCAGGGCAACATCTCACATTAAAGGCCTCTATTAATGGCGAAAACCTGCGTCGCTGTTATTCCATTTGCAGCTCACCGGATGAAAACACGCTAAAAATTGGAGTAAAAGCCATTTACGAGGGACGTTTTTCTAATTTCGTTAACCAAGAACTACAAGTTGGCGATAGCCTTGATGTGATGGTTCCGCAAGGGCAATTTGGCTACCAACCAGAGGCAGATACCCACGCACACTACCTTGCCGTCGCAGCTGGTTCTGGGATCACCCCATTGCTTTCCATCATTAAGGCCACATTACAAACTGAACCTAAAAGCAGTTTTGTGTTGATTTATGGTAACCGCAATAGCCGCTCCGTGATGTTTAAAGAGAGCATTGCTGATCTGAAAAACCGTTTTTCTACACGCTTTCAAATTCTCTATTTATTTAGCCAAGAACAACAAGATAGCGAACTACTCAGCGGCAGAATCAGCCAACAGCAGCTCAATGCGTTAGGCAAAACCTTATTGAATTTTAAACAATTTGACCGAGCGTTTATTTGTGGGCCCGACAGCATGATGGATGAAGTGCATGACACTTTAGTCGGTTATGGCATGCCAAAAGAATATGTTCACACCGAGCGTTTCAACACTTCAGGCGCCAAATTCAAACCCGCAACCGCCATAACTAGCGAAACACGCCAAGTCAGTATTCACCTAGACGGCAGAACCATGAACATCGCTATGGATAGCCAAGACGACAGCATTTTGGATGCCGCATTACGTCAAGGCGCAGATTTACCCTACGCCTGTAAAGGGGGCGTTTGCGCAACCTGCAAATGTAAATTGCGCTCTGGTGAAGTGGAAATGGGGGTCAATTACAGTCTTGAGCCCGACCAAATCGCTGCGGGGTACATCCTTAGCTGCCAAGCGTGGCCAAAAGGCGATGGTGTTGTTCTAGACTTTGATGTGTAGGAGCTGCAATGGAAAACCACTGGATTTTGTCACAACAACATAACCGCGTTCTCACACTCACGTTGAACCGCCCTGAAGTGCGCAACGCGCTGAGCACCGCCTGCTTAGAGTTGCTGGTTCAGCACCTCGAACAAGCACAAATAAATGATGAGATCGGTGCGATCGTGATCACCGGAAATCCGCGTTTTTTCGCGGCTGGCGCCGACCTTAAAGAACTACAGCAGCAAACCGTTGCTAGTGCGATCACCGACAAACGCCCCCAAGTTTGGCGCAGGTTATCGATGATATCAAAGCCCATCATTAGTGCTGCAAATGGTTATGCACTGGGTGCAGGTTTTGAATTATTACTCGCCAGCGACATCATTATTGCCGGTGAGTCTGCTCGCTTCGGATTACCCGAAATTACTCTGGGTTTAATGCCAGGCGCGGGAGGAACACAGCGTTTAATCCGCACAGTCGGTAAATCTCTCGCCATGCAAATGGTACTAACAGGTGAACCGATCACAGCAAAACATGCGCTACAAGCAGGGCTAATCAGTGAAATTTGTGTGGATAAGTTAGTGCTAGAACGCGCCCAAAAGCTGGCAGAGCGTATCGCGATGCATGCCCCTTTAGCGGTACAAGCGGCAAAAGCCTCACTGGTGCATTCTCAAGAAAACCACCTTGCCGAAGGGTTACAGCTTGAGCGCCAATATTTTGTGACTTTAGCGGGGACGAACGATCGACGTGAAGGGATCGAGGCATTCTTCGAAAAACGAAAACCTCAGTTTACAGGACAATAATCATGACCAATGAAGCAATGATCCTCACTACGTTAGAAAATGGGGTTCTCACCGTCACTCTTAACCGCCCTGATAGGCTGAATAGCTTTAATGACGAAATGCATCGCCAGCTCAGTGAAGCGATCAAAATAGCAGAACGCGATGAAACTGTACGCTGTTTAGTGATCACTGGCGCAGGCCGTGGATTTTGTGCGGGGCAAGATCTGAATGATCGCAATGTGAGCGTGGGCAGTGAAGCACCCGATCTTGGGTTTTCCGTTGAAACTTACTATAACCCCTTGATCCGTCGTCTAACTGCATTACCGAAACCGATTATTTGCGCAGTTAATGGTGTTGCCGCAGGTGCAGGCGCCGCCATTGCACTCACTGGCGATATTGTTATCGCAGCAAAAAGTGCCAGTTTTATTCAATCTTTTTGCCGCCTTGGCTTGGTTCCTGACTCAGGGGGAAGCTGGTTTTTACCTCAATTAGCGGGCCATGCGCGGGCAATGGGGATGGCATTATTAGGCGATAAAATAAGTGCTGAGCAAGCATTACAGTGGGGAATGATTTGGCAAGTCACTGAGAATGAAGAGCTCATCAGTACCACTCAACAGCTCGCACAACACCTTGCAACCCAGCCCACTTATGGTTTAGGACTTATCAAAAAGGCCATTTATGCCGCGGCAACCAATACTCTCGATGAGCAACTCAACCTTGAGCGCGATTTACAGCGCCTTGGTGGACGAAGTGAAGATTATCGCGAAGGGGTCAATGCTTTTTTAAATAAACGTGAACCACAGTTTAAAGGAAGATAATCATGACCTTACCTTTGAATTCAACCATCAACACCGTCGCGGTAATTGGCGCTGGAACCATGGGGATTGGTATAGCGCAAGTGGCAGCAACGGCGGGTTTATCCGTCTTGCTGTTTGATGTGAACCAAGACGTCTTAAGCCGTAGTTTATCAACGATGACCCAACGTTTACGCAAACGTGTTGCGCAAGGGAAAGTCAAACCCGAGGCCACAGAGGCGATTATCGCAAACATTGCGGTGGCAAAAAGTCTCTCGGCACTGTCGGACGCACAATTGGTAATAGAAGCTATTGCTGAAAAACTTGAAATAAAACAAGCCATCTTCGGTGAACTTGAAGGTATTTGTAGTGAAAAAACCATTTTCGCTAGTAACACTTCGTCTTTATCAATTACCGCAATCGGTAGACAACTCACGCATCCAGAGCGTCTTGCCGGATTACACTTTTTTAACCCAGCGCCCGTAATGAAATTGGTTGAAGTGATCCGTGGGCTAGAAACATCAGATTCAGTAATAAAACAGCTACAAGAATTGACGCTATCATTTGGTAAAGTCCCTGTCGTTTGTCGCTCAACACCTGGTTTTATTGTTAATCGTGTCGCCAGGCCATTCTACGCTGAAACATTACGCGCACTTGAAGAACAAGTTGGCACACCTGCCACATTAGACAGCGCCATACGTGACGCTGGGGGGTTCGCCATGGGACCACTACAACTAACAGATTTAATTGGCCATGATGTGAACTATGCTGTCACCGAATCCGTATTTCAGGCCTTCGGCTATGACCCACGCTTTCAAACCTCATTAATGCAATTGGAATTAGTCCAAGCAGGTCATTTAGGCCGTAAATCGAAGCAAGGGTTTTATCATTATGATGATAATAAACCTCAACCTTTACCCTCCGTTGTAGAAAAAATCCACCTTGACCAACCTCAAAATATAACAGTTTGTGGCGATTGGCAGATATTTCCTGAGTTTGCGCAGCTTTTAACTGAAAATGGGATCTCTCTCGAAGGATTAACACAACATTCCGAACAATCCCCGACACTTATTGTTAATGACGTTATTATTATGTTAACAAATGGTGAATTGGCATCATCACATGCGCAAATGCAGAAACAAGCCGTCGTGCATTTTGACTTATCGGCAAATTACCTTGCCGCAACAACCATCACGTTAAGCTGTGCAGCACAAAACAGTGCGCAACAAAACCAGCAAGCTATCGCGTTTTTTCAATCATTAGGTAAACACGTGATTGTATTGCCAGACTACCCAGCGCTGTTAACCATGAGAACGGTCGCGATGTTATGCAATGAAGCGTTAGATATCGTCAATAAGGGGATAGCAACAGCCTTAGATACCGATAATGCCATGTGTTTTGGGGTGAATTATCCCAAAGGCCCCCTCGCTTGGGGTATGCAGCTAGGCTGGCAACGCGTGCTGTCAGTACTTGAAAATTTGGCTCAGTTTTATGGGGACAACCGTTATCGGCCAAATCCGCTGTTAAGGCAATTAGCCGCAGGTTATCAATCTTTAACTTTCAAGGAGATATCATGATTTCACTGCCAAACGACACGCTGGCCCAGCAATCAGCTCACATTATGTACCGTGATGATGCATGTGCAAAAGCTATGGGTATGTCCATTGAAAAAGTCGAAGAAGGCTTTGCGCAATTAAAAATGCCTATCACAGCACAAATGCTTAACGGCCATAAAACCTGCCACGGCGGGCAATTATTTAGCCTCGCCGACACTGCGTTTGCCTACGCCTGTAATAGCCAAGGGCATGCTGCTGTTGCCTCTATGTGTTCCATTGATTTTATCCGTCCCGGTTTTGAAGGTGACTTACTCACTGCCACTGCCACGATGAAACACCAAGGTAAACGTAACGGCTTATATGAAGTCGAGATAACTAACCAAGATGGCAAAACACTCGCGCTGTTCCACGGTCGTTCTCATCGGTTAGGTCATCGTTTAACAGGAGAACAATCATGATTGATGCGTTTATTTGCGATGGCGTTCGCACTCCAATTGGCCGCTATGGGGGCGCTTTATCACCATTACGTCCTGACGACCTTGCCACTATCCCATTAAAAGCATTAATGGAAAGACACCCGCAACTTGATTGGTCATTAACTGACGACATTATTTTTGGTTGCGCAAACCAAGCAGGGGAAGACAACCGTAATGTGGCACGTATGGCTGGGCTGTTATCCGGGCTCCCTGTTTCCGTTTCTGGAACCACCATTAACCGCCTATGCGGCTCTGGGCTTGATGCCATTGCGTTAGCGGCAAGAAGTATCAAAGCGGGGGAATCTGGGCTGATGATTGCCGGAGGCGTCGAGTCCATGAGCCGCGCACCGTTTGTCATGGGCAAACAAGAGTCCGCATTCTCACGCCAAGCACAAGTGTTTGATACCACTATTGGCTGGCGGTTTATCAACCCACTAATGGAACAACAGTTTTCCACAGATTCAATGCCAGAAACTGCGGAAAATGTGGCTGAAACCTACAACATTAGCCGTGAAGACCAAGATGCTTTTGCATTACGCAGCCAACAACGCACCGAAACTGCCAAAGTTAACGGCATTTTTGCGCAAGAAATCATCCCCGTTACGGTCAAACAACGTAAAAATGAATACGTCGTCAGCGAAGACGAACACCCAAGAGCAGAAACGACGTTTGAACAACTACAGAAACTAAAAACCCCATTTCGCGATAACGGAACGGTAACAGCGGGTAATGCCTCCGGTGTTAATGACGGGGCTGCCGCACTGATTATCGCATCCGACACTATTGCCAAGCAGCAAGGGTTAACACCACGGGCTCGTATCATCGCGACAGCCACTTGTGGAGTCGAACCAAGGTTGATGGGCATCGGCCCACTGCCAGCCTCGCAAAAAGTATTAAAAATGGCAGGACTCACCATCGAACAAATGGATGTGATTGAATTAAACGAAGCCTTTGCCGCACAAGCACTTGCCGTTTTACGAGGGCTTGGTTTACCTGATGACGCCTCACACGTTAACCCTAACGGGGGGGCAATTTCGCTAGGCCATCCACTTGGAATGAGTGGAGCAAGGCTTGTTATTGCTGCTATCAATGAGCTGCACCGCAAACAAGGTCGTTATGCATTATGCACCATGTGTATCGGTGTTGGCCAAGGCATAGCAATGATTATTGAACGAGTCTGAACAACGTCTTACTACAAATAAAAACAGCCTGAAAACCCTACACCTGCTCAGGCTTATACCCATAACGCGATCACAGCGAACGGGTACCATAATAATTATGAGGACAGGCAATTATGAGCAATATACAAGATAGCATCGACCCAATTGAATTCGCATCACGGGATGAGATCGAGTCTTTACAGTATTCTCGAATGAAGTGGACACTCACTCACGCCTATGAAAATGTGCCCATGTATCGTAAAAAATTCGATGACGCAGGTGTACACCCTGACGATTTCAAACAACTTAGCGATATCGAAAAGTTCCCTTACACCACCAAACAGGATTTACGTGAAAACTACCCATTTAGCACCTTTGCGGTGCCAATGGACCAAATCATCCGTATTCACGCCTCTTCCGGCACCACTGGCCGACCAACAGTAGTGGGTTACACTCAACGAGATATCGATAACTGGGCTGACCTGATCGCACGTAGTTTACGCTCTGCGGGCACTGTCCGAGGCGATAAAGTCCATGTTGCTTACGGCTATGGTTTATTCACCGGAGGCCTAGGGGCCCACTATGGTGCGGAGCGCCTAGGCGCCGCCGTTATTCCTATGTCTGGTGGGCAAACTGAAAAACAAGCGCAACTAATCGCGGATTTCAAACCCGATGTGATCATGGTAACGCCCTCTTACTGCTTAAGTATTATTGATGAGCTTGAGAAAATCATGGGCGGAGATGCTAGTAAGTGCTCACTTAGATTAGGTGTCTTTGGCGCTGAACCTTGGACTGAATCCCTCAGAACAGAAATTGAAACTCGTCTTGGTATCAAAGCATTAGACATTTACGGTTTATCTGAAGTCATGGGGCCTGGTGTCGCTATGGAGTGTGCCGACTCAGGTGAGAGCGGCCCAACTATCTGGGAAGACCATTTTTACCCAGAAATTATTTCCCCCAACACCTTAAAAACACTGGGGGCAGGTGAGCATGGTGAGTTAGTGTTTACTACCCTGACAAAAGAAGCTATGCCTGTTATTCGTTATCGAACTCGCGACCTCACCCACCTCATGCAGGGGGTCAACCGCAATATGCGTCGAATTGGTAAAATCACCGGTCGTTCGGATGACATGATGATTATTCGCGGCGTGAATGTGTTCCCTTCTCAGATTGAAGAACAAATCATGCAATTTAAGGAGCTTTCTCCTCATTACCAATTAGAGATTGGTCGCCAAGGCAATATGGACAATTTATCTGTCCGTGTTGAACTTAAACACCCTGAACAGCTCACTTATGATGAACGCTGTAATATCTGCCACCATTTAAAG
Source organism: Providencia sp. PROV032 (assembly GCF_028484875.1). Lineage (NCBI taxonomy): Bacteria > Pseudomonadati > Pseudomonadota > Gammaproteobacteria > Enterobacterales > Morganellaceae > Providencia > Providencia sp. PROV032. Next base: position 37,128 of record NZ_JAMPSX010000021.1, read on the forward strand.
CACCGAATCAAATCGATGGTGGGCATTAGCACCCGTATTAGTATTGTAAATTGCGGCGACATCCCCCGTTCTCAAGGCAAAGCAGAACGAGTAATTGATACTAGAATTGCGATTTAATTCAAATTATTAAGGCATATTGGAATGAACTACTCTGATATGCCTTAATCTCTGAGAAAGTGTTCAAAACAGGTAATGGAAGTGAAGTCCTTCCTAGGGGCTGGACAACTAATTACTGAGAGTCTTTTTTCGTGGGCAAGAGACTCCGCGATGGACTAAAAAAAACCGAATGAGGAAAAGCTATGAAAGATATTTCACGACTTAGTGAACATCAGTTGTTCAAACTGGGCTTACAAAAGCCGCTTATTGCCGGACTTCAAGAAACACGAGGAAGAGCATGATGAGGGAAATGACTCAATCATCTCTACAAACAGTCAGACAGTGACTTTAGTTACGAAAACATAGCAAAATTTATCAAAGCGTTAGATCATCTGGTTGTATATTACTCTTTAAGAAGAGCATATTACATTAGTTCCGCTGTTCCCATTGCAAGACGTTTTCATTAACTACATAAAAGTAATTAATTTCCCAGTTTTCTCTAAATCAACAACAGTTTTAACATCAGATGATAAAATCTCACGATCGTTATTAAAAAAAACTATTCTTCCGTAGGAAGTAATCAAATCAACCGTTTTATCTAAATAGTCCTTAGTCTTTAATTTACAAACAGTTAAACCATAACTTTCTAAGGGTTCACAAAGATCTTCTATATTTATTTCTTTTACATACCCTGAATTAGTTGAACTAAGAAAATACTCTATTCCATAGCAATGTAATGTAGGTGGTATACGTGTTTTCTCTATGAATTTAGCAGGGTCAATCCGAACAATTAAGCTAAGGTCAATCAAAGAGTGAGTGTTACATCGTTCGACAATGGCTGGCCCTAACCCTCCATGCATTCTTGCTCCTGATTCAACTAATACAGGCCCCTCAGAAGACAGTATTATTTCATTATGTGATGTACCATTACATATACCAAGAGACGTGAGTATAGACTTTGTATAATTTACCAATTCAAGATGTTCTTCTATTGGTTCCGTTACCATCTGATGATAAATCGGTATACCTTGCACCTCTTGCTTTATATATCTGAATATATTAACAATAAAGTGAACTCCGTTACTTGTTACAGCATCCACTACATATTCAATACCCTCTATTTTTTGTTGAATTAATAATTCATTATTTTTATTACCAGAATAGTCATACGTATTAATTAACAAATTAAATGCTTTCTCAACTTCTTTTTTATTTTTACAGAAAAAAACACCATCAGTTCCAAAAGAGTAAATTGGTTTTACAACATATTCAGAAAAATTATTCTCATCGCACCATGCCAGCATATTTATTAATTTCCTGGCTCTGTAGTGTGGAATGTAACGTATTCCATCAAGCTTTAGTTGATTTTGCATCAAATACTTATCTCGTCTAGTTTGGCTAAGCTTAAATATATTAGGTAATAAGTTCCACCTGTTACTTAATTGATCAAAAATAAGTACACCAGGCTCAGAACCGCATACTATAAAATCAGGGGCTCGACCTAAATATAATTCTATTTGGCGTGCAGCATCATCATGATAGGAGGAATAAAAAACGAATGAATATTCCTCTTCCTTGAATGAATTCAATATTATAGCTGGAAGCTCATTATTAGTTATTAATGCAATCACATCATAACCAAAGTATTTTTTAACTCGCCCAACAAAAATTGCTCCACTGGAAAATGGGTCTACAATCAATACACATTTATTGCTCATTGAATTTCCTTATATTAGTAACCTCAGACGATTTCAATATCAATATCAGTTTTAGGAAAAGAACAACAGGCAAGGTGAATATTCTCATCCTTTTCTTTTTCTGTTAAACAAAATTCAGGATGGTTCAACACTGAACCTCTAATTAATCTATATTTACAGCTACCACAAATCCCCGAATAACAAATATATCTAATAGGGATATTATGCTGTAATAGGTTATCTAACACAGTTCTGTTATTATCTATTAACAATGGCGTATCGAAGTCCTTTACTCTTACAATACTTTTATCTTTGTTGAGTTCTTCGGAGTTAGTAAGTTGAACCTGAGTTGAACCAAACACTTCCGTGAAAATAGATGCTTGTGGAAAACTGTATCTAACACCTGCAACCATGGATTCAGTAAACATTTTGCTTCCACAAATAACTACTGTATCTGGAATTCCATTTATTTTTTCAGTTGCTAAGTCTATTCTGCCCATATTAATAATATCACTAGTCTTTCTTAATTTAGAGCGCGTAATGTTAATCCTCAATGTAAACCATTTATATTTAAAGTGAAAACCAATAAACTCATTTAAATATGGAATATCTCTAAGACTGGGATAACTTATAACTAATTGGATGTTCTTATCTGACATTATGTGGCTATAATATTTAGCGCATTCATAAATTAAAGAAATAGGTAGCGTTATACCAATTCCTCCTGCAAGTAAAAGTACATTTCTACTATTTTTAATAGTATCAAATGTTATTTCACCTCCGACCCCACAAACACTAATGCCTACATTATCTAATAACAATTTCCATATTGTTGAAGATTCACTATCGCATCCTCTGTTCTCAATAATAAATTTATAGTGGTTATTTATATCCTGAGATACCAGTGTATAACTACGTTGTTTTAATCGTTTATCTCTTCCAATAAATTGGAAGTTGAAATGTTTTCCAGGAACTGCGCCAGTTAGAATATCTGAGTCTAATGTCGGTTTAAGAAGAAACATCCTGATTTTGTCGGTTAACATATGTGACTCTACCAAAGTGAATTTCATTTCATACTCTCTATTTTAACTATAAGCCTATTCTGGTAATTACAGCTTCTGCCGATTCTAAATAAATCTGAATTTCATTTAAGTTATCTGTCTCTTCAATAATATCTCTTGCATGAGGCATACCTGAAAGCTTGAAAGCCTCCTTCCAAGATCCAAGTTCGTTATCAGCAAAAAGGTTAGCAGTTCTCAGCATTATATCTCTCATATATTTACGCTCACTAAAACCTAAATCACGGACAATATCATAAGCAACATAACTGAAAACACTAGAATGGCTCCACTCATCATGAGCGTGAGTTTTTGTAACCTCATGACAAATATTTTGAATGCTGCAATCTTCTGCCATAACCTTTAGATAGTCGGTTATCAAAGTTTCACTTGCGCACGCCACGGCAAAACAAGTTAGTCGTCTTTGCCACTCAGCGGTGCAATCCGAAAGCATTACCTGACGAGCTTTAATCAAATTAAAATCAGTGTAATTTAGATGCTCTAATTTTCTACGGTCATAAATATAATTACATGCCATAATCGACATTCTTGTATGCAAAGCTTCATCAAGAAGAGCTTCGGACATCACATCCTGTAATCTAGCTCTATTCTTAGAGTTAGTCGGTGGACATTTAATAATATCTTCACAAGCCGGAGTAACTACATCGCATTCTATATAGATTGTCTTTAAATTATAAATCCCCCATGCGTATGATAAGCATCGGCTTTTAACGATTTCAGGAGCTTCCTTCCACGCATCGTGGTTTCTAAATGGTAATAATGATTCACTGAAGTCACTCTTTGTAGCATCGAAAACAAGATCTGCGTAGTCTAAATGTTTATTATTAACTGCGGCTCTATTTGCCCAAAGCATCGAAAGTTTGGATAACATCAATTCAACGCTATGACTATCTGGTATTTCAAAAGTAGTTTTCATTTAACCCCCTACATATTAGATATAGAAATATTATTTGTTTTTTACATGAATAAGACTCATGAAGATAGTGCCGACAAATGCAAAGATAGAAGATATAACTAAAGCTTTCTCCCAATATCCCGCATCCAATAACCTCCCATAAGTTATGGCCGATAGGGCACTCCCTAAATAAAATGCAAGCTGTCGCACACTTGTGGATAAAAGTGTTCTTTCAGTAGAAAAACCAGTAATTGCTAGAGTATCTAAAAGCGGCATCAAACAATAATTTAGCAGTAATCTGATAAAATACAGTAAAATAAAAGTGACTACCGATATATGGAGTGACTGTAGATAAAGACATAAAGCGGTTAATATTCCAATGATCATTATAGTCGGCTTCAATGTAAGCTTATTAATAAGAAGTGGTGAAAATAACGCACCTACAATACTAATTATTTTATCAATGCTCATTATTAGAGATATTTCGCTCAAACTCATGGAATAAGCTAAATTAAATAAAACATTAACAAACCTAAATATTAATGTAATAGAAGCACCTAAAAATAAAGATGCTAAAAATAATTTAGATAAATTCCTCCATTCCATTTTATTTCCCCAGGTGAATTTTCTTGCATCATTCTCCGGTTCAGAAAGCCCGACAATAGATTTAAACCGAAAATAGATCATCAAAATTGAAGAAATAAAAGAAGTTAAAAGAATTAGCTGAAAACTTATTAGAGCCATTGATTTTAAATAATGAGTTATAAAACCAACTATTAGCGAGCCTATCATTGCCGCACCTAAATAAGCAACAAAAAAACAACTGAATAGTATTGTCCTACTTTCAGATTTAGTATTTGAACCAGTCAATGAATTACCCAAAGATAATAATGCAATCATACCTGAAAGTATTAATCCAAGTGTAATTGCACTTACCCATACAGAGGAAACTATTGGCAATAGAATGAATGGCACTGCGTAAATGAATGAAAAAATAATAAGTAGTTTTTTTTGAGACATACGTCTGCTTAGATATATCAATGGAATTACAACACCAGCCATCATACACATTGCAACCGCATAAATGTAACCAATTTTTGTTTTATCCACACCGCGAGCTTCTAGATAAAAATTATAAACCGTATCAAACATTCCATTACTTAATCCCATTAAGAATGTTGCAATAAGGAAATGGCGCACAGCAGGAGAAAACTGTTTGATATCCTCAAACATCTTCAGTCCCTTTTCTCGAATCTAGTAATAAAAAACCTGTGAATTCTTCAAATAAAGTCTCACCTTCTATCCATTCTCCGAATCCAGCATTGGTGTGAATATGACCAGCGTTATGAATAAAATGGGTCGTACAACCCCATAATTTTGCCAAATAAATTGCACGAGACTCACTTAAGTATTCATCATTATTGCTAAATATAAGCAACGACTTGGTATTTAGTGAACATAATGGTAATGGCCTCTGATTTTTAATCGGAGTAATCGCTATTTCAGAGTCAACATCTGCTGGAGCAACAAGAATTAATGCCTTTATCTTCTCGCAAGCGTTGAAAGCAGCCCATTGAGTAATGGCTACCGCGCCACAACTATGACCCAGAAGTACAATGTTTCCCTCAATATCATTAACTGCTTTATCTATTTTCTCGACCCATTCATACCGTGATGGATTATTCCAATCATCTTGTTGCACACGAATGACATTACTATATTTTCTTTCCATGTAGGATTGCCAATGACCCTTACCTGAATTTGTATATCCAGGAACAATGAGATATGTTGCATTCATGGGTTTTTATTTCTCTAGTTAGTAAGGAGAGAGGGAGGGATATCAATCCCAAAACGTTCAAACAGTAAATCTGACATCATATGTTTATTCGTAATACTTATGTTTGATGCGGAATATCCTTTTATTTCTGTAAATACGTTATTACGAATGCTAATCCTTCCCATTTCTTTCGGTAAGCTCACTACTACATTTTTATTGAGAAGGCTGTTTGAAGAGTGTAGAGTATAAAAATAAGCCATTTCCACATCTTGCTTGAGTGCTTCAATATCATGAAAAGAATATATGTTTTCCCAATTTTCATTTGGTTGGCTATTTTCTTTTACTGAAACAACCCAACCATGTTCATTGTGTCTTTCAACTCTTGAGGATAAAAATGGGTGTTCATGTAAATAACCATCAGATAATTTAAGTAAAGAGCGAGGACCTTTAGCTCCATAACCAATATCAAATATCCATTTGGCTCCATCTATATTTACAACAAAGAATTGGTGTGTGGCGGGTGTTATTTTAGGCGTTAAAGCTCTCCCTAATCTAATCCCGTAATTATAACCCAAATGCTTAAATACGGATTTTATTAAAATGGAAAGTTCAAAACACACTCCCCCTCGGTTACTATAAATAATTCTTTTCATAACATCCTGATCAGATATAAACTCTAAAGCGTTCCGTTTCATATCTATATTTTCAAATGGAATTAAATAAAAATGAGCATGATGCAGCCTGAATAAAAACTCGAGTTTTGACAATTCAGAGGGGGAAACATTCAATCTTCTAAGATATTCATTCACGTAATTATTCATACCAGTAAAACTCCATTTTTAATTATTGGTAGTAACTAAAAAAAAGAAAAAAGATATCTAACCTTATTAATAAACAATTAATATTTTTTTCTACTCTTAATGTAAACAAGGTATGTTAAAAATATTAATTTCCGCAACACTTTTGTTCATACAGTAAGAATCTTTATTTCTAGTAATTAATGTATTTATTTTTTCCTTTTAATAACAATTAATTGAAATCGTTACTCATAAATTGAATAATTAGAATTCAAAGCTTAACTATAAATCAAACGAGTAATTGAGTATTTTCAACACGATAATTTATTTTTTCATCTGCTATTCGTCATTGGTACAGGTGGAGTCAGTTTTATTATGACCATTTACTCACTTCCGTAGTTCCGATATACCTACTACTCAGACTCAATAACAGACTCAAAAGAAACTTACCTTTGAAGGCCTATCTGGCTTTAACATGTACCAATCGATATTAAGTACGTTGTTCCACACTATAAAGAACGACGATATGGTGAATGTCCGATATGACTAGGAATGTGATCGCTTGATCATCCACACAGGTAAAAACAGCCTCGGCACTATTGAAGAGTATTGCAATACCTAATGGATAAAAATCAAATTAAAAAATCTGACTCCAGTTGAATACTGAAATTAGGCCTTGCAAGCCATTTAACTAAAAGTATCAACTTTATAGAGTCACTTCAAAGACAACCTTTAAATTTATGTCTACTATTCAGTAAGCCTTCTGATACATAAATTTTATAGATGAAATATAAATGGAAAATAAACTTAACCAATTCATACAACATGCAATAGCAAGTCAACCTATTAGTGGTACCTCTCTCATTAGCTCACTATATGGTGATGCTTTGCACCATCGTGGTGGCGAAGTGTGGTTAGGAAGCTTAACTAAGCTGTTAGAGCCGATGGGCTTTACTGATCGTTTTGTTCGAACTTCTGTTTTCCGCTTACAAAAAGAAGGTTGGCTTGATACAGAAAAAATCGGCCGTCGCAGCTATTACCGTATTTCTGAGCGCGGGCAAAGCCGATTTCGCCGTGCAGAAAATAAAATTTATCTCGCAGAGCAGCCTGATTGGGATGGAAAGTGGGACTTACTTCTTCTTGAAACCGCTGAAAAAGACGAAAAAATCAGGCTAAAAAAAGAACTGAGCTGGCTTGGTTTCGGGCAGTTTAATTCATCACTTATGGCGGCACCAAGCTGTGCACAAAGTGATGTACCGACGTTACTCAATGAACTCAATGCGACGGAAAATGTCATTTATTTTCACGCAGATTACCCCTATAGCCGCTCAGAAAAAAACCTCAAAGAACTGGTTTCCCATGCTTGGTCTTTGCAAGAAATTTCAGAACACTATCACCAATTTATTTCATTATTTAGGCCACTCGCATTACTGCTTAAAGAAAATATTGATGTGCAAATTTCCCCGGAACACAGCTTTCAATTACGTTTATTGCTGATCCATTTCTATCGCCGTGTCACGTTAAAAGACCCGTTATTGCCAGACGAACTCCTCCCCATACAATGGGAAGGCCATATTGCGCGTCACCTTTGCACCAATATTTATCAGCGTATCGACCAAGCTGCGACCCAATATGTTTCTGAACAGTGTGAAACCACGGTAGGCGAACTTCCTCAACCATCCAGCGCTTACTATCGCCGCTTTGGTGGTGTACTCCGAGACCTCGCAGCCTAAAACCTCTATTACAGGAGCCCATATGCCTTTTTATCAAATCGATGGCATTACGCCAGTCGTCAGCCCTGAAAGTTTTGTCCACCCTACTGCGGTAGTGATTGGAGATGTGATTATTGGTAAAAATGTTTATATTGGGCCAAATGCCAGTTTACGTGGCGATTTTGGCCGATTGATTATCAAAGATGGTGCAAACGTGCAAGATAACTGCGTAATGCATGGCTTCCCGCAATATGAAACCCTCATTGAAGAAAATGGGCATATTGGCCATGGTGCTATTTTACATGGCTGCCATATCAAACGTAACGCCTTGGTTGGGATGAACAGTGTGATTATGGATGGTGCGGTGATTGGGGAAAACTCAATTGTCGGTGCCTGTGCTTTCGTCAAGGCTGAAACAATATTTCCTGATAATAGCCTTATCGTAGGAACACCGGCCAAAGTGCTACGCGCGCTATCGGAAAAAGAGATTGCGTGGAAAACCAGCGGAACCAAAGATTATCAAAACTTAGTCACACGCTGCTTAAACACCTTTAAAGAAGTCGAGCCGCTTCAAGAAATCGAAGCAAACCGGCCGGCCCTACATTTCGAAAATATTATTCCTAAATCCCAGTTATAAGCTAGATGGGGCGAAACATACGTTGCCCCATCTCTCAATTATTTTGCCTTGCTACCAAATGGCGGCTTAGCAAACCAAACCGTAATAATCAGTGCAATAAAGACCCAGCCGCAGAGCCAGAAAATTTCATTGGCAGCAATGATTAATCCTTGGTTAGTAATTTGCTGGGCAATAAAGCCGGAGGTCTGTTCATTACTCAATCCATGAGTTGCCATTTCTTGATACATCCCTAAAGATTCAGGATTGTAATCGGTAATAAATTCCGTTAATTGGCTATGATGCACGGCTTCTCTATCGCTCCACAACGTTGTAGTAATGGAAGTCCCTATTGAACCCGCTAAGGTACGGAAGAAGTTGGCTAAGCTCGACGCGGAAGCGAGTTTTTCCGGCGGGAGGCCTGAAAGGGTTAATGTGGTCAGTGGCATAAAGAAACAAGCTACTGCCATCCCTTGTACCAATTGCGGCCAAACCACAGCAGAAAAGCCCATATCCGGCTCAAACGTATACGCTCGCCAGAAGAAACAAATCGCATAGAATACAAAGCTAAAGGTCACTATCCAGCGAATATCAAGAAAATCGGATAATTTCGCCACAGGAGCCGAGAACAACACTGGCAATAAGCCAATGGGCGCCAATGCTAGCCCTGCCCAGGTTGCTGTATAGCCATACACTTCCTGTAAGAGTTGCGGCAACAATACAATAGCGCCGAAATAGGCCATATATGCCAAACTGACAGAAATCGTCCCGATAGTAAAATTGCGCGATTTAAATAACGATAATTCGACAATTGGGTTTTTATCAGTAAGTTCCCAAATCACGAGGAAGACCAATGCAATCGCGGAAACAACGGCTAAGATAACAATTTCATTCGACGCCAACCATCCCAGTTCCTTCCCTTTATCGAGCAGAACTTGTAAGCAACCAACGCCCACCGAAAGTAGCGCCAAACCAATCACATTGAATGGGACTTTCACGATCTTCGACTCCATCCCTTTTAGGATAATAGAGCCAACAATAATGACGAAAATTCCCAAAGGCACATTCATAAAGAATATCCATCCCCAATGGAAATTATCACTAATATAACCACCGAAAATAGGACCGAACACTGGGGCTAAAATAATGGTCATCGACCAAAATGCTAACGCCATATTTTGCATTTTCGGCGGGTAGCAACGCATGATAAGGCTTTGCGAAAGCGGGATCACTGGCCCTGCAACAGCACCTTGCAATACACGGTATAAAATCAGCATACCAAGGCTATCAGAAAACCCGCAAAGTAATGAAAATAATGTGAAAAGTGCCGTTGCCCATAAGAAAACACGGATTTCACCAAAACGCTTCGCGAGGTAACCTGAAATCGCAATAGAAATCGCATTCGATACGCCAAACGAGGTAATGACCCAGGTTCCTTGTGACATGGAAACCCCGAGATCACCAGCTATAGTCGGGATAGCCACGTTAGCAATCGTGGAATCAAGCACCTGCATGAAAGTTGCAAGGGACAACGCAATCGTTGCCCATACCAGTTTTGCACCCTTAAGTGGTTGAATATCTGCCACAACGGCTCCTTTCAAGCTAGTCTGCGTTATCGCTGATAATGGTGTCGATGATGTGGTCGACATCACTTAAGTTTAAGACCAACACATCACTTTCAAATGCCGGTACTGTACGCTGAACTTCCGCTAACACAGGGCCATTTTGGTCTTTAATATCTATCGTGACATTCATAGACAACCCAATGCGTAATGGATGCTTCGCCACTTGCTCAGGGTCTAATTCAACACGGACAGGCAAACGCTGTACAACTTTAATCCAGTTCCCTGTCGCGTTTTGGGCGGGTAATAATGAAAAAGCACTACCGGTTCCCATATCAAGCCCAACAACAGTGCCGTTATAAACGATATCTTCTCCGTAAAAATCACTATTGATAGTCACGGGTTGCCCAATACGGACTTTTTCCAGTTGGGTTTCTTTGAAGTTTGCATCTACCCAAACAGGCTGGACAGGCACAATGGCCATTAAAGAGCTCTGTGGGCTGACTTGAGAACCAACTTGAACATTACGCCGTGAAACATACCCCGTCATCGGGCTTTTAATTTCAGTACGTTGTAAGTTTATCCACGCACTGCGTACGCTATCAGCTGCTTGCTGAATTGCCGGTTGCTTTTTAAGCTCCGTGTTGCGCAGCAATGCACGGTTAGCATTATATTGTTGAATTGAAATATCCAGAGCCGCCTGCGCAAGTTGTACGGCTTCTTGGGAGTGCTGTAGGTCTTCCTTCGAAATAGTTCCGCTACGCCCTAGCGCCACACGACGTTGATAATCTTTTTGCGCTTGCGCAAGTGTCACCCGGTTTTTTTGAATTTGCGCTTGATACTCATCACCATTAATATACAGCTCTTTGGTTTTGCGCACAGTTGTTGCTAAATCATGTTTGGCTTGTTCAAATGCCAATCGGGCATTAGTTTTATCCAATACAACCAATACGTCACCCGCTTTTACCAAGTCGGTATTTTCAAAGTTAACTTGAGTAACATTACCCGTTGTTTGCGCAACTATCGGTATCTGCAAACCAGATACATAGGCGTCATCGGTATATTCTTGAAAGCGTAAAACTAAAAACCAATAAACACCATAGGCTACAAATAATAGAACGATAATTATTGTGGCTATCACCATCCATATTGTTCTACGTTTTTCATTGGTCGTTTTTTGATTGTGTATTTCTGAATGGGTTTCTTGACTCATAATAACTCTCAAGGTCTGAAATCAATATTAATTCTCCCTCTATATTTACGAAGTATATGTAATAAAGCAATAGCTAATAATTTACGATTAAATTAATCCTAACAAAAAACAACTAATCCATTGATATAAAACAAGTAATTACAAACAAACCGAATTGAACATTAAATTGATTTTTATTATCAACTTAATCAAATCCATTCTTAATTAGATTAATGGGAAGAATTAAAAATAAAAAATATTTAATTATATTTATTTTTGATAACAAATTACCATTCAATTACTGACATTCTTTTTTTGATGTAATAACCCTATTTATTAGGCCACTCTTATATTTTATTAACTTACAATTTTTATTTTTGGTCATACGAGTGAAATTGGCGTTCGATGAGTCGATAAAATATGGACTTAATGCAGTGCTTAATAGAGTGATAATGTGTACGGGTCAGTACTGGCCTTTTGGCCAGCTTTTATCCCTTTACTCATTGCGGTCTTCCTGTGCTAATAAGGCTAATGTAATGCTATTTACAGCGGTAACCGAACAAGTTAAACCTTAATTTTTCGTTAAACTAGACAAACGTGGTGACTGAAGAAAATACCGTAGGTGAAAATTCTTAGCTGAGATCAAATATTGCTCATAAATTAGTTAGCACATTATTTATTTTTGATATGTTTTAGTGATAGTATTCGCAAACAATATAATTATCATTCTCATTTATATTTACTAGGGATAACTATGACTTCGCAATATCACTACACCCTTATTGCCGCCGGTGTTTGTGCGGCTTTATCTTCATTTAGCGCTACAGCAGCAGACAGTAAAACAGATACTATGGTCGTCAGTGCGTCAGGCTTCTCGCAACAACTGCGTGATGCTCCAGCTAGCGTGACTGTGATCAGTGCAGACCAACTACAAAACAAACCTGTTCGTGACCTCGCCGATGCGGTTAAAGACGTAGAAGGGGTGAGTATCGTTGGTGCTGCCAATAAACAAGATATTAATATCCGCGGCTTACCCGGCGAATATACGTTGATATTGGTCGATGGGCGTCGTCAAAACAGCCGTGAATCACGTCCAAACGGCAGTGGTGGTTTTGAAGCGGGCTTTATGCCACCTGTTGAAGCGATTGAACGCATCGAAGTGATCCGTGGTCCTATGTCCTCCCTGTATGGTTCTGATGCGATGGGTGGTGTTATCAATATCATCACCAAAAAAGTGACCAATGAATGGCACGGTAGTGTGACAACAGGCGCGATTATTCAAGAAAATAGCGATAGCGGTAATTCCACCGACGGTAACTTCTACCTATCAGGCCCATTAATTCAAGATAAACTCGGCCTGCAATTATATGGTGGTGGGGATTACCGCCAAGAAGATAAAATTACTGACGGCCACTACAAAAAAGACAATAAAAGCTTAACCGCAAAACTGACGTTTACCCCGATGGAAAACCAAACTTTCTTATTAGAAGCAGGTAGAACCACTCAAGAAAGGGAAGAAAATCCAGGTAAGTCCCTTGCAGAATATGAAATGCGAGGAAAATCAAAGCAAGACAACAAGAAGACCCAAATCTATAATAATCGAAATCATGCTGCACTCACGTATAAAGGTGAATGGGATTCGTTTAATACTGAATTGAGTGTTTATCAAGAACAAACCAAAAGAAAAACCAAAACCGAGATTGAGATAGAAAATACAAATCCAAAACTTTTCGAATACCGCTATGAAGGCCGTGTACCTGAAATTACCAACACTGTCGTAGATGGTAAAGTTGTTGCGTTTTTACCGGACAATATCCTAACCGTTGGTGGTCAATACCAATACTCAAAACTCAAAGACAGCTCACTGGTTTCAAAAGGAAAATTTGAAAATAACAGTATGAGTGTCGACCAATCCGCACTATTTATTGAAAACGAATTTACCGCAACCGAGGATCTTATTCTAACAGGCGGATTACGTTTAGATCACCATGAAACTTATGGTAACCACTGGAACCCTCGTGGTTATGCGGTTTATTATTTAACAGATGAAATCACCATTAAAGGTGGTGTTTCGTCTGCATTTCGTGCCCCAACGTTACGTGAAGTGAGTAAAGGTTATGGCACCTCCACTGAAGGTGGAAATGGGATTATTTATGGTAATCCAGACCTCAAACCGGAAAAAAGCGTCAGCGAAGAAATTGGTATCGTGTATAACCATGAATCAGGCTTTGATGCTAGCTTAACCTTCTTTAATACCGACTTTAAAAATAAATTAACCAGCTATGATACTGGTGAAAAAGATACGATTAAAGATCTCTCCATTTACAAATATGATAATGTGGGAAAAGCCAATATTAAAGGGGTCGAAGTCGCTACTAATATTCCTTTAGCTCAACGTTGGAAGCTCAGTATGAATTACACCTATACTGATTCAGAACGCAAAAGTGATGATGAAAAACTCAACAAAACTTTATCACTTAAAGGCTACCCGTTAGATAAAACACCAAAACATATGGCTAACGCAAAATTAGATTGGCAGTTTAACGAAGACCTCAATCTATATACTCGTGCGCAATATATCGGTGAGCAAGTATGGGCTGCACAACGTAATGGATCGAAAGTACCTCGTTACCGCAGTGGCTACACTACCATGGATGTAGGGGCAACTTACCAAGTATTTAAGAATACGAAACTGAACTTTGCGGTACTGAATATTGGTAATGAGAAAGGGCCTAAAATTGATAAAGTTGATGGCAACTGGGATGTTGAAGACGGACGCCGCTATTGGGCGAACGTTAACGTTAGTTTCTAATTAGCTCTGAGGGTGTGCCTGTTTCAGGTATACCCTCAAAAGTATGTAATTCGGGTTGCTGAGCGTAGTCAACACCCCTGCAGCTTGAAGGATGACGAGTATTGAATAAATTATTAATTTCCAGCTTATTATTATGTATGGCAAGCAGTGCATTCGCACGCCCTAGCCAGACTATCCCGAGTATGGACGAGCAAGTCAGCCAATTTTACAATATCCAACAAACGGATATGGCCTACGGTGACCGTGCGCTGCGCATTTACAGTGCGGTACCCTATAATGTCACCGCACAACGCCCTGTCCTGTATATGCTTGATGGCAATGGTTTATACCCCAAAGCGGTTAATCGCGCAGTTGCAAAGCTCCCTGCGGATAAACTACCAATTATTATTGGAATTGGTTACCCCATCGACGAAGCCTTCCCAAAAGTATGGCGAACGCTCGATTATACCCCACCGGTTACGGGTGAGGATTTTAAACAAGGCGGGGGGGCCCCTGTACTGTACCAATTTTTAACTGGCACTATCCGCCCATGGGCAGAGCAGCAGTTTCCTATCGATAAAAGCAAGCAAACCCTATTTGGCCATTCATTTGGTGGATTATTTACCTTGATGGCATACCAACAACAACCGGATGATTTTCAGTTTTATGTTTCGGCCAGCCCATCATTATGGTGGGGTAAAGGAAGTATGGTGGATTTAGCGAAACTGACGGCGAAACAAACGGCTTCCCCCTTATTTGTGACTTTAGGCGGTTTAGAAGAGAGCCCTGATTTATCCAAATTGAGCGCCGAACAAGTACAAAATTACCAAGCGCGCAAAAGTTGGATTAGCACACGCCAAGTTTGCACTGAAATTGCAAACCACCAAAGGCACTGTGAATTTACCTTATTCGATGGCAAAAACCACGGTTCAGTGATCCCTGATGCCATCGATAAAGCCCTTGATGTCGCTAGCCAATAAGACTAATTGATGGGTTTTAGAAGATCGCTGTAGAGATCTGCTAAAACCCCCTTTTCGCCAAATTCTTTGCGGATCCACTGTGTCACAAGCCCAGTCGCTGAGTGCTGTGTGGCGAGTAGCATATGGGAGTCTTGCCGCGGATTCTGAATTTGTTTCGTTACCAACAAGCCATGTTTAACATGTTCTTTGATCATATAATCCGGTAAGAAACCAATCCCCTCACCGAGTATCTGGCACTGGCATTTAGTGTTAAAATCAGGAACTTGAATTGCTTCTTGTCCATGTAATAGCCAGCCTACTCGCTTGTTAATGGTATGCGCAGTATCCTCTACCATAATATTTGGATAGAGGCGCAATTGGCTCTCAGCGATGGGCTCTGGCATCAGCGCCAATGGGTGACTTGCTGCGATAGCAAATTGCCAATGAATTGCACCGATTTCAGTGTAGTCAATTCCACCGCCATCCATCAACGTACCCGGAGCACCAATCGCAATATCCGCATGATTATTAATAATGGCATCCCAAACCCCATTATATACCTCTGTTGTCACGGTGATATGGCAGGTAGCAAATTGTTTTTTTAATATTTGCAGTAACTTAGCGGTATGATACGGCGTATATAATAACTGATTAATACAAATACGCACCCGCGCTTCAATACCTTGCTCAATAGAGTAAATACTTTTTTGAATAGAATGGAAATTATTAAGTAAGTCGGTCGCTTTACGATAAAAATAATAACCCGCTTCTGTGAGTTCAATATTACGGGTATTACGAATAAACAATGCGACATCTAAATAAGTTTCAATACGTTTGATGGTATAACTTACCGCAGAGGTGGTCACGCCTAATTCTTCCGCGGCTTTACTAAAACTCGCAAACTTGGCTGCTGTTGTGTAAGTCAGTAAGTTTTCTTCCGTAAAAATTGAGTTCATACCCACCGCCAAAATGTTTAAAATTTAGACAAATCATGTTTTTATGTGAATAAAATTCAATAACGCAAAAATCGGATTATTTTTCGAGCATATTTTTATAGCTTAACAGAATTACTAACAACTGGAATAGATTAAATTTGATATGTATTCCCCCTAGGTAAAAACCGTACATTTAACGTCACTATTAATATTCGAAATACTTAATATTATTGAATTTAATAGGCAAACCAAGCATTAACATTCGACACAGTCGAGATCAATAAAATTACAAATTTAACAAATTAAAAACTTTCAATTTGATGTCTATCACAGAACTGAGTAAATCATGATTTTCGATTTTAATTAACAAAATAAATCATACAATTTTGTTCATAAAACAGTCACAAACCATCAAAAAACGATAAAAAAGGATGCTCGTACGCACAAAAAAGCCGGATTATTGAATTGAATTCAACAATCAAACGCCTCATTGATGAATTAAATTTAAATGGATTCTTTTTATTAATGACAATTGCTATGCTTTAAACATCATAAATAATCTTCAAATTGTCTTTATCTATGTTGGTAATAAAAACCAACCTAAGGGGAAAATGATGACCGCTAGTACTCTCGCTCACGACTTTTTAACTGCAGCTGAAAAAGGACAATTAGAAATATTAAAAAGTTGTCTTGAAAAAGGTGTGGATATTAATACCACCAACCGCCAAGGCCGCACGGCAATTGTTAATGCAAGCCTGAATAAACATTATGAATGTGTTTCTTTTCTAATTAATGCAGGGGCGGATATTAATAAACAAGACCAAACCTGTTTTAACCCTTTCTTATTAAGCTGCCTTAATGATGACCTCACATTGTTACGCATTGTTTTACCTGCAAAACCAAATTTAGATTTATTAACCCGTTTTGGTGGCGTGGGTATTACACCTGCAAGTGAAAAAGGCCACGTGGAAATTGTTCGCGAATTACTTGAAAAAACCGAGATTAATGTTAACCACACCAACTTCGTGGGCTGGACACCACTATTAGAAGCTATCGTGCTCAATGACGGTGGCGAAAAACAACAGCAAATCGTTAAATTGCTATTAGACCATGGTGCAAACCCACATATGACTGATAAATATGGTAAAAAACCATTAGAGTTAGCGCGTGAAAAGGGTTACAACGAAATTGTAGAGCTGCTGATTGCCGCGGGCGCATAATTAAACCATATACTCTAAATCATTCGGGTTGCTGAGTGCAGTTAACACCCATGTAATTTGAAGTATGGTGAGTATAGATAAGGAGGCATGTGAACGCATCCATATCTCATCGGCAAAGGTTATACGGGCTAACGGCTGATACACATTTTCTCAATTTGTTTCATCAGCCACAACCCCAAGGAACAGTAGAACAAGTTTTTAATAAAGCCATTAACTTTTCTATTGATAATGAACTTTATACTTTGCTTTGTTCTCAGTTAGATAATGCACCAAATAGTTGCCGACTAATCAATAAAGACTTTTCTCTTTTCGATATTAAAGAAGGAGAGAACATTAATTTATCAAATAAAGAAATATTGATTGGTAGTCATTATTTAATATCATTTTCTTTATGTAAAGAATGGCGGCAACCTGTTATCAACTTTAGCGATAACAAACTGAAAAAATTAAATTATTTATTATATATCGAAGAACAAATAAGTAATTTGGATCTAATCTTAACTGAAAATGAAAATTCTCTATTTAAATATCAGGGAGATAACTTTTTTTATCTCTCTATGACAGCGCAATTGGTTCAATTACGTTCTGAATTGATTGAATCAATAATTAAGAAAAACAAAGAAAATGTTATCGATGTGATCCGCCAGCTTGTTGGATTAGGTATCGGGCTAACACCATCAGGAGATGATTACTTAGTTGGGTTAATGGCATTTTTATTATTAACCGGTCATCCGGCTGCCACTTTTTACCCTGAGTTTTATCAAGGAATAACCCAAAGCCTCAGCCAGACGACACCAATTAGTGCCATCACATTGGAAAAAGCGTTAAACCAAGAATATCGAGAAAATATGCAGCAATTAATTCAATCATTAGTTGATGCGAAAGAAACATATATTTATCCACAAATTTTAGAGATTTTAAATATCGGGTCGAGTTCTGGCAGCGACATGCTATTTGGCTTGCGAGATGCCCTGTATATCACCCATTATTTCGGAGAAAACTATGTCGACTAAAGTTGTCATAAAAAAGAATACTTATTTTGATTCCGTATCACTGATGTCTATTTCGACAAAAGCCAATCAGCTCGACAATGTTGAACAAGCGTTTGTCGCGATGGCAACAGAGATGAATAAAGGCGTTTTACGTAATTTAGGGTTACTAACACCTGAATTAGAAGAGGCCAAAAATGGCGATTTAATGATTGTCATTAAAGGCCCAAGCGATGAAGCAAACGATGCCACATTAATTGCTATCGAAGACTTATTTAATAAGAAAAATCAGGGTGGTGGGCAACATGAAGCCAAATACGCCACCATTAATTCAGCGAAGACGCATATCCCAGATGCCAACCTCGCCGTCATTTCAGTCAATGGTCAGTTTGCTGCTCGTGAAGCGCGCATTGCGTTAGAAAATGACCTCAACGTCATGCTGTTTTCCGATAACGTTTCCATTGAAGATGAACTTGCCCTTAAACAATTGGCTAGCAAGAAAGGTTTGCTGATGATGGGCCCTGACTGCGGAACTGCCATTATCAACGGAACCGCGCTGTGCTTTGGTAATAGCGTTCGCCGTGGCAGCATTGGCATCATCGGTGCATCCGGTACGGGTAGCCAAGAACTCAGCGTCCGTATTCACGAATTTGGCGCAGGCGTTTCCCAATTAATTGGTACCGGTGGTCGTGATTTAAGCGAGAAGATTGGCGGTATCATGATGATTGACGCCTTAAAAATGCTCGATGCCGATGATGAAACTCAAGTTATCACATTGATTTCTAAGCCACCAGCCCCTAGCGTAGCCAAAAAAGTGCTAGAGCAAGCGGAAAAATGCCATAAACCTGTTGTTGTGTGTTTCTTAGGTAGCCAGCCACTACCAGAAGACAAACCGGGTTTAACCTTCGCCCAAAGCACCAAAGAAGCAGCACTGAAAGCTGTTCTATTAACCGGTATTCGCAAAGAAGATTTAGATTTACACCCGCTCAATTTACCGCTAATTGATGAAGTCAGAGCAAAACTGAAGCCTGAGCAGAAATACATTCGAGGCTTATTCTGTGGTGGAACGCTATGTGACGAAGCCATGTTTGCCGCGCTGGAAAAATACGATGATGTTTACAGCAATATTCAGCCAAACCCTGACTATCGCTTAAAAGACCTCAATAAAAGTATTGCGCACACTTTCCTCGACTTTGGTGATGATGACTTTACCAACGGTAAACCACACCCAATGATCGACCCAACCAACCGTATTGAACGTTTACTGCAAGAAGCTCGTGATCCTGAAGTTGGCGTCATTATGATGGACTTTGTTTTAGGCTTTGGTTCTCACGAAGACCCAGTGGGCGTGATGATCGATGCAATTAAAGAAGCGAAGAATATTGCCAAGCAAGATGGCCGTGAATTAGAAATTTTAGGCTATGTATTGGGCACCGATCAAGATACGCCATCAATGGATGCGCAAGTCAAAATGCTAACTGATGCCGGAGTCATCTGGGCAAGTAGCAGCACCAATACGGGTTTATTAGGGCGTGAGTTTGTATGGAAAGGGGAGAAAGCATAATGACTTCATTATTTAAACAGCCATTAAGTGTGATTAACGTTGGCATCGAAATGTTCAGTGATGACTTGAAAAAACAACATGTTCCGGTCACGCATTTAAACTGGACGCCTCCAGGACAAGGCAACGTTGCGGTCATTCGCGCCCTAGACCAGATTGAAGGTAATGCGGCACTACAAGAAAAAATTGCGGCGGCTAATGCCCAAGCACTTGAGCGCATTATTCAATCTCAGCCTGTGTTAATCGGTTACGACCAAGCGATTAACGTAGTTCCAGGTATGACCAAAAATACCATCCTGCACGCAGGCCCACCTGTTGCTTGGAAAGATATGTGTGGCGCCATGAAAGGTGCGGTGACTGGTGCACTGGTTTTCGAAGGCTTGGCAAAAGATTTAGCCGATGCAGAACGCGTTGCGGCTTCTGGGGAAATCATTTTCTCTCCTTGCCATGAACATGATTGCGTTGGCTCGATGGCTGGCGTCACTTCAGCATCGATGTTTATGCATATCGTTGAAAATAAAACCTATGGTAACCGTGCATTCACTAACCTCAGTGAACAAATGGCGAAAATCCTGCGCATGGGTGCCAATGACCAAAGCGTCATTGACCGATTAAATTGGATGCGTGATGTCTTAGGTCCAATGCTACGCGACGCAATGAAAATCGTTGGTGAAATCGACCTGCGCTTAATGTTAGCCCAAGCATTGCATATGGGAGACGAGTGCCATAACCGCAACAATGCAGGGACAACCTTACTGATTCAAGCGCTTACAACGGGGATCATTCAAACTGATTTCTCTGTCGCCCAGCAAAAAGAAGTATTTGATTTTGTTGCAAGCAGCGATTACTTCTCCGGCCCAACGTGGATGGCGATGTGTAAAGCTTCGATGGATGCCGCTCACGGTATCGAATACAGCACCGTTGTCACCACCATGGCGCGTAATGGCTATGAGTTTGGCTTACGTATCAGTGGGTTACCGGGTCAATGGTTCACAGGACCTTCTCAGCAAGTTATCGGTCCGATGTTTGCAGGTTACAAACCAGAAGACTCTGGTTTAGATATCGGTGACTCTGCAATCACAGAAACCTACGGTATTGGTGGTTTTGCTATGGCAACAGCCCCCGCTATCGTGGCACTGGTGGGGGGTACGGTAGAAGAAGCCGTCGACTTCTCCCGCCAGATGCGTGAAATCACGTTAGGTGAAAACCCGAATGTCACTATTCCATTACTAGGCTTTATGGGTATTCCTACAGCCATTGATATTACGAAAGTTTCAGCCAGTGGTATTTTACCTGTCATCAACACGGCCATTGCCCATAAAGACGCGGGTATCGGTATGATTGGAGCAGGTATTGTTCACCCACCGTTTGATTGCTTTGAAAAAGCTATGCTGTCTTACGCGCAGAAATACGCGTAGTTTCCAGTCATAAAAAATAACGCCCATCTTCGGATGGGCAATAAGAATAAAACGAATACCCTGATTGATTTTATTTGAAAAACAGTGCTGTAACTCAAAATATAGGAACATAACCTAAATAGTTTGAATTGCAGCTAGGCGGTAAGTAAACGAGGCCCTAGTCGCATATATAAGTATGCGGCTAGGCCGAGTGAATGCAGCCAACAACACTGCGGTTCAAAGTATGACGGGTATGCAGGGGGAATATATATATGAGTATACTTAGCATCAAGTGGAAACGTGGGGACTTAGCCGCCTACTTTGGCTTAATGACCAATAACCTAACCAACCTCCTCACCATGATGGGTCTCTTAATTTTCGTTGTCGGTATCCCATCTGAAATGGTTTATGGCACGATTGCACCTGCTTTTGGTTTTGCTGTTTTACTTGCCAGTGTGAGCTACGCTTATTTTGGCCAGCAAATGATAAAACAAACCGGGCGCGATGACGTTACAGCTCTTCCATCAGGCCCGAGTGCCCCTTCTATCTTTACGGTGACGTTCTTAGTCATCATGCCAGTCTACCAAACAACACAAAATGCCGAATTTGCGATCCAAATCGCACTGGTTTGGTGTTTTGTCGAGTCAATGATCCTCGTCGGTGGTTCTTTCTTAGGTGAAACCATCCGTAAGATGATCCCACGCACCGTACTGTTATCCTGTTTGTCTGGCTTAGGATTACTGTTACTGGCGATGAACCCAATGCTGCAAGCGTTTGAAGCACCAACGGTTTCATTCATTGTGCTGTTATTAATTTTCATTAACTGGTTTGGTAAAAAACCAATTTTTGCGCGTATCCCAACCGGCTTATTGCTTCTCATTGCGGGTACAGTGTTGGCATGGGCTTCCGGTTTGCAAAGTGCAGAAGCAATCAAAGACTCAATGGCATCATTTGGCTTTAACCCTCCAAGTATCCATATTGATAGCTTCTTCCAAGGCCTGCCACACGCTCTGCCTTACCTAGCGTCTGCAGTACCACTTGGCTTAGCAAACTATATATTCGACCTGGAAAATATTGAAAGTGCCCACGCGGCGGGTGATGAATATAATACACGTAAGGTCATGTTAGCTAACGGTTTATCATCGACTGTCGGTTGTTTCCTAGGTAACCCATTCCCAGTCACCGTTTATGTGGGTCACGCGGGTTGGAAAGCGATGGGCGCAAGCGTGGGTTATACGCTAGCATCCGGTATCACCATGTTTATCGTACCATTATTCGGTATCGGCGCCTTTATGTTAGCTATCATTCCAATGACCGCTATCGTGCCAATACTGGTGTTTATCGGGGTCGTCACCGCCAACCAAGTTGTACGAGAAACGCCGAAAATTGAAGTCCCCGTTATCTTTATCTGTCTGTTCCCATGGATTGCTAACTGGGCATTGACGATGGTTAATAGTGTCATTGGCGCGGCAGGCACCTCTGCGAGTGCAATTGGTATTGAAACCTTGCTACACAAAGGGGTTTATTACCAAGGTCTGGTCCATTTAGGAAACGGGGCACCGTTAGCCAGTATGTTATGGGGCTGTATTGCTATCTTTGCTATCCTCAACCAGCCGCTGCGTGGCGCTATTGCCGCTGCCGCGGGAGCAATATTAGTCTTCTTCGGAATTATTCACTCCCCAGCGGTCGGAATTGCCACCGGTTCAACCTTGATGTTTGTTTACGCATACCTCATGATGGCAGCTTTATTTGTACTCAAACACTTTTTAGACAGCCGAAAATCGGTGGAAGAACAACAAGCTGAAAAATCTGAGAAACTCAGTAAGTCAGTGTAACCAAGCTAACCTTTTATAGTAGGTGTGCGCTGTACACCTACTATCAGCTAAATCTCTGTCTCAGGAAACATTAACAATGAAAGAACTCGTGGTTGTTGCCATCGGGGGCAACAGTATTATCAAAGATAACAACAGCCAGTCTATCGAAGCTCAAGAAAAAGCCGTTCAAGAAGTCGCACACCATATTGGTGACATGCTTGAAGGTAATTACAACATTGTTTTGACCCATGGAAATGGACCTCAAGTTGGATTAGATTTGCGTCGTTCCGAGATCGCCCATGAAACCGAAGGTTTGCCGTTAACACCTCTCGCTAACTGCGTAGCGGATACGCAAGGTGGAATCGGCTATTTAGTTCAACAAGCGCTGACTAACGTCTTAGCAAAACGCCATAACCGCCAAGCGATTACGGTAGTAACACAAGTTGAAGTCGATAAAAACGACCCTAACTTTAGCGCGCCAACCAAGCCGATTGGGGCATTTTTCACTGAACAGCAAGCTCTGCAATTACAGCAAGCAAATCCAAGCTGGCATTTTGTTGAAGACTCTGGCCGCGGTTACCGCCGAGTCGTAGCTTCCCCTGAACCCAAACGTGTCATTGAATCACAAGCTATTCGTACCTTAACAGAACATAATTATGTGGTGGTTGCAGCGGGCGGTGGCGGTATCCCAGTCATTGATAACGGCAATGGCGGCTACAAAAGTGTTGATGCGGTAATTGATAAAGACTTATCAACAACTTTACTGGCGAAAGAGCTCAATGCCGATATTTTAATTATCACCACAGGTGTCGAAAAAGTATGCATTCACTTCGGCAAACCTGAACAAAAAGCACTTGGCGAAACCAGCACCCGCGACATGCAACGCTACATGGAAGAAGGCCATTTCCCTGCGGGTAGCATGTTACCGAAGATTGAAGCCAGCCTATCGTTTATTGCTAATGGCGGTAAACGTGTGATCATCACCACCCCTGAAAAACTACCAGAAGCCTTACGCGGTGAAACGGGAACCCATATTGTTCAAGGGTAAATTTCTATAATCTAGCTCATGCGAATTTTTTGTTAATCGCAAATGCAGTATCACTCAGATCGTTTGATGGCGATCTGAGTAAATAAGTATCGCTTAAAAACAGGAAATTCGGCAGTAAATGGATATCACTAGGAGTTTCTATGAAAGCAGAAAAATCATCAGGCAGAAGAGAGTTCCTTTCCACCAGCGCCAAAGTTGCGGCCGCTTGCACTTTATTCGGTGCAGTATCAGGCATTGCTTCCGCTCAAAGCCAAGTTAGCCTTAAAACAGGCCAATCCAGTATTACGGACAAACATTATTACCTCGATGACGTGTTGCTCGAAACGGGCTTTAATTACCAGGATTCGACGGTTACCAGCACCCAAACCGCCTTACACACTGTCGAAATCCGTGACGGTAAAATTGCGGCTGTTTTACCGAATAAACAGCATGCAGATGGCACATTAAATGCTTATAGCGCGCAAGGCAAACTGATGCTACCGGCCTTTCGTGACATGCATATCCACCTCGATAAGACCTTCTATGGTGGGCCATGGCAAGCGCCACAGTCACGTGAAGGTAAAACGATTATGGACATGATCGCGTTAGAGCAAAAATTGCTACCTGAGTTACAACCTTTCACGGAAGAAAGAGCGAATGCGCTGATCGCGCTGATCCAATCCCAAGGATCAACCATTGCTCGTAGCCATTGTAATATCGAACCCGTTTCTGGTTTGAAAAATTTAGAAGCCTTACAAAAAGTGCTTGGTGAACACCAGCAAGACCTCACTTGCGAAATCGTCGCCTTTCCACAGCATGGCTTATTACATTCCAAGTCAGAAGGTTTAATGCGTGAAGCCATGCAAGCAGGCGCTCACTATGTTGGCGGTTTAGACCCAACCAATGTGGATAGCGCAATGGAAAAATCTCTCGATTCCATGTTCCAAATTGCGTTGGACTACAACAAAGGCGTGGATATTCATCTACATGAAACTAGCCCAGCAGGCGTTGCCGCTATCGATTATATGATTAAAACGGTAGATGAAAACCGCAGCTTGCGTGGTAAAGTGACCATCAGCCATGCCTTTGCACTGGCAACACTTAACCCTGAACAAGCAGAAAAAACAGCTAAACAGTTAGCTGAGCAGCAAATCACTATTGCTTCGACGGTTCCCATTGGCACACTGCATATGCCACTGAAAACCCTAAATCAAAATGGGGTATTTGTGATGACCGGAACGGACAGTGTAATTGACCATTGGTCGCCTTTTGGCCTAGGCGATATGCTAGAAAAAGCCAATTTGTACGCGCAGCTGTATACTCGCCCTGATGAACTGTCGCTGTCCCGTTCACTTGCCATCGCAACAGGCAACATTTTGCCGTTAAATGAGAAAGGCCAACAAGTGTGGCCAGCCAAAGGGGATGACGCCAGCTTTGTGCTGCTTGATGCGTCTTGTTCTGCCGAGGCCGTCGCGCGGATTTCCCCACGATTTGCAACGTTCCATAAAGGCCATTTAGCCCACGGAATGATGTCGAAGTCCGCCTAAACGCGATAAAAATAGCGCCTTCAGGCGCTATTTTTTTACCTTATTTTTGCCGCTTGAGCGTATTAAAGATTAAGTCTAATAAACCCGAGTTATCGACGGATTGCAGTACCGTGATTGGCTTTGTTTTTGGTTCAGGGAACCCAACTCGTAGACGTAGTGAGTCATAACAGAAACTTTTGCCACGCAGTGCTCCTTGAAGCTCAATACCGACATGCTTTTGCTCATGCGTCACTAGGCGCTTATCCAATAACCATGCAACGGTTAACACATCATGTATCCAACACCCTGCTAAATGACGTGTTGCGCGAGAATAGTCCATCCACGGTCGCATTGTGGCCTCAAGAAAACGGCTCAGAGGCGTATCGATTTGAGCAAGTTTATCAAGATCCTCATGCACCATCTGCGTTTGTACCGTAACATCCATCGGCACCAAAGTCAGGTTTGCGCCACTGTTCAACACTGCGTAAGCCGCTTCAGGATCGATACCAAAATTCGTGTCTTTCAGATAGCCAGGTACGTTAAAAACCGCCCCCATGATCACTATTTCCGCCACGTTTTGAGCCATGTCAGGAAACAGCTGCATTGCTATTGCGATATTGGTTAATGGGCCAATGGCAATAATCGTGATTTGTTTCGGGTTCTGGCAAACTAGCTCGCCAATACGTAACGCCGCTTCTGGAATAGACGTCGGCAAGCTAGGTACGGAGGGAAGGCCATCCCACAGGTGCTTAAGTTGAGCCCGTTCAGCGCCGTTATCGAGTAGCTCACGCCATGGCGCACTCGTTTCAACCAAGGCCGACGATGCACCACGATAAACAGCAATATTTTCCCCCAACGAATTAACTAAATGACTAGCAACGTCAAAGCCAATTTCGCTGGGCGTATTACCCGAAACGGTGGTGATCATTTCCAATTTGATTTCAGGTGCAGCAATAGCCAGCGCAAGTGCCAAGCCATCATCAACATTCGCACCAACGACCCCATTACCGGGGTCGCAATCTATAATCACTCGCATAAATTTCCCTGAAACAATAAATCATCAGCATCCACATGAATGCCCGATTTGTAATTCAAATTCCACTTCACAAATGGCTTCTTTTTGTGGCCAATTTTGTAAGATGTGTATCGCTTTTTGCGCGATTTTATCAACGGGCTGGCGAACCGTTGTAAGCGTTGGAACAGTATATTCTGATTGCACCGTACCGTTGAAACACACCAGAGCAATATCTTCTGGTACACGCATGTTTAATTCTGCTAAGGCTTTTAGACAACCAAACGCTTGTAATTCATTTGTCGCAAAAATCGCATCAGGGAAACCAATGTCCTGCATCTGATAAATCGCGTGATAACCCCAATCACGGGTGTATTCCCCCGATAAAATCCATTTTTGCTGTATCATCAAATCGGCTTCAGATAGTGCAGTTTTCCAACCATTTAAACGGTCTTGGGTATTCAGCATGTTATTCGGGCCGCAAATAATGCCAATGTTTTTATAACCGTGTTCAATTAAATGGTGAGTAATTTTATAGGCGGCCAGTTTCTCATTCACTTGAATGGTACTGATCCCTTCTGCGGCCTCAATTCTATCAAGCATCACACAAGGCGTGCCCGATGACTGAATTAAATCAACATAGGGATGCCGATCAACACTGGTATAAATAAGCCCTTCAACTTGCCTGAGCAAAAGGTTATTAATCAATTCTTTCTCTCGAACCCGTGAATCACCTGCATCACCGAGTAACAAAACATGCCCATATTTAAACGCTTCGCGCTGTAATGCATGGGCAATAGAGGCAAGAAAGGGGTTAGAAATATCAGGGATCACTAACCCATAGGTCTGCGTACTACCCGAAGCTAAGGCTTTAGCAATGCCATTTGGCCGATACCCCGTTTTTTTGATTGCAGCTAACACCTTTAGCCGCGTTGCCTCTGCGACAGGACGCGGGCCATTGTTAATCACATAACTGACTACCGCAACCGAGGTTCCGGCTTCGCGGGCAACATCTACCCGCGTCACTTTACGGTCATTCGTCTCTGACACCCAGCAATTCCTTTTTCTAACATGACTTTGTCAAAGAATAGCAGCCACTTTGACTTTTATATACAGCCACGTTCACTTATATCGCATCTTCAGGCAGGTTTAGATCACGGCCTCGGGTTTCTGGAGCAAAGAATGTGGTCACGAAGCCAATGCATGCCATAGCAATAAAGTAGACCGCTATTGGCCACCACTGACCAGTCCAAGACAACAATGCAGATGCCACCAGCGGCGCTGTACCACCGGATAAAATAGAACCAAGTTCTTTAGCAAAAGCCATTTTAGTGTAGCGATTACGCACACCAAATAGTTCCACGCCCCAAGCTGCTTGTACCCCGAAAATCCCCAAAGATGCTAACCCCATCCCAACCACAATTGTCGGAATCACGATCATCGGTTCGCGAGAGTCTAATAACATAAACGCAGGTACGGCATATAGCATTAATAAGAAACAGAACCAACGGTAGATAATACGACGGCCAAATCGGTCGGATAACCAACCCGCGAAGGGAATAATGGCAAAACCAAGAATAGAGGCTATCAACACAGCTGTGGTGGGTACGGATTTATCGACCAATAATATCTTAGTGACATAACCGATGATAAAACCTTGAGCAAGATAAGATGGTCCATTTTCACCAATACGTAACCCCACCATTGTCCAAAACGCACGTGTTTTTTGCCAAAATGAACGGGTGTCCACAGGGTGAGCCACCGCATCAGACTCTAATGCGAGGCGACGTTCTTCGGCGAGTTGCTCTTTTTGTCGCTCAAAAACCGGGGTTTCACGCATATGTTGACGAATAAATAATGCGGCCAACGCAATTAAAATACTGCCAAGGAAAGGAATACGCCATCCCCATGACATCAGACTTTCTTTGTCCATCTGTAATACGATCAGCCAAATCATTGAAGCCAGTAGTGTTCCACTGTTTGAACCTAATGCAATGATGGACGAAACAAGGCCTCGACGTTTAACCGGGGCATATTCACCCAACATCACCGTGCCACCGGAGAGCTCAGCCCCTGCACCTAAGCCTTGGGCAAACCGTAAGATCACCAAACAAACCGGTGCCCAGACACCAATTTGTGCGTGGCTGGGGATCGCTCCAATAAGGGTGGTTGATAGCCCCATCAACGCAATCGTGATGACCATAACCATTTTTCGGCCATGTTTATCACCTAGCCAACCAAAAAATAGTGCGCCAATCGGACGTGCAATAAATCCGACTGAATAAGCTGCAAAGCTGGATAGCAGCGCCATAATCGGCGTTGAATCAGGGAAGAAAACATCACCGAAAATAATACCTGCTGCTAAGCCATAGAGGGCAAAATCCGCATACTCCATGGTTGTACCTAACCAACAAGAAAAAATCGCCCGGCGGAAATCTTTTTTTCCTTCGGGCGTACTTAACCGTTCTTGTGCGGCCTGTTGGTTCGCCTCGATATTTAATTGTGTAGCCATAGTGATAAACCCTTGGTGTTGGCGCTAAGCCTATTAATCAAAAAAATCTAACTGGCGTTTTTATTTACTTAAAGGATAGTCTACGCGCGTAGATTTAAGCAAACGAGGCCATGCTATTTTGTGAGCGTTATCACTTGATGACAAAATGATGAATTTTATATGACTGAAAATAACGGAATAGAAAATAAGTAAAAGGAGCCACATTCAAATAAATAAACTGGGGCCAGTTCATAAATGCCGTGGCTCTCTATTTTTATGTGACACTCACTAGGTACTCAACAATACCTCGTAAATTATGCCATTTCATCCAAACTTCATCACTAATTGGCTGCCCTGTATACTGTTCGATAGCCGTTATCAGCTCTAACATTTCCAGTGAATCAATATGAACATCTCGGATTAACTCAGAGTCTATCGTATAAGTATTTTCGATCCCCGAATAAGTCCGTATTGATTGAATTTGCTCTGAAAGCCACTGCCAGTGAATAGCCGCGTGTTCATTTTTCATGTGGTCTCTCACTCTTGTGTGGTGTAAGCGTCTTTTTTGCTTTGGTCACGTGTTAACGCCCCTCTCTCCGTTAACGTCACTGGCTTACCTATATTGGGTAAGTGTGAGTGAGTATCCAGTACGGTTTTAACCGCTTCACGGTCGCCTTGGTAGACTGCTTTATCTGATAGATTACGGGTAAGCGCGCCATTCGCCGATAATGTCACCGCTTTTTGTCCTTTTGGCTCTTTGGGCACCCAGTGGTTATTTTTGTCTTTTTGATAAGTATTCGCTGTAAACGTGGTTTCCCGTTTTGGTGGTTCGAAAGAGTTAAGCGACGCCTGAGCTACCGTATTCGGTTTCCTCACTAATAAAGGCCGCGATGCCAGCAGAATCTCCTGCCTTATTAGGTCCACATCAAGCTTTGTTTTTTTGCCTGCATCTTTTAATCCAAATAATGTATTAAACACCGTTGCAGGTTTTTTATTCGCCCTTTCCTGCGCTTTATCATTCATCATTTGTTTATGAGCAACTTGATCATTTTCTTGATTGTCATCTTCAACCAGCGGCTCTTTAGTCTCTACAGGGCGATCATCTGCGGCCTCCTTCGCCACATTATAGATACTGGTAAAGTTATCATTAACCGTTATAGTTTTAGTTAACGAAGCAGGCATGTCTTTGTTGTCATCAAAAGTGCTTTCGTGGCCACCATCCACGCAATCCTCCGGTTTAGCATTATTCTCAGGATTTAGTGCCATCCTATTTTCAGCCTTACCATCCGTATTTTCAGTCTCACCATCTGTATTTATAGAGACACTTAACTTCCCCATAATTTCAATTTTTTGCTCCAGCGTCAAAAAGATATTATATAGATGTAAGTGTTTATTAACTGGTTCTTTATGTTTTTCCAGTTGATTTTTTGCTTCCGTAATTAACCCCTGTTTTCCTTCATGAAGCAAAGGATCAAGTAATGTGTCGAATGGTAGTTCCTCAATACTTTTTTCAGCTAACAAAGGGGCTAATTTTTCTCTAATGGCGGGTTTAACATATTTATCGAGAAAACGTTGAGACACGTTATCAATATTGCTATCACTCCAAATATTATCGAATGGCAATTCATTAAAAGCTTCTTTCGATACATTAAGTATCTGTTTCAAATTTTCATTAGCATGACTACTGTTAGCTAGCTTAATGAGTTTTGCCACACAGGCTAATACCTTTGAATCTTTAATTTCCTTATCAGTCAGTAGTGTCAAAATAGTCAGTGTATTTTTACATTGATACTTCAACGCTTTCGATTCAGCAGTCCCACCACCTCCAAGTTTCAGGGTATTAGTTATCATCTCCAGACTAATATCAGGATATTTTTCATTTAATAGCGATTTAATTATATTTTCTTGTAGCCCTTGTTTATTCGGATATACTTTTTCAATCTTTTCTGAAAGTTCATATGTTTTATTGAAGACTTGATTTTTTGCAGGGAAATGAGCTTCCTGATTTACATTATTAACTGAACTTATATTACTTGAAAATAATTTATTATTATTCTCAGATGTTGATAATGGGTTATTAATAGGTGACATAGGTGGACTATTACTTTTAATGTGAATCATCCCCCCCTCCTTATTGATTAATATAAAATTAAATAGAAATTTATTTTTACTCTATAGGGAAAATACAATTTTGACATTACATATTGACGTAGCCATTATTATATTGCTGTAAATCTTTATAGAGCTGAATAAGCAGCTGAGTTAACGTTTCAAAATGGCTATTATCTTGCCGAAAGGTTTCTAATAAGCGTGAAACTGAGCTATTAATCGCATTTTTTTGGCTGTCTATCGCGGTTTGTAAACTTTGAAACTCTTGAGATGAAATATCACTACCATCTTTATCCCAAGTTGCCGAAGAGTGGTTCAATGTATAAAAAATTTCCTTGACGGGTTTTAAATCTGGAAATACGCATAACTTTCCATTCATTCGCTCAATAATAAACCCTTGCCCTGATAATTTTTTTTCCCAAAAAGCATATTCTTGCTCAGTACCTTTTATCTCCATTAAGGGTTTAGCATTATCAAAATCAGGCTTCCATTTTCCGAAATATTCACCAACACTTTTCAGGTCAAGTTTCTTTTTTTCGTTTTCTATTTGATATTTCAAGAGAGATGATTCAAGTATACCAAATCGAGCTGAATCTACTTTTTTTAATTGTTCCCGTAGTTTCTGAATTTCTGCTGAATTACCATCAACCTCACTGATTACACTCGTACCCGAATATTTCGCAACTATTTCATCCATTACTCTCAAAGTGTCTTCTAATTTGATATGTATTTTACCATCTTCACCCGCTTCAATATAACGAGATAGCTTACTTGCCATGGTATTCATATCTTGCATATATTGTGTCGAGGCTTTGACTAATTCTCCGTATTTTTTTTGATAATCCGTGTGAATATTATCAATTAGGCCAGTCAATCCATTAATATGCGAGCGACCATCTTCGAGACTCTTCACGCTTCTCGAGGCTCTGAGTCCTTTCGCCTCCTCATAGGCATCATTCGCTCTCTTATTTTCACGTATCAGCATTCTTGCCCCACTCAGTATATCTTCAGGGGGATCATTCTGTGACCGTGGCTGATAAACGTCCTCCGGTACTCTGTATTCCATCTGTCGGAATACATCTAAAGCTTGCTGATGAGGCATAAGTGACTCATCAAATGTAATGCCCCCCCCTAAAAGGGGGAGGTGTGCTTGCTCTGTCAGTGCTGGTGTCGCCAACGGCTGAAAGTGACTAATATTATCTAAATAAGAAGGAGAGGTAATCGCCATTCTTTAGCCTCTCACCATGCTTTGTACTGTTCTCAGTCCACTTTCGCGAATTTCACGTAAATGCTCTTGCATCTGTTTTGCAAGGTCCTGACTCTTATCGACTTGTTTGTCTTTATCGGCGTAAACTGAGCGTGCGGTGTCCGCCACGGATTGTTCAATCATTTTGTCCGCTTCTGCCGATTTTACATTAACTTGATTTGACGCTGTCGCTAATTGGCCGGCGTTATCTGACATTCGGGAAGCCTGCTCTGCCACCCCCATTTGTACACGAGATTTATTCATGATTTGCTCGTGCTTCTCATGTTGTGATACACCCAGATCTCTTGTTCGTCTGCTAGCCTCTTCAACTCGTTGGCTTGCAAGATTTTTCTGGCTTTGTGAAGCTTGACCGCTCAGTGTCACTGTAGAGCCATCTTTCCCCGTTAAACTCAACGTATTCGATTTCGTTGAATCGTTTCCTACTGTTCCATTTAACCCAGATAACTTACTGGCACCTCTGATGTTTTGATTTCCTGGTACCAAATTGTGGTTGATCGACTTCTGTTGTTGACGCAACCCTCTTGCTTGGAAAGCACTACCGGCAGCCGTGATCGCAAGGGAGGTAAAAAAGCCCATCATGGCGCCTTTAAAGGTTTCTTTACCTTCACGGATCGTTGAATCCGCAGACGCTTGTACCATTTTGGCATTTAATTGCAGAAAATCTGCACTGATACGACGATCTGAAATGTTTATCTCTGTCATCACTTTGCGAAGAATTTTTGACAACTCAACCAATAAGTCATTACTAATAATTCCAACAAACGGGCTATTTTTAATGCTATCGATAGGCTCTTGGCCTTGATGACCACCGGAAATCTGCCCTGAAGATGGGTCTTTAAAGAAACTGCTGGCAATCAAGACTTGAACGGCTTGAGCCATCTGTTTTAACTCAGTTTCATCGGGTAACTGCGCGTCTCCAACCAGCTGTTCAATATGACTTTTTTCTTCAATTAACACTTTGCCAATTGCCTGCTGAATATTTTCTGGCGTCAGTGTTCGAAAGGCATGAAGATCATCCAGTGTGGCTAACTTATCGGAGTTCGTTAACGCAGAAATATCCGCTAGCATCTGGTCATCATGCATTGAAAATTGCGTCATTTTTAATAATGGCTTATCCATCCGCATTTCAGACTCTGATGCCATTGTATACACATCATTTAATTGCACACCTTGCAGTAAAGGCGTCACAGCTGCTGTTGTATTGCTGCTAATTGCTGGGGAAAGACCATCAAAGCTGACAGGATTATGACGTAAAACTGGTTTATTCAGTTCTGATTGAATATTAAGACTCATTTGATAAATTCCTATATTAACTATGTTAACTATGCAAAGCGGGCGGTTTTCAGCATATTGGCTTTCGCTTGACCAGATTGATTTAATGACGTCAGCATTCCGCTAAACATTTCCTCAAATTTCTCATGATTTTGAGACATGGATTTCAGTAAGTTTTTTAATAATTCATCCAACACCTGAATGCTTTCACTATTAAGCATCAAACCAGCAAGCATTTCTTTCATATCTCGAATCTGGCCTGCGGCATGTAAATTTAACCCCCCGGTTGTTGCCGTATTCGCAACCGTCAATGCCGCCCCAGTCCCTTTCATTCCCACTTCAAGGCGAGCTGCTGCAACACTTTGCGTTTTAACCGTGTCTACTGCCTTATCTGAGCTTTTGGTGATGTCTGCGATACTGTCAGTTTGGTCTGCAACTTTATCTGCTGCTTTGGCTATGTCTCTCATATCATCGGCTTTTTGCGCTACTTTAGTGGTTGTTTTTACGGCTTGCTGCAAGTCATCAACACTATCGGCCAACTTGCTGAACTTAGTCAGCACCGCCATATTATCCGCAGATTTTCCGACCTTACCGGCTCCATTCGCAATATTCCCTAAGGCGTTCATCAAACCATTTAGTATCGACTTGATGATGCTTTTCAGTAATGTCCCTGCGTTTTTAGCAAGCATTTTTACTGCGTTAGTCGCAATATTGCCGATGTTTTTCACAAAAGAGGACATAGACGCCAATGAGAGGGCTAAAAACGCAATGGCTGCCATAATCATTCCGACAATACTCCCGATTTGCTTCGCTTTTTCCTCAGGAACGCCAAACGTCATCAGCATGTCAGTCACTGCGCTAGAGATTTCAGAGGCTAGCATCTGCATAAGGCTACTTTGACCCGTTTCTTCCAAAACGATATCAGCCACTGAGATAGCAATACCGATAGCGGCAACGGCAAGCGTTAATGGTGCTGCTGCGCCAAAAGTCGCAACCGTGGCGATAACTGACACGGCAAGCATCACATAACTAAAAATTTTACTGGTACAAGAGGCGGCTTTGTTCGCTTCATCGGCTTTACGCTGCGCTTCTTCCGCCTCTTTAGCCTTTTTGTCTGAATCTTTGCGAGAAGCTTCATTGATTGTCGCCATCACGGCTTCTTGCTCTTTCATATTGCGAATCGAATCTTCATTCATCGCTTTTTTAAGTTGACCAGTTAGCATAGTCAGCAGTGCCAGCGCGTTTTCCCATTTTTCACCATCAATCTCAACACGGCGTGGCGCAGCGTCTATAAATTGATTAAGTTTGTTAGCTTTCTCACTTGCGTCTTTCGCATAGTTCCCAGCTAATTCCAGCAAATCATCAATTTTGGTGCCCAAATTTGTAATTTTGGTATTTTCCGCTGCAATTTGCTGCTTAATCTTCTCTTGGTTTCCACCTTGCTGAGACTGAAGGTGCGCTAAACGAGCTTTACTTTCGGTACGTTCTTGTATTAACGCACTTGCTTCGTTATTAAGTGCATTTGTTTTATCTGTATGATTTATAAAAGAGTTTAATAAGTCATTGCCTTTTTCACGAAGTGCATTTGATTCTATATTCATCAATTGAAGGCGATTAGCCAACTCACTAATATTCCCCTCATGTAATAGCTGGCGCAATGTCGTCAGGCTCCCAACGAGCACTGAAGTCGCATTAAACCCTTCTGTCTTTAGCGACAATTTCTCCTCTTTTGCTGCTGCAGCTTTAAACATGACGGATAAATTGTTTTTAGGTGCGGGTAATTGCGGCGCATTCTCAATACGACTACGCTTCATCTGCTCTGTTGACGCTAACTCCTCACACGCCATCTCCAAAGCTAATACCGCTTTGATGGATTCATCCCCTAATCCAATAGGATTACTGCCTTGTAGAAATGTATGAATATTATTGATTCGTTCATTACTTGAATTGGTAATTGGACCCATATAATTTCCTCTACTTCATATTCGGTTTTTTATTCTCTGAGCTTGCTTTTTCCAGGTTATTTTCCAATGCGGTCAAATAAGCTTGAGATTTATTTTTTAAATCAATATCAGTACTGCTTTTTACTACACTTTCAAAACAATGAATTGCGGCACTACTTTTTTTCATCATTAAATTACATTGTCCCGCATGGAACAGTGGACGGTAATCATTTTTCGCTAAAACAAATGCAAGGGCATATAACTCAGTTGCTTTTCCATATCGTTTCGTTAATTGATAGACAGCAGCAAGTCCCATCACATAATCTGTATTATAGAAATCATAAATACTCAAGAATCGAAAAAAAGTTTCCGCTTCTTTTAATTTTCCTTGTTGATAGAATTCATATGCATAGGAATAAATACCATCCATCGTACTCTGTGGAATACCATGAATATCTTTATAGGTTGCCCCATCCATTAATGCGGACGTAATATTGTCAAGTAATCCTTCCATGTCAGAACCTTTAAAGTTCTTTGTTTCCATTTTATTCATATGTTTACCTTATTGTTGCGTGCAATGCATAACGTATACATTATGCTTGCATCATAATTAACCAGTTGGGTTCTTTCTTTAAAAAAACGATTAAAGTAATAAATGATTTAATAATTAATGCCGATATTATTTTGTGCGTGTGTTTCGTTCATTGCTATTTTCTCTAGGGCATTATCAACATCAATTCCCATTTTTACTAATTCGATGCGTACTAACCATGATATTATTTGCATAACATCCTCTAATCCTTTTTCATCAATAAAACTGTCATTCTTATATGACCGCCATATTTGCCTTGCTAGGACTATATCTCTAATAACGGGAACGCCTTGTTGCTCTGCATATTTAACAATAGCTTTTGCTTGCACACCTTTACTTTTAGAGAACAAAAAAGGTAATGGCGCAATATCCGAATCGTAATAGATAAGTAGTGCAATATGGGTTGGGTTGGCCATGACAAATGTGGAATTACGCACATTTGTTTTAACCTCTTCCGACAGTAATTCCTGATGCATTCCTCTGCGTGCGCTCTTAATTTGAGGGTCCCCCTCATTATCTTTGTGTTCCTTTTTTACCTCCTGTTTTTCCATTTTTAAGTTTTTAATGTACAAAAAGAATTCTGCTATTGCATCTACCAATATAATAATAAGAGCGACTGCTAAAAAAACGACAATAAATGTTACACATAGTTTGACCCACTGATTAATCATTCCATTTATCATCGTTCGGTAGAGCATAAAAATGTCTTTTCGCCAGACAATAAAAAAGACTAATGTTGATACAATAAAAACGATTAAATACAAAATAGCTTTAATTAATTCTTTCAATGAATTCAATGAAAATATTTTTTTTAATCCCGCAATAGGATTTAACTTTGTAAAGTCGAGTTTAATAGCTTCACTAGCTAACCTAAATCGACTTTGCAATAATGAAACTAACGTACCAGATAAAAAACAGGCAAATAGCACTGGTAAAACAATACTTAAAAAGACAGTAAAAAATTGCCATAATAATGCATCAATTTTTATCTCTGTTGGATGTAAAAATATCTTACGCATTAACCCACTGAGTTCATATAAACTAGAAAACCCTTCGATTACAAATGCACTAACGACTAGCACAATTGCTGCGACACTATCTTTACTTTTAAAACTTTGCCCTTTTTTAGCTGAATCTCTAATTTTTTTATCGGTAGGTTTCTCTGTTTTTTCAGCCATTTTTATTTATATCTATAAACTTAAGAAGAAAGAAATATATCTCGTAATGGTGAAATCGAAATCATATTCACTAAAATGTCAGGCACTTCATTATGGAAATAAAGCAAAAAGACACAAAAGGCGATGATTGATTTTATTGCTAAAGATAACGAAAATGCATTTAATTGAGGGCAAAATCGGGAATATAGCCCTAGAGCAACCTCTGTAATAAACAATGTCACTAATATTGGCGCTGTTAAAATAACCCCATTAACAACCATTTTATTTAACCATTCCCCTAATGGAAGGCTATTAAACGACGTAAACCCATGCGCAAAGGGTAATAACTGATAACTTTGTGCAAATATATTAGCAAGTTGATACATTCCCCCTTGGGCTAAAAATACCATACATGTAATATGACTTAATAAAACAGCCAACTCTGAGGCCTCTGAACCACTTGCTGGGTCGACAATACTGCTGATCGTTTCACCGCGCTGTGTATCAATTAACTCACCAATGACATTGGCTATCATAAAAGGCAACGCCAATATCAAGGCTAATACAAGCCCAATCGAAATTTCATAAATAAATACATCAATAAAATTAATTTCATTCCATTGGAGTTCATAGGACGAAAAAAAAGGCCATAAACCTAGCGCAATATAAGCCACCACACAGTTTTTAATCACGCCACCATTGAGTAATTTATTACTTAAAAAAGGTAATAAAAACATCACTGGTGCAATCCTTAGCCAAGCTAACGCTATTTTTATCAACCCCTCTTGAAAGATAAAATAGAGTGAGGACATCAGCGATAGCACTTCCTGGTTCATCCGAATAACCCGATAGCAGGGATCGCTGCGCCTAAGGCCTCTAATGCAAAATTCATCACCTTATCGGATAACCAACCTGAAATCATAAAGAGCGAGCCAAAAACAGCTAATAATTTGATACCAAAAGGTAATGTTTGCTCTTGAAGTTGCGTGACCGTTTGTAGTAACCCCACTAATAACCCTACCGCAGTCGCCACTATGACTGGTATTGCCGATAATATAACGATTAATAACATCGTTTTATTACTTAAATAAACGATTTGATCCATAATGTTATTCGCTTTAATGCTGTGCTAATTCAATGTATTGCATCACTAACCCTTTAGATATCAGTGACCATCCATCAATTGCGACAAAGAGAATTAATTTAACCGGAATCGAAATCGTCACAGGACTCATCATCATCATACCCAACGCCAATAAAATACTGGAAATCACCAAATCAACGACAACAAATGGTAAATAAATATAAAAGCCGATTTCAAAAGCTGACTTAATCTCGCTTAATGCGTAAGCGGGTAATAAAGAAAATAATGTAGCCTCACCTTCATCAGCAGCCACTTCCTCTTCACTTCGGCCTTGCTGTATTGATTCAAAGAAAGTAACTAACTGAGGGTCAGAATACTTTTTCAAATACGCTTTATACCCCCCCAACCCATTATCAACAAAATTATCGATTGATTCAGCATGACTAAAATCAACCTGTTCTTGCCGCATATAACTATTCACATCCTGTAATACTGGCATCATCACAAAAATAGAGAGCAATAATGCAATACCATTTAATACCATGGTAGAAGGAACTTGTTGAACCCCCATCGCATTACGTACCATAATTAATACAATAGAGATTTTTAAATAACAGGTACCCGCAGCGATAATAAATGGCAGTAACGTTGAAAATGCGATAATCGCTAATAATGGAATTCCTTCTGGTATTGTAGGCATATTAAACTCTTTTATCACCCAGGCTCACAATATGTGTGATTTCCAAACCTAACTCGTCGCTATTGCCAATATAAATAAGTTCCCCTTCTGCAATAAGTTGTTTATTAGCATAGACTTTAACTTCACGTTCTTTATTTTCACCGATAGAATAAATATAACCAGGCTCTATCTTTGAAAGCTCATCAACGGTAATATCGCTATGACCTAAAACAAAGGTTAATTTAATATTCATTTCGTTCACATTAAAGGGACGAACAACTTCTTGCACTTCATCTTCTTCAGAAAATACAAACTCTTCTTTTTCTTCTGGTGCCACTAATTCTTCAATCATAAGTAATCCTTCTTCTTGCTTTTGAAACCGCGCTAATGTCTGCCCTGTAACAGACATATTTAACTGTAATTGTTGGATGCTCAGCACATCACGTAATTCTATGGTTTGCAGAAGTTTGGCGCTGATATAGCTATATCCCAATACCCAATCAGCGTGTAATTTTACATAGCCAAATATCTGTTCGCTTCGCTGTTTTTTTTCGAGGCCTTCAATTGGCTTTGCTAATAACACTTCCCCAAGGTTAACTTCCTGCACGATTAACCAAGGCTGGTAGTTGATACGCATATCATCAACTATCTCGACAGATTCACAACGGAATTTCTGGGAGAAAAATGTCATTCCAATATATTCTGAGGCAAATAACTCGCATAACTCATTAATTGATAATGAGCTCCATGCATAATGAAGCAGTTTAGGCCAACGATAATGACACCAGCTTTCAACAGCAACTAACGCCTTTATTTTCTGTCTGTCACTGACTAGCGATAATTGGAAATAACGAACACTGCGGTTAGATTGCTCTATTTGTGTATTAACTGTATAGCATTGCTGCCAAATTTTAAGTTGTTTTTCTTGAGAGCTAATCCGTCGGATCTTTAACATAATTAATCTTCTTCTTGCTGTTGGTCGTGCTGCTGGTTGCGCTGCTGCTGACGTCCGTCTTCACGTCGAATATGCACACGACTTTCATCACTCAATAAATGCTTATTTTCATTCAATGCCATTTGAACTTCTTGGCTCGCTGTCGAAGCAATAAACTCCCCTTTCGCTGCCAATTCAAAGGTCACTGATGGGCTACTCTGCCATTGGCTAAAGGTATAGGTGAGGCTACGTGCCATCGCTTTCGGCTGTTGGTTCTCGCCTAAAAGAGGGGCATTTTCTGTAAAAGCAAATTCAAACTGTGCGCCAACATCATGATGGGTATGATCTTTAATACCTTGATTAATACTCTGTTGGCCATCCACATGATGGGTTGCTAGCTGTAATCCAAGAAGGGTGCTATTTTTTAATGGATCGTCTTTTAATGGCGCCTCTTTGAATAGGCTGTTTTTTTGTGAGTGCATATTTAATAACGTGGTATCAGGTGAATCAATTTGTTGATTATTAATTGGCTTTGATTGCTCCCCACCGATTTCTCGTTCAATTGCTGATTTAATTGCAGTATTGACTGAATGTTCAATCTGCGGCTGCTCAGTAATAATCTGCGGTTTTAACTCTTTTGATTTTGGTTCTAAAACACGCTTCGAGACTAATTCCACCAACGGGGTTTCCTTATTAAGCTGACTATTTTCACTTAATTGGAATTTATTGTTCCCGTATTGAACTGAATTACCGTTAAATTTCCCCTTTACTTTCGGTGGAATATTTTGCAATGGGACGCCAGATATCAGAATATTAAATAAAGGCACCTCATCTTCGTCGGTAATCTTTTGTTCAACTGGGATCGTCGACGCCACCGGCAGAGGGTCCTCAACGAATTCGCAGTTAATTTCGATTGGTGCCATCGTCATTGAATCAGCCAATGGACTATCACCATCGGCTATATTCACTTGCGTAAATACAGGGTGATTAATTGGCAGTTCCGTCGCTTTGATGCCTAATTCTTTATTTTGGCCAACCGTTTGAATACCTTCTCCAATGTATCCATTTTCTTTCCATGCCATAACGCCCTTTGCTAAGTCACTCAATTGCGATATTTGTTGCATAAAAGGAAGGGCTACAGGTATGAAAATAGATGCTTCTTTTAGCTGATGTTTCTTTTTATATTCAAAGAGCTTTATCCTATTTTTGTCGTTCACTGCTTTTACCATTTTTTGGGTTATATTTTTATGGTTAGATTCAGTGGTGCTATATTCAGATGATACTGTTGCTCCTTCGATAACGATATGAGGTACTTTTTCATTT
This sequence comes from Providencia sp. PROV032, assembly GCF_028484875.1. Classification (NCBI taxonomy): domain Bacteria; kingdom Pseudomonadati; phylum Pseudomonadota; class Gammaproteobacteria; order Enterobacterales; family Morganellaceae; genus Providencia; species Providencia sp. PROV032. The sequence goes on from NZ_JAMPSX010000021.1 coordinate 78,630, forward strand.
GAGTTCGTTCTTATGACTGACATGTACGAATAACTCCTCAATTTCATTTTGCTGCTGAAGCTCTAATTTTAACCTTCTTGCTATACGTTGTTGTTTGAGATATTTTCGGAATTTCTCGCACTTATTACGTAATACGAATGCACGTTTAGCAATTTCAGACAGCTGTACTTTATTTTTTGATATTTCACCTGTGAGGGTTTCTATTTGAAATTCAAATTGAGCAATTTCAGCTAAAACCACTGCCTTCAGCCGCTGTCTTTCCCAAAAAGCAGTTCGGCTTAACTCTTCTGATTTTTCATAAGATGCGGCCTGTGTTGCCAGAACTAAAATACGCTGGCGAATATCCACACATTGCTGTTGCTGTTGCTTTATGATTGAATTTAGCTGCGATTGTTCTTGTAATGTCCGGTCAAAACGTCGCTCAGTTAAAGCCAATAAATTAGAAATCATTAAGATGCCAAGTCATTGAGTATGTTTAACATTTTTTCGAAACTCATCGGCTCATCCATGGCTTGTTTTAAAAAACCGTCAATTTGATCTTTTTTATCTAAAGCTCGGTCATTTTCATGACTTTCTCCACGTTGATATTCACCCAGTTCAAGATAAAGCTGAATTTGTTCAAGCCTTGAAATCATGTCACGCAAATCAATCGCGCACTGGCGATGCTCTGGAGTTGTCACCTTTTGAAATACGCGACTAATACTGTGTAAGATATCAATCGCAGGGTAATGTCCACGTCCTGCCAGTTTGTGACTCAAGTAGATATGACCATCCAAAATTGAACGGATCTCATCCCCAATCGGGTCGGCTTCTTCTTCGCTTTCTAATAACACCGTATAAAATGCGGTAATCGAGCCATGTTTCAGTTGCCCTGGGCGCTCCAATAACATTGGAAGTTGTTCAAAAACAGAGGCTGGATAACCTCGTCTGGCTGGGAGTTCTCCGGTGGCTAAAGCCACGTCTCGCAATGCCCGCGCATATCGAGTCATTGAATCAACATACAGCAATACATTACGACCACAGTCACGAAAATATTCAGCAATCGTAGTCGCAAGCAATGCGGCATTACACCGTTCAATCGGTGGGCTGTCTGAAGTCGCATAAATTAAAATTGTCTGTGCCGCATGGGGCGACTCTTTTAATTCTTCAATAAACTCAATAACTTCTCGACCTCGTTCACCAATTAAAGCAACGACATGGATATCCGCATGAGCATGGTTGATGATCATATTCATTAGTGAGGTTTTACCACTACCCGCAGCAGCAAATATACCTATACGTTGCCCTAACCCACATGTCAGTAAGCTATCAATCGCACGTACCCCAGTTACCATCGGCTCAGACACTGGCCGTCTTTGTGTAACGCTAACCGGAGGGCTATCAATACGCAGTAATTTTGTATTGAGTAACATTGTCTCAGATAGGTCTTCACTCAATGCACCAACTTGCTCTCCTGCTGCATTAAAAATTTTACCCGCTAAATGTTCACCAACTTCAAAGACAAACGGGTAACCACTCGGGCGAATAACCACTTCTCGCGTTAAACCTTGTGTGCGACCGATTAAACTCAGTACCGTGAGCCCTTCTTTAAAGCCAACCACCTGTGCTTTTGCAATAATATCGGGCTGCGTAAGAGACCGCTCAATAAAACAAATTTCACCGATAAAAACACCGTGTAAGGGCGCTTCAATTAAGCACCCATGAATGCGCGCAGGATGCGCGCAGAAATCGAATAACGTCATAATAGGCTACGATAGCTGAGCGCTAAGCTCATTTGCACGCTCAAAGAACTCTTCAAAACTATCTGCAAATAATTGCATTTCATTTAAAGATGATTGCTTTAAAACAGCAGAGAGCACGTAAACATCATCCACAATATTCAATGCCGGTTGGCCTGGCTGGAAATTATTTGGCGGGTATTCTAATAATGTTTTCAATAAAGATGCACTGACTAAATCCAGCTTACTGTAATTACAATCAGCTAAATTACACCAAATAATAATATCATCTGTTGATAAATCAATATTAATTGCAGGAAAATCATTCATTTCCAATTGAATATTAGAATGGCAATCTAGTTTTGAATTAACCAGATCACTACGTCCCATAGAGTTTAAAAACTCATTAAGCATTTCTATAAATCTATATTTCATTGGTAATCCTTATATTTTGAATATATTTTAATTATTCAACATCTTTATTTATATTGAATTCGGTTGCTTTATTTGTTAATAAAGCCAATTTTTTGATTATATAGTTTTGACCACATTGACCTTGACCATTTCAGAAACTTCATTAAAAGAGAGTACTTCTAACTCTGGAAAACGGCCTTCTACGATTTTTTTGACAAAACGACGAATATCAACCGGCACTAAAATGTTGACATCCCTCACAGATAAGTAACTATTTTCTAAAGCAAGTTCAGCGGCCTGAATCAACTCATTGGTTTTTTCAGGTTCAAGATGCAAGTAAACCCCACCAGAAGCTTGCCGGACCCCTTGGCGTATTGTGTCTTCTAACTCTGAGTTAATCATGAGGACATTCAAGCGCCCATCCACAGAGAAACAAGATGAAATATAACGTGCCATTGAACTTCTTACGTGCTCGACTAACATTAAGCTGTCTTTTTCTTTTGGTACCCATTGCACTAAGGTTTCAATAATCAATTTCATATTGCGAACTGATATTTTTTCCATTAATAAGCGCTGGAAAACTTCGGTTACTTTTTGTACCGTAGTATGGCGATAGCACTCTTTTAGTAATTCAGGATATTTTCTCTCAAGATCATCAAGTAAATTTTTTGTTTCTTGAATACCAAAGAATTCATTAATAAACCTCAACAGCAAAGTACTGACACAATCAATCGCTTCTGTCACATCATCTCGCGCTATTAAACCAAGCTGTTCAATATTGAGTCGGTCCTTTTGTTCAAACCACGTACTCACTGAACCATATTCATCCGTAAACTTTGTCAATGTCATACCCAGATATTCGGGTTCATCATTAATCGTCAGTAAACGATACCCATGAAAATAGATATCATATTCTCCTGCTTTAATTTCATTAATTAAAACCACCATTTTATTTTCAGGGATGATCGGTGAATAATTAATGGCAATATCAGGGATCCTATACCCGTAACGAATAAAAATATCTTTTTTCATTCGAGACAAAAACTTATTATCCTCTAAATGTTTTTTATATTTCTGATTAACAGAAATGATCACCGGTAACGTTTCTGGAATATATTCATCTACAATATCACTATTTTCTCTTTGCGTTTCACCTTCCATCACATCTGAATTAATGATTTCAGCTTCACCCTTCACTGTTTTTTGCTTATTTTTTTTCTTGTTAAAAGACCTAAAAGCAAATAATCCAATAAGAAGCCCCGATAGCAATAAAAATATAACGGTTGGAAAACCAGGCAAAAAACCCATGGAAAGTACAATAAATGCTGTGATTAAAATCGTAAAGTCATTTGCAAATAACTCTGAAACAATATTTTCGCCTAGGTTCTTATCATTACCGCCGACTCGAGTCACAATAAAACCCGCGCTAATAGAAATGAGCAGCGCAGGGATTTGAGCGACTAAGCCATCACCAATAGTTAATAAGGAAAAAGTATTTAGTGCTGTTGAAACATCCATTCCCTGTTGAGCAGTACCAACAGAGATCCCACCAATTAAGTTAACAAAAATGATGATAATTCCTGCGATTGCATCCCCTTTAATGAATTTCATCGCACCATCAAAAGAACCAAATAGCTGGCTCTCTTTTTCAAGGTCACCACGTTTCTCTTTAACTGCCGCCTCATCAATCACCCCCGCACGTAAATCGGCATCGATACTCATTTGTTTACCGGGCATCGCATCAAGAGAAAAACGTGCTGCGACTTCCGCAATACGTTCAGAGCCTTTAGTAATAACAATAAACTGTACAATGGTAACAATCGCAAATACCACCATACCAACGACTAGGTTATCTTGAATAACAAACTCACCAAAAGTTGCGATAATATCCCCAGCATCTGCTTCTAATAAAATTAGACGGCTAGTACTAATTGATAAAGCAAGCCGAAATAACGTACTAATTAGCAATATGGATGGAAATGACTGAAAATTCAGTACCCGAGTGATATAAAAAGAGCTCATAAAAATAAGTACTGAGATCATAATATTCAAGCCAATCAATAAGTCGACCAATATTGTGGGTAATGGAATAATCAACATCGCAATAACCATAACCATGATAACTAATACCATTAGCTCTGGGCGATTACGGATTTGTAATAAAAATCCGGTTATATTTTTCATTAAATTACTTTTCCTATCAAACTACGAATTTCGGTGTAAAAACAGCTCTTGCACCATAATTGGGTCCATGAGTTTCTTTAATTGAACAATAAGTTCCTCTCGTGCTTCCAATGACGGAAACACCGTAACTGGAATGATAGAAAACGCCAGTAAGAGTAATTGTAAAAATTGGCCTCGAATATCGGAGCTCATTATATTCAATATATTATTAATAAACGTGATGACGGCTTCTTCAAAGCCAATATGATTACGTATTCCTCGGGTAAATAATTGACTTAGCTCTTTTTCAAGCTTTGATTTATTTGATTTTTCATTATGGCGAAAAAAGCCAGATTGAAAAAATTGCTGACAAAATACATAGTCTAACGACTGCAGTTCCCGTAACCGGCCAACACGATTAAAAAAACTTCCGAATGCACTGATATTCAAATCACCTAATGGCAACGCTTGTAAATCACAAGCAAGCGCCCGACCAAGATAACGCATCATATTCTCACGCTCTTGGATTTCCATTTCTTCAACCCATTGTTCATATAAATAAACAACTGGCCCGTCATAACTAATAAATTCGCGATATAACGTCCGTAAATTTGCAGCACTAAAATGTAATTTTTCTGCGAATGCCTTTGCAATTAGCGCAATATTAATACCAGCTTGAGCACTCCGTTTCGTATCTTCCGCTTGCAGTAATTCGACCAAAGCTTCAAGGCTATCAATTTGTTCTTTTTTTAATTTTTTTCGATTAATTAATGCAGCAAGTAGCATCAATAAATCACTAGGGTCGGTAAAAAATTGTAATAAAAAGGCTCGCAACTGCTTTGGGGTCATTAACTGCTTACTCAATAACCCTTCTATGTGTAATACTTTATCATCCGCATCTTTATCTAAAATGCGTTCAGAAAATTGTATCCACTCTTCTTCACTGCCCTTTTTAGAGCTTCCTCGGCGTATATGGCTTGCCGCCAACATCGACATCGATGCATATTCACTGGAACTATCAATGATGCCAGCACCACGAGCGACTTCATCCGAGTCATCGCTACTGCTACTCACAGGTGCGCGACTTTTATTTTGAGTATTAACAGAAAAACGGTGATTAAAACTCAGTGGTGTTATTGCCATGACTCACTCATGTATTGTTGGAGAAATTGGACCGTACCGTGCAATTGACTGTCATGGCTGGTGATCCGCGCCTTTTCGGAGAATTGTCGCCCATCCCACCCTTCATTTTCATCCAATAAACGCGGTTGGATTAAAAATAAGCGAACCATTTTTTGTTGGTTAGTCGATGAATGGCTAAATAATCCCCCCACATAAGGAAGATCGCCTAGAAAAGGAATTTTGCTTTCATTTTCAACAAATTGCTCACGTGTATATCCACCAATAAGCAAACTACTGTCTTTTGCTATACGCGCCACTGTGTTAATACTGGTTCGATTAACGGCAGGTAACCCTTCAACGCTAGATGTTTTCCCCATGCTATCGCGATTTTCTGCACCATCCTCAATGTTGACTTCCATTTCAACGTTATTACCTGCAGAGATACGGGGCATCACACTCACCATTGTGCCGTAAGTCACTTGCTCAAGAGTTGCAATGCGCTCGCCTTGTAATTTGGCGTAAAAACTAGTGTTGTTATCAAATAAAGCAGGAATGTTTTCTTGAGTTAATAGCACCGGACGAGAAACAATGTGCCCGTTGCCCGTCTTATTCAGTGCATCAATCTGTAATAGGAATTGCTGACTATTCGATAATGTACTTCGATTAAATGATACTGACCCCTTTCCCGTATTAAATGTGCCAACTTCCCAATTCACGCCTAAATTATCTAACTCAGAACGGGTAATATCGATAATCCATAATGACAACTCCACTTGGCGGCGACGCATATCCAATGTATTCACTAGCTGGCGAACATAACGGATTTGCTCTTGGCTTCCTTTAACAATCAAGCTATTACTATCAGGGTGTGCCACCAAAGAAAAAGAACGATTAGAGGACTTTTTAGTTACCTGCTGAAGTTTATTCGCTGTAGGCAACGAGTCACCAATTGGCGCATCCATTAATTCATCTATTGAGTCACCTGTTGAATTAATTGCTACCGATGGAGGCTGGATAGTGAGTATTTCATCCATTTCAGCACCATTTTTGAATAAATTATTGATGACATTCAGCAGGCCAGGGATCGTAATATTTTGCCCGCGTAATGAATAGCTTCTATCGGTTACTGAGGCGTGCTTTAATGGAATAACAGCAACTTCACCGCTGGATAATTCCTCTTTCCTAATTTGTTCTGCAAGATATAAAGAAGCAGCTTTTATTAATTCAATATAGAGAGGTGGCCCAGAGACAAATAATAGCCTTTCTCCCTCTTGTGAACGCACAGGAAAGCGTGAGTCATAAATGCCATTTCGTTGAATATAATTCAGCAGTTGATTGCTACTGACATTATTCGTTGGAATAATTGCGCTACGCATTTCACTGTTATCATAAACATAAATACTTGCACCATCGTCATACCACACTAGCGCAATTCGTCGGGCTAATGCTTTAAACATTTCATCTGCATTGGCCAAATTAAAATTACCGGTTACCTTTTTTTGCGCGGCTAATTTACTAAGAATAATCGGTTTATTTAGACGCTCAGCAACCGCATCAAACACCTTACCTACCGCAATATTATTTGCGACAAATGTATCGTGGTTTTTTGACTGCGTAACGGGTTCCGCCACAATAATTTCTGCTTGTGCCGAATAGAAATTCATACTCAGTAAAAATAGTGTTACCCCTAACACTCGATTTTTTTTACTGCTCATATAATGTCGCTCCAATGTGCCTAATTTCTGATGGTGTTAGGCCTAACTCTTTTTTAATATCATTCGTAAAATGAGAGGCTGAGCAATAACCTGCTTCCAACCCGACATCTAATATTGAATCGTCACTTTCAATTAGTTGCAGAATGGCATTAGCCATACGAACACTCATAATTTTTCGCTTTGCTGTTTTATTAAAGTTTTCTCGGTAAAGCTGCCTAAAATAAGAAGCTGATATACCATAACGCGCACATAACTGATTAATGTTGGCATTCTTATCATCTTGAGCGGAAGTAAGAATAAATCTCATCATGCCGTAGGCTTCATATCGTCTCAATATTTCACACCAACTATCAAATACAGGATGATTTCTAATAATTAAATCAATCACTATATTTTTAATCGAAGTGGTTAAGGGATAATTTTCAGACAACACAATGAATTCATCTTGACTGCTTTCATCAACTTTCGTTTTCTCTTTTTTAGCGAGAAATGCTTGCCCTGTCGCGGTGTCAATAACGGCTAATATCTCAACTAATTCTGATAAATCCATTGTACACAACCTCCAATGTGACTTATCTATCAACTCCCACTCATTCTCTTGGCAAATAAATATAGACTGGTTTTCAATTGAGATATTTAAATTTGAATATAGGGATTTATAAAAAAAAGGCGCTGAATTCTTATTCGGTATAGCCAAGACCAGTTTATCCTGCAAAGAAAAGCAACAGCCTCTACTTTCTAATAATGTAGCAATATCTTTATTTAACATTATACAGGCCTTATTAACGTAATTTTGTGTATACAGAATGAGCGATAGCGGAAAGAGCCTCAAGGGAATATTCTGGAATCCTTTATACTTTCCGTTCCAACTTAAAGGTGTGAATGAATAAGAACAATTCAACTGACAAAAAAAATATTTCTTGTTTTACTTTCGGCCAATAACGAGACCCAATCAATCCATAACTAAAATTAAATTAACTCCATGAGATTATTTTTATGAGTGATACAAACAGTCGAATATGCATAATAAAGATTGCTAGTGGCCCAATGGCTGGCCAAGAATTAATGGTTAATGCTGATAACAATCTCATTATCATTGGTGATGGCTTAGATTACAAAACTGACATCAATAATGATGGGGTTACCACTTACCAAATTCCTAGCAATGGCATTACTTGTGAGTTTTCAATTATTACAGCAAGCCAATATACTGAAAGCGGTATAGCTATTCGCCTAAATAATAATGGATTAAGTACTGAAATTCCTATCATTTTCCAGCAATTACTTTTAGCTGATATATTTCCTATCGCAATAAAAATGCAGGATACTGATTGGCAAAGCCCCCAACCACTTGAAAATGCATTAATGTCAGAAGTGGAAGGCTCATTACCTGCTACCAAAACGACGACCAGAAATAAGGTAAGAAAATCAGCTACAGAAAAACCACCTCTTTTTAATAAACAAACTATGCTGCTTTTTTTCTTTACTTTATTTGCAATATTTATTTTTTACGTTATTTTTCAATACATCCCAGATCAAAGTGCTGAGAAAAAAGTAAAAACATTAGAACACATACTTCAAGGTAGCCACTATCCTATAACTGTGACTCAAAATGTAAGCAACGAAAGTGTCATTTTAGTCAAAACACAAAGAGATGCAGATTGGAGTATGCAACGCCTAGTCAAGGCTAAATACAATGAAAAATTCTCAATTAGAATAATAAATAAACTCGAAAAAGAAATTGAAAATAAAATCGTTGAAGTATTTCCAGATACGTTAAAATTAGATATTAGTAACCCATGTAATCCCACAATCACAATTATAGATAATAATATATCAACAGATACACAGAAGAAAATAGACAAACTATTATCCAGCTATTTTCGTTGTTATACTAAAAGCGAAATAAAAAAAGTAATATTGGGTGAATTATTACAAAAAGCAGAGTTAGGATTAACAGAAAGCAATGTTCAATGGCGTAAAATCACGAAAGACAACAAGGTTATCTTTATAATAAAAGATAGTTTAGATGATAACCAGACCGTCTCATTAATTAACTTCACAAATACATTTTATAAAAAATGGGGGGAGAATCACATTCAATTTTCTATTTCACTTGCAAATAACAAACTCTTGGGGAAATCATTTGTCACCAATGCAAATGGTTATATTTTATTAGGAAACAATCATTGGTCTTTAAATTTATTTACTTTTTAATCGAAATAATTTTTTAATATAAAGGAAATCACATATGTCAAATACAGGTGCAGCTACAGTTATTCCAGGCTTAGATAATGGCCGCTGGGTAAGCTCAGCTTTAGAAACCGAGGGGAAAGATAAAAATAATCTAGGTATGATCTATCGTACTTCAGCAAGTATTAGTGAAAAAGCTAAGCTGTTCGGAGATGAATTAAATACCATTCTTTCCTCCTCAACTTTAGAAGTCGATAACCCTGTGGTACTGGCTCGAATCACCGCTATGAGTGGTAATTATAATATGGCTCGCCAACTACAAAGTAACTTTATGAAATCAATTAAAGATACTGACCAAGCCATTATTCGTAACGTTTAATTTTAAAGAGCATTATTAAATATAATGCTCTATTTTATTAAGGAAATAATCTATGTTAGCTATTACACCACATTTACCGCTTACGGTTCCAACAGAAGCATCATCGGCTTTCTCATCACCAGCTCCGATTGAAGACAAAGTCAAAAAGTTATTTGCTGAATACACAGCCACTATTAGCCAAGAAAAAAAAGCACTAACTGAGAGTGTAAACAATATTGACCCAAGTAACCCAGCCGAATTACTGCAATTTCAAAACCGCGTCGGTAATTACAGCCTGACGATGAATATGATTAGTACACTGACGCACAAAAGTGTCTCTGCGATTGATACTGTCTTAAAAGCCCAATAAACCATGAATATTTTAAAGAAATTTATCTTGATTGGAGTTATTAGCTTCTTAGTTGGTTGCGATAATCAGTTATTACTCAGTCAGTTGAGCCAACGACAAAGCAATGAAGTATTAGCCATACTACAAGAACATGGTGTTGAAGCTACACGTAAGCAAAATAATAAAAACGGGGATTCCATCCGTGTTCAACCTAGTGATTTTGTGATTGCGGTAGATTTACTACGCCAATATAATTTGCCCTCAAAAGATCCAATAGAAATCATCCAAGCATTCCCTGGCGATTCTTTGGTGGCATCACCGCAAGCAGAACGTACCCGCTTGCTTTCTTTAATTGAACAGCGCCTTGAGCAATCATTGCTCACCATTCCCGATATCATTAATGCGCGAGTTCATGTCAGCTACCCATTAAATGGCAATAATCCGACCAAGCAAATACAAAACGTCTCTAGCTTGGTGACCTATTCTGGAAGTGATGACCCCCAGATGATGATGCATAAAATTAAATTGTTTCTAACAAACAGTTTTGCTGAAGCAACTTACGATAATGTCTCTGTCGTCGTCGTCAACCGGCCACCATTACAATATCAAATTAAATCTGAGCCAGAATATACATTTAATCCAATTATAATTAGCGCGATTATCGCTGCGATTACCATTCTATTTTCTATTTTACTGTTACTGTGGCGCCAACTAAGTAGCAAAAAGTCCACAACTGGTCTGTTGGAGAAACCTGTTGATGACTACGCTGAATAACCTACTAATTACGCAAGGGAATATATTCCTAGCGCCAGGCAGCTATTTTCATAGTGAATTTAATGGAGTCGGATATAACGACTTTCCCCCGATGCTGCAACGTAAGCATAACCAACAGTTAATTCAGCGATATGCATTACCTTTGCCTAATAAGAGAACCCCCTTATTACCCAAAACATTATCGGAACATTGGGCTTTACTACCGGAGGTGGCGTTAGGATTAGGGGTTCTGTTACACGCTGAACCGCTCCCTTGGTGGGTTGAGCTTTCCAAATACCGTGTATTACATACACAGTTAAGTCGCCCACTTTGGCAATCAGAAAACCAACCTACAACTTCACCGCAAGTCTTAACAGCCCTTGGAGCACAACAATTACTACAGTGTTTAGCGCCCTTTGGCCCCGCTTATACCCTTCGAGCTAAATATATGTTTAGTCTTGAAACCCAACAACTTATTCCGCCATCCATAAAAACGATGCTACCTTGGAATACTATTGAAGAAACATGCCGATATGTCAGAGAAAGCACCCCTGAATGTTAAACAGACAATGTCTGAAAAAGTCTTGATCAAATATCAAGCATTAAGTGCCGATAGATACCACAGAACTATCATTCAACTAGCTCAAAAAAAGGCGAGTGAACATTACCAACAAGCAAAACAACAGCAAGAAGCGCTCTACCAAACGGCTTATCACCAAGGCTATAACGATGGCATTAAACAATTGTTAACGGATTTTATTACTGCGATAGAGAACAGTGAAATTCAGTACCAAGAAAATACGAGTCAAAGTAAAGAGCAGCTGATGAAAATATTGAATGAGCTTTTTGGTGATAACCATTTACAAGAGACGGTTGCAGCCTATTTTGAAAAAAAATACGCAAAAATAACCAATTCTACATTACACCTACCTGCAAACATGCAAGCTCGTATTGCTAAGAATGACTCTGATATGAAATTTTCAACCTCTTCTGATAATACCATCGCATTAGAGGTTGATAATAAGATTACCTATTTCTCCCCTATTATTGCCTCTAAAAATATTTTCCCTCATGTATTTTCTGTTCCAATACAGTGCCAAATTTTAAAAATGCATAAAGAAGCCTATCAAAGCTTGATAAAAACAATAAATTCAATACAGGAAAAACACAAAGATGCTAACCAATCTACAATCTAAGGCTATCAATTCTCAACACAGCGAGCCTCAAACTCATCCTGAAGATATTCAAAGTAAAATGACTTCATTATGGCAGAAGAAAAATATGGAGATCCAAAACAAGCATCAATACAGCGAAAAAATAGATTTATCCCCCAAAGAAAAAAATAAAATTAACAAGTTCATTGATGAGCTTAAGTCAAAAGAAGATGACAAAATATTTTTTGCGCATGTCTTTAAAACAATGATTAAGTTGGGTAGAGATGAGAAACAAAACTTTATTACCGGTGTTCACCAAACATTGGGCTCATCAAGTGACCCTGAAATTGCCTCACTAAATCAAAAATTTAAGCGCTCACTCAGCCATTATATGTCTATCAGTTTGATGAGTGCTCCTCTTAACAACCAAATTCGTCATAATATGACTAGTTTTAATTTGGAAGGGAATGATGATGAGGAAGAAGAATTACTAATTTAATATTTATTCTCCCTACCATTCTCATCTTACATTCATCATCCTCGACTAATATTTATAGGTTTAGTCTATTTTTTTAATATTCTAAGCCTATTTACTTAGCAAAAATCAGAAAATATAAAAAATACAAATAAAAATTGATATATACAACCTCCAAATATAGTTTAAATTCACCCCATCAAAACATATGAGTTCAATATCAAAAAACGATTTTATTTTTAAATCATCTTATCTAACATCGTTTTTTGTATTGATATATATTTCATCGATAATCAGGATAGATATAAATTATGACCGATTTATCAACAGTACAAAATTTTATGAATAATATTGACTACAATGAAAAGGAATCAATGATCCTCTTATCTGGGAATGTCGTATATGACCCACTCAAGCGAACACTTTCTCGTGAAAAAAATGTCGTTAACCTTTCCGAAAATGAATCATGCCTACTTAAATTATTATTAATAAAAACAAATAGTAAAAGAGAGGTCATGTATGAAATCTGGGAAAAAAGAGGCACAATCGTGACTGAAAGTAGCTATTACAAACTTGTCAGACAACTGCGACAATCCTTTAAAAAAGTCGATCTTGATGAAAATTTAATTATGACTTTACCTCGAATAGGTATCTTATACACAGGAGAAAAATCAGAAATGCCAACACTCTCTAAATATGATACAAGAAAAAGCATTTATACTTATATACGATATCTTCTTCAGAAAGTGTTTATTCGTTCATCACTATAATTATATTTTTCTAGAGAGTAATTTTAATGTTAAATATTAATCCTAACTTACCAAAAAAATGTTTTTTCCCATTATTTATACTTATTGTAACTTTCATGTTATCTGCTTGTAGTCATACTTTAATGAGTTACTTTACTCATACCCCCGCTTACCATATCAATGGTAATATTTATTCTCACTCTTATGATATTCCTGAGAATGCGACAGTAACATTATCGTTGACCTCAATCCAGCCAAACGAAAATAATGCAAAATCTAATTTGGATTACAGCTTTAAAACGCAAAACACAGGACGTAGTATAGAATTTGCGATCACCCTTCCTGAAGAGTTTCAGTCCAAAAGATATACATTCGGAATAAGTGCAAGAATTGAAAAAGATGGTGAACTAATCATGATGAGTAATAAGCTAAGCCCGATCCCTGAGAATTTATCTGAAATCGTATTACTTCCGGTGTCCGCGATTCAACAATAACAATCTATATTTCACCCAATATCAATTAGAAGCATTCTCTACACTTAATGAGAAATAATATTTACCTATTTTCAAGCAAGCCATAACATTAGTCACCAAACATCACTCAGCTGGATCTTCTAATAAACGTGGAAAATCTGCTGCTGAGCTTTCAATGGCTCGCTTTGCCAAACTTTCTAACGCGTTAAATAACTGCTCAGCCTCTTGTTCTGGCAAGTCCGCAGCTAAATAATCATTCCACTTATTTAATTTACAATTTAACTCATTCACAATCGTTTTGCCGAGTGGTGTCAACGAAACATGATAAACCCGTTTATCCACTGCGCTATTCGTTTTAGCCACCCACCCGCTAGATAAAAATTTGCTCACACCTCGAGTCGTCACGGATTTATCTACAACCATTGCTTTTGTGATCTGCTCTAAGGTCGATGCATCATACTGGTCAATATGTAAAATCATCAAACACTCAATAGCATTGATACCGTAAGGTTCCCCCATCCATTTCATATAATGGTGAGCTGCTCGGCTAATCACGCCAAATACGCGAGCCTGTTCTGTACGCATAATTCCTCTTTAGTTGATTTTATCAACCAATTAGTGAATAATCCCCCTAAGTTTAGTTGATTTTATCAACTAAACACCTTTTTAACACGCCAAATTTACTCATATTCTATGTCAAAAATAATAACTTTACTGAATTCCTTGGGATTTAACCCCGCACGCTTTCGTTTTGCTGCTATTACGGCCTGTGCATCAATTGCAGCACTGTTTATCGCTCAATATTTAGAGTTGGTGCATCCCCAATGGGCAGCGATGACCGTCTGGGCTTCAGCACAACCATGGCGCGAAAATTTACTGGAAAAAAGTTGGTGGCGTTTTGCAGGAACGGTTTTTGGTGTACTCGCTGGCGCCGTTTTAATTCAACTTCACCTTATTCACCCATTACTATTTATTATTGGGCTCGCGAGTTGGTTAGGTATGTGCAGTGGTATTGGCCAATTACAAAAGGGCTTTGTTGCTTATGGTACTTTTCTAGCAGGTTACTCCGCTGTGATGGTGAGTATGTTGAGCGTTCACATTACTGATAATTTATTTATGGTCGCTTGGGATCGGCTATGGACGATTTTGGTTGGCGTACTCTCAGCCGTGATTTTCAATTTCCTTTTTACGCCTAAGCGTGAACAAGATAATGTCATCACCCTTAAAAATCAAATTGATACGCTATTCTTCCAAATATTACATGACTCACTCGAGAAAAAGCGCCCAATTAAACAATACGAGATCGACCATCTTTGGCAAACCATGGCAAGCTATGAAGAAATTTTAGAAACTCACCGTATTGGTTGGCATTATCATCGTAAGCAAGTCGCCAAAGCGCGTCAAACACTTATGTTCCAAAGCCAAATACTGTTACACTTGGATAAATACCAATCTATAGCCCCTTTTTATTTTCCTGCGAAAGCGCCAACGAATACCCAATGGAAACATATTCTATCATTGTGCCCCACTGGAGTGCTTAAAACACTATTAATCCCCCTTTACTACGCTATTTTAGGTAAATCAACGAAAAACATTGAAAAAGTGGATAAACTGAAGCTACATCAAGATAGAATTTCAGCGTGGCATGCTTTTGCTCGCTCCTTTATGGCTATCGCTGTAGTTGGTTTATTGTGGTTATGGACGCAATGGCAGGTATTGGCTTATCTTACTCTTGGTCTTTCGGTAATGTTGGCTCTATTCGCCTCCCTCGATTACCCCGCTAAGTTCATGAAAAATATTTTCACAGGCCAATTATTGGGGGCTATTACCGCGTTAATCTGCACATGGTACTTATGGCCCTTTGCCTCTTCATCATGGCAGATGACCTTTTTCATTATTCCAGTGATTATTAGTGGTGTTGTCATTTTTTCCCACAACCGCCTAATTTTAATTGCTTTTGATTACATTATGGTCTCTTTAATTTTACTTCAACCTAGCTATCCTTTTTCGCTTTCACTCCCTCAAAGCATAGGTAATGCCATTGCAATAGTTTCTGGCCCATTAGTTGCAATGGCTGCTTTCGCGTGGATTTATCCAACCAACCCAACCAAGCGCTATCAACAATTAATTTACCTCTCTGAGCAGCAATTTAAACAGGGAATAACGGCTTTAATTCAAGGAAATAAACCTTCCACCACCCAATTTATGCACCGTTTATTTAGTGCGTTATTGCTAGCCCAAAAAGCAAATCTCCCTCATCCACCTATATTCGATTTTTTTATAACTCGGCAAAGTATTTGGTTGTACCTCCTTATTTTGCACAAACAATTTGTACACCACACATCAAAGAAAAGAGCCCTTATTGCGCTTGAAAAACGTATTCAACAAAACCGCGTTGACTCAAAGAAAATCTCTATATTATTCAGTTACTTACAACATAATGAAGAAATGAATGAGGAAATTGAACAACTCAAAAAATATGTAAAACACTATATGAAAGGGAACAGTGCTAATAATATGGTAAATATTTATTCCAACATTACGCTTTAGATGGCACGATATTATTAAGTGGCGCAGGCTTTAGAAATAAGATGAGCACAAGCACGACAATGACAATAACGAATGTCAGATTAAAGCCATTAATAAACGCGCCAATATGAGCTTCTCGAGTCACTAATGACAATATATCAATATTTGTTGTGCCGGAGCGAAAATTATCCTCAGTGGTTTTGATTAATGCACGCTTTGTATCAAAGGAATCATCAAATTTAATTCGCAAATACGTATTCATTAGTGCTCCTGCTAGAGCAGGCATCAATACTCGCGCAATCGAAACATAAGCGCCTAAATGTAATGCGAATTGTGGTTGCATATTCACAACAAATGACGAAATCAAACCAATTAACACTAAACATTCGCCAACTGACTGTATCGTCATTAGGGGAATAAACTCATCAATACCCCATTGATAATCCACCTGCATTCCCAGTATACAGCTGCACCCAATGAAAACCACGCCAACGGTCATCAATAATCGTGCATCAATACGTTTGGCAAGCCAGACTGCCACTGGGCTAAACAATAAATAGACAATGAATGCGATGTTGGTGATTTCACCAATTTGATATGGTTTTAGACCACCAATAGAGGATAAAAATGATGGAATAAACAAGGAATTAGCTAGCATTAAAAAGCCATATAAACATGCAATAATAAAGCAAATACATAAATTTCGATTTGTTAACCAACGAGGATGTGCAAACGTGTTATCAAAAGATAAGGCTCGTATAATGAAAATTATAAATAAAACAATGCTGCTAACAAGGCAAGAAATAATAAATCCAGAATCATCCCAACCTAAACTCTCCCCCTGAACAACGCCAATATATAGTAATAATAAACTGGAAATTTTAAGTATCATTCCTCCCCAATCTGTTTGAGCGTAAAGAATGTGATTAATTCCACTTAACGGTAATCCTTTCCATGCCAATATAAAAATAAATACAGTAAAAAATGCACATCCCCAATATAGCCATTGCCATCCAATAACTTCAATAAATTGTCCTGACACTCCAACCCCAGCATCCATTCCCAGGGAAACTCTTAGACTATAAGCCGCCATGACAATTAACCACATACTCGGTTGTAAATTCCTTAGCGCTAAAGAAATTGTCATAGGCAAATAAACCCCTAGATTGAACCCAATAATACTATGTACCACCAATAACTCGACTAACCCATAGTCCCCAGCAATAACAGGAAAACTGCAAAAAATACCAAGTAGGATAGCACTCGTCGTCATGAGTATTCTTTCTGCGCCAAATACCACCATAAACCAAGGGGTCAATGTCATACTTGCTAATTGTGCTGCATTTAAAGCGATATTTATCCAAGTTCCTTCTTGTACATCAAGTGCAAACACACCTCTGATATCAGCTAATGACAGAGAAAACATACGAATAAACAATGTCGATAAAATAGCACCTAAAAAAACAGAAACCACAGCTAGTGAGGGCCTTATTTCCTTTGTTTCTTGAAATAAGTTAGCAAACATCTTATTCCCCTTTTTTGCCCATACTCTGTGTATCGATATTTACAACCACAGACATCCCAGGACGTAAACGTGATAAGCTATTCTGCTCAGATAAAAAACTAATATAAACAGGGATACGCTGAACAACTTTAGTGAAATTTCCACTACTATTATCTGCAGGAATTAACGCTGATTCCCCACTACTTTGTGCCCCAATATCGCGAACAACTCCTTTAAATACAAAATCAGGAAAAGCATCAACGGTGATAGAAACGGCTTGCCCTGCATAAACGTTTTTAAGCTGAGTTTCTTTTAAGTTAGCAATAATATAAGGCGTTTTATTGGGAGTCACAGTGACGACTTCCGTTCCTGAAATAACAAGACTACCAATATTTAGTTTAATTTTATTGAGTTGACCATCAAATGGAGCTGTAATAGTTGCATAGGAAACTTGAGTCTCAGCTTGTTTTAAATTTGCCAAGGTCACATCCCGTTCTGCAATTCTTATTTTTTCTTGCTGATTTAATATATGTCGCGACTGCTTTGCTTGCTCCCACTGTGCCTTTGCCGCTTGCTCTAACTTAA
Source organism: Providencia sp. PROV032 (assembly GCF_028484875.1). NCBI lineage: Bacteria > Pseudomonadati > Pseudomonadota > Gammaproteobacteria > Enterobacterales > Morganellaceae > Providencia > Providencia sp. PROV032. Next base: position 96,884 of record NZ_JAMPSX010000021.1, read on the forward strand.
TTAACCGCTGTAAATCTGAATTAGCATCTAAATAATTTTGTTGAGTGATCGCCCCACTATTAATTAATGATTTTCGTAGTAATGGGCTTCGTTTCATTTGCTCCACTTCAATCGATGCAGCTTGATAACGGTTCAGTAACATTTCAACAGTAAGATCTTGCTCTTTAATTTCATTTGCTAAGTTACTTAATTGCTGTTGGGCTTTTTGGTAGTTAGCTTGCGCTATCTGCAGGTTGAAACGCTCTTCCTGGTTATTAATTTCTGCAATGACATCACCACGTTGAACAAACTGATAATCATCAACTAAGATACGAGAGACATAACCCGTCATACGTGACTTTAATATGGCTGAGTCCGCTTTAATATACGCATTATTTGATTCTTGATAACGTCGGTTTCCTTGCCATTGTCCCCAATTCAAGGTCGTCAACAAAATTAAACAACCAATGCATAACACACTAAGCCAAGGTGTAAGAAAAATTACCTTTTGTGAAAAAGTTTTCACTTCTTTTGTTGTCATTGGATTAACCTCAATACCACTCAATAACCATATTAAATATTTTTGACACAACAAATAACACCAGTAATCTAACATCGTTAGGTTTATAAAGTATGTTAAACTAACATTGTTAGATAATAAAGTATCAAATGAGAATTATTAATGAGAAATCCTAAAATCACACGTTTACAAGTACTTGAAGCCGCATTAACGTTACTTAATACGGAAGGTATAGAAGGTTTAACCATGCGGAAGCTTGCTGATGCGCTAAATGTTAAGGCTGCATCATTATATTGGCATTTTAGTAATAAGCAGGCTTTACTCGAAGGGATGGCCGACCATATGGTGGCCATGGTCGCCGTGGATTTTCAATATAACAGTTATTGGGTAACCAATCTCATTGAAATCACGTCGCAACTACGAAGTGCATTATTGCAGCACCGAGACGGAGCTCGTGTTTTTGCTGGAACATACGTTATTTCTGACAATGTACTACGTATTAATAATGCTTTGATAAAAACTTTTATGCAGGCAGAACTCCCTGTAGAAAAAGCAGCGAGTTGCACTATGACCGTATTTTATTTTATTTTAGGCTGTTGTATAGAACAACAAACATCCACCTTTTCAGCAGACAGTAATTTAATCAATAAAGAGTCTGAATTTACACAGTTATCTAAAGATAAATACCCCTATACATGGCAGGCTAAAGAAGTATTGTTTGCTGACAACTACGATATAAAATTTATTGATGGCCTACAGCTCATTATTAAGGGATTGGAGAATTAAGACTCTAAGGGCAACGATTACGATGCCCTTAGTACTTTATTTCAAGCCTAGTCGTTTAGCTAACCGATGTAAATTAGCAATATCTAAAGATAATTCCCTAGCACATGCAGACCAATTATGGTGTTTTTTTTCCAGTACCTGTTTAATAAGCGTACGCTGAAAGTTATCCGTTGCTTCACGTAAGTTTTGAGTAAGTGATATGACTTCTTGTGGTGTTTCCGTTAACTCATATTCATTATTACCAAAAATAAAATATTGAGGCTGTAAGATAATGTCCCCCGTATCACTGGAAGCACGAGCAAGAACAATGGCACGATGAATCGCATGCTCTAATTCACGCACATTGCCTGGCCATGAATAATTAAGTAAATAACGCTGTAAAGATGTATTCAGTACTACACTGGATAAGCCAAAACGCTGACGATATTGCTCACAAAAATACCCTGCTAATAAAATAATATCGTCTCCGCGCTCCTTTAATGGAGGAACAAATAGAGGAAATACGCTTAAACGATGAAATAAATCGGCCCTAAACCGACCTTCTAACACTTCTTCGCGTAGATCACGGTTAGTTGCCGCTAACACACGGACATTAACACGTAAACTACGGTCATCACCGACTCGTTGAATATCACCATATTGCAATACTCGCAGTAATTTTGCCTGCAATGCTAATGAAAGCTCTCCGATTTCATCTAAAAATAAGGTGCCATTATCCGCCATTTCAAATTTACCACTGCGGTGGCTAATTGCCCCAGTAAACGCACCTTTAACATGACCAAATAATTCACTTTCTGCCACACTCTCAGGTAATGCGGCACAGTTTAAATAAATAAGAGGATGTTTAGCCCGAAGAGATTTTTCATGGATAGATTTAACAACTAACTCTTTTCCTGTTCCCGTTTCTCCGCCAACCAGAACATTTAATTCTGACCCTGCAACAATATCAATTTCCTTTTTTAATTGCTGCATACAAAGGGATAAGCCAATAATTTCAGTTTCACCTGCAGGTTTAAATAGTACGGTGTTATTCGGCAATATATTTTGGTTTTCAAGCTGTTCAATAAGCAATGCATTATTTAATGCACCTGCGGCTAATGCGGCAATTAATCTAAGTGATTCATCACTAAATGCATCAAATTGATCAGGCTCCATGCCATCTAATGTTAATGCGCCGATAAGATTTTGCCCCGCATATAAGGGTAAGCCGACGCAAGCATGAACTTTTAAGTGCTGATGATGAGGAATTAACCCATCATATGGGTCAGGAAGCTGACTATCCGCTGGAAAACGCACGACATCACCGGCTCTTGCAATGGCCTCTAGCCGAGGGTGCCCAGCCAAAGAGAATCGGCGACCTAAAACATCAGCCATTAATCCGTCTATTGCTAAAGGAATAAATTGACCAGATTCATAGCGTAATAACGCACAAGCATCACACCCCAATGATTGCCTTAGCGTGGTAATCAAACGCTGAAAACGATCTGCATGCCCCATACCATCTTGTAATTCTATTGCAATCTTTGCTAATGCCTCAACAGAAAAACCCATGATCCATTCCCCATAGTCAATTTGACAATCATTATAGTCATAATGACTATGACCAATATAGTCATTATGACCACAATCTAAAAAAAATATTTTAATTCATTTATAAATCAACGTATTAAATGTTGGCATGAATGTTGATTATGTCTTCTTATACTTTGAAAAATATAGGACAAAATTAATATGACGATTCATGTAAAAAATAACATTCATTGGGTGGGCCAACGTGATTGGGAAGTTCGTGATTTTCATGGAACCGAGTACAAAACGTTAAAGGGAAGTAGCTATAATAGTTATTTAATCCGCGAAGAAAAAAATGTCCTCATTGATACTGTCGATCATAAATTTAGCCGTGAGTTTGTTGAAAATTTACGCTCACAAATTGATTTAAATGACATTGACTACATCGTCATTAACCATGCAGAAGAAGATCACGCGGGCGCGTTAACTGAATTAATGCGCTTTATTCCGAATGCCCCAATCTATTGCACCGCCAATGCTATTGATTCAATAAATGGTCACCATCACCACCCTGAATGGAATTTCAAAATCGTTAAAACAGGGGATACACTCGATATAGGTAACAATAAGCAATTAATTTTCATTGAAACACCAATGCTACACTGGCCTGATAGCATGATGACTTATCTTTCTGAAGATGCAGTACTTTTCAGCAATGATGCTTTCGGGCAGCACTATTGTGATGAGCGGTTATTTAATGATGAAGTCGACCAAAATGAGTTATTTGAACAATGCCAACGCTACTACGCGAATATTCTTACGCCGTTTAGCCGCTTAGTAACGCCAAAAATAAATGAAATATTAGGCTTTAACCTACCTGTCGATATGATAGCCACGTCTCATGGCGTAGTATGGCGTGATAATCCAAATCAAATCATTGAATTATATTTGAAATGGGCAGCAGATTATCAAGAGGATCGCATTACTATTTTCTACGATACCATGTCAAATAATACCCGCTTAATGGCGGATGCAATCGCTCAAGGCATTAATGAAGCTGATCCTAATGTCGCCGTCAAAATATTTAACGTTGCACGCAGTGATAAAAACGACATTATTACCCATCTTTTTCGCTCCAAGGCAGCCTTAATCGGTACTTCAACCATGAATAATGTCATGATGCCCAAAATTGCAGGTATGCTGGAAGAAATTACTGGTTTACGTTTTTTAAATAAAAAAGCAGCGGCTTTTGGTAGTTTTGGCTGGAATGGTGGTGCTGTTGACCGTGTTCAAACACGTTTAATGGATGCCGGTTTTGATACTGCATTATCTTTAAAAGCAAAATGGAAGCCTGATTCAAAAACATTAGATGACTGCCGTGAATATGGGCGTAATATTGCTCGTCAATGGGCGCTATCTGCATAAATTTATTTAGAAAAGAGCATCAGAATTTTATGATTTTTTAGAGGATACCTCATATGCAATTTAGAGATAAAACACTTGGACAGCTCGCATTATCCATTCCCAGAGCTTCCTCTCTATTCCGCCAATATAATATGGATTACTGTTGTGGTGGCAAACAAACACTCAGCCGCAGCGCAGAAAAATTAAATTTGGATATTGGCCTATTAGAAAGCCAATTACTTGAGTTATCGACAGAAACCTTAGAGAAAGATTGGCGAGAAGCTCCACTCAGTGACATTATTGATTTCATTATTGTGCGCTACCATGATAGGCATAGAGAGCAATTACCTGAACTTATTCTACAAGCACAAAAGGTTGAACGAGTTCATGCAAACAAGCCAACCGTACCAGCAGGGCTATCAAAATACTTAGAAGCATTACTAGAAGAGTTGACTAGCCATATGATGAAAGAAGAACGTGTTTTATTTCCTATGATAAAAAACGGAATGGGCAAAAACGCAGCCGGCCCAATCAGCGTTATGGAACAAGAACATGACGATGCGGGTGATATCTTAGAGGCCATTAAAGGTATTACCAATAATGTTACACCACCACCAGAAGCCTGTACCACCTGGCGTGTATTGTATAATGGTATCAATGAACTGATTGATGATTTAATGAATCACATTAACCTAGAAAATAATTTATTATTCCCAAGAGCACTCGCGGGTGAATAAATAAGCAAGGGCCTATCTATATAATAGATAGGCCCTTATTTTTAATCCTGCTAAAAATATCTATTTATATTGTTGTTTAATTTCTTGTGCCGTAACTCGCCCACGTTTTGCTTCTTTTTCTGCAATTTCAACGGATAACCCGATATAAGACCTCGGGTCAAGCATGGCTTTAATTTCTTCATCACTAAATGCCGCTGATATCACACTATTTTTGGTTAAATTTGTATAGAAATCTTCCCCATCCGCCGCCGTTTTAATGGCTTCTTCATACAGGAGAGAGTGCGCTTTATCTTTACCCAATTTTTCCGCCATCTTCATCATGACATACTCGGTATTATCCAACCCTTTGTTTCGCAATACATTATGAAGCATTCTCTCTTCATGTGGCACAATCGTCCTCGAAAGCTCCTCGGTTCTTAATAAGATTTCCGTGGTCAATTCCAAAGCTTCTTCGATTAACCCATCAAATAACATATAAGAACTACTATCGCCCTCATAAGGTCTTACCGCAGAATACATCCCCACGCTTGGTAAGGAATAAAGTTTCTGCGAGTTGGCAATAATTCCCTTGGCTAATTTCGGGTTAATTTTATGTGGCATGGTGCTACTGCCCACGGTTCCTTTGGTAAACCCTTCAGAAACCTCTGCAATTTCTTCTAACGTCGTGCTATAAACTTCTTCACCAATTTTATGACAAATGTTCGCCATTAACGCTAAATTTGCCATATATTCAAGTTTATGTGTGCTCAAGTTTCTGGATGGTACTTCCATGGCTTCCATACCCACCAGTTCAGCGACACGTTTTTGTACTGCCATACCAACACCAGGCATTGAGTTAAATGCACCAACTGCCCCCCCCATCATGATAGTGAAAACGCGTTTTTCACACTCTTTCATGCGTTGATAGCAATCAATAAAATCGCTGATCCACACCGAAACTTTATAGCCGTAGGTGATAGGGATGGCATGACGTCCATGCGTTCTTCCCGGCATCACCATATGTTTGGTTCTTTCGGCCAAATCTGCCAAGTTTTCGATGATTTCACCCAGTAACAACATAAATTTATGGTGTACCGTTTTCATCATATAGAGCTGTGAACTTTGCTGTATATTTTGCGTGGTAATTCCATAATGGATATATTTACCGCTTTCTTCAGAACACGCATTCACTAACACTTTTAAGAAAGGTACAAAGCCATGGCCTATTTTTTGGTAGATACGGCTCATTTCTTCAAAATCGATATTTTCGATTACAGCCTTTTCTTTAATTTCATCTGCCGCTGACTGGGGAATAAACCCGAGTTCCGCTTGAGCTTGGGCCAACATGGATTCAAACATTAACCAAGTAGAATATTTTGCTTCATCAGACAATAAATCTTTAATTCCACGGTCATCAATTGTTTTACTTTTAGAATCGTATAATGCTCTCATTTCGTATCCCTTCTTTATTTCTTCATTGCGTCATCAACAGCATTGCGAACAAATTCAACCTTTGGCCCATACACAACATGGACGTGGTTTGCCGATGGAAAGAAGAATGCGGTACATCCTGATTCCAACATTAAATCTTTATCAATTTGGTTCACTTCTCCGACATCAATACGCATACGGGTAATACAGTTATCTACGTTTCGAATATTTTGTTTTCCACCTAACGCTTGGATTAAAATTTCTGCGATTTCCCCATAACGTTTTTCTTTAATTAAGGTATTTTTAAGATTACTCGATTCTTCACGGCCCGGAGTTTTTATATCAAACTTAATAATTGCCCAGTAAAAAATAAAGTAAGTGACGACGGCTAAACAGCTACCGATAATAACCAAGAAGATCCAGTTAGTGTTTTCGTACAGTAGGCCAAAAATAGTGAAATCAAATACCGTTCCACGAATATAACCAATACCAACTTCCGCCAAAGAAAGCAGTACCGCACCGATACCGACAATAATGGCGTAAATTAAATACAGTAATGGCGCGATAAATACGAAGGTAAATTCGAGTGGCTCCGTAACGTTACCAAGCATGGCAGTTAATACCATCGTGACAAGCATGGATTTCACTTCTGCACGGTTTTCTTTCTTCGATGTTTTATAAATAGCGAGAGCAATCGCGGGGAATAAGAATAATGTGACCAACATTTGTTGCTGCGCCATAAAGCGAGTCAAACTTGGCATCATCGCCCAATATTCACTATCCGGGCCTTGGTTAAATAGCACTTCTGTTAGCGCGGGGACAACACCAACAAAGGTTTGGCCATCAATAACATAAGTACCACCTGCTTCAGTAAATCTAAATAAAACGTTCCAAACATGGTGTAAACCAAATGGAATAAATAAACGTTCACCACCTGCGGTAAAAAATGGCCCCACTGGACTTAAAAATACAGAGGAGAGTTTCATTAATCCTTGAACTAATACTTCCCAAATAAACGGTAATAACGCCCCCACCCCGATCATCAATCCTATCATGATAATAGAAACGGATTTTTTACCTGAAAAGAAAGCAAATGCGGTAGGTAATTCAAGGTTATAAAACTTATCGGTCGCCCAAGCGGCAATCAAACCGGTAATAATTCCCCCGGCGGCGCTGATGTTTAAGGTTTGTATACCAAGAACTTTAATTTGTCCCACTTGACCCATCATTGCAGGATCTGCAAGTTTACCGGTAAGCACTAGCCAAATATTCATGGTGATGATCAGCGATAAATAACCGACAACCGACGCGAAGACAGCAATCCCCTTATCTCGATGGCTCATACCATAAGCAACCCCCATTGCAAACAGCAAGGGAATATTATCAAAAATGACACCTGCAATTGAACGAATGCTAACAAGTAATGCGTTAACCGTTTCATTACCGAGAAATGGAAAACGTGCAATCATATAAGTTTGCACTAACGCACCACTGATCCCCAATATCATCCCAATTGGTGCTAATACACCGATCGGAAGGAGTAATGTTCTCCCAAAGCGTTGAATTGATTCACCAAACTTTCTTCTGGCCATACTATTTCCTTATGACTTCTATTATTAGAATTAAGGGCATACTAGCTTGGGGGTTTTATAAAAGAAATGATGTCGCGGTTTTAAAAATTATCTTAGGTCAGAAATTATGACCCAAGTCATTTCTTATAACGCATTAATGAATGAATCTAACCATAAAAAATAGATGGGATAATAAAACGGTAAGTTAAAGTAGATTTTCTAATTCATTGATAAGTAAATCAACCAGTATAAAAAATCCGATTCTGGATTTTGTATCATCCCGTTTGGTATCAAAATCATCAGCAAAACAAAACAGCGTATTATCTGTATAACTGGTTAATTCATTCGTATTAAACGCAGTCATACTAATGATATTTGCCCCTTTCAATTGTACAATTTTGGCTGTTTCAATGATTTTTTTAGTGCCGCCAGACAGTGAGATAAAAATGACAGTGTCATCTTTGCTAACGAGTCGTGTGAAGGAATCAGATAAGTTGTAGTCATTAATAAAAAAACAATGCAAGCCTAATGCAAATAACAAATGTTCAAGATAATAACCAACCGCTTTACTTGTCCCTCTTGCCACAATAAAAATATTCCTCGATTTATGCAATATTTTAGCGCAATCATTAATTTGAGCCTCATTAATTAATGTAAAACTTTTATTAATGTTTTTTTCGAGCTGTTTTTTATACGATGAGGGAATTGTTTTTTCGGTTTTATTTTTCGTTAAAATATAATTATTAATCTGAAATTTAAGCTCTTTAAAGCCACTAAAGCCTAGTTTTTGAGATAAGTTAATGATCACTGTTTTAGACACGAAGGTTTTAGCGACAAGCTCATTAATATTTAAGTAGGGGATATCCGTAATATTATCGGTCAGGTATTTTAAAACTTTTTTTTCGCTAATCGTTAAATTATCGTAGTTTTTTAAAAAATCTAACATATCCCCTCCAATGAACTTACCCAGCCTATAAGTGATTATTTTTTATGATAATAAAGTTAACAAAGGCATTCAATTGGTTGATTATACGTCAGATTACTATTTTTCGCTGAGTTTAAGAGGAAATTTGTGAAATACTAATGGTACCTATCACGAAAGGTGATTTTGATATAGAGAAAATCACTGCCATTAGCATCATTCATCGATACAATACTCAATGGCAGCTTAGAATGACCATCGCTACTCAAGGAAAAACGACACATCAATACTGCCGTGATAGCTACCGGCTTTGACATTACCGTTACGACACAAGTTAAAATACAGGTTCTTCTTCAAACTCGTCGTCGTGATATCCCCTAATTTAATGCGTTCATAGTACTGGATCGCATCCGCGTTTCCTCGACGACAAATATCTGCAGAAGGTACCGTTTGGGAGGTCACAATATACGGGCGCTCCGTTGTATCCGATGAGTCCCCCGAAGTATTATCCAGCGCCATTCCCGCTAAGTTAGTACCCGAGGTTGTTCCTGAACTACTTTGGCCGTGTAACTGTTGATTTGCAGATAATACCATCAACAATTTTCCAGTGGTCACACAGTTAATGCTCATACTGGCTGGCCGAGTTTCCAATAATTCATTTTGCTTATTACCCGCCAACTGGGTATTAAAGATAATATTGTTACTTGTAATGGGGGTAACAACACAAGAATCCAACGCTTCAATACTCAGCGTGCTATCCGACAGTAATTTAGTGTTTGAAGTACTGAACCCCATGTAGGAGTAGATTGAACCTTGCCCAAATACCAGTTGCTCCCCCGAGGAGAGCTTATAACGCCCTTTCACCACCGCAGTGGGCCCGCCTGATTGAGAACTAGCAAAAGCCGAAAAACTCGTAATATCTGCACGAATATACCCCGTCGGGGTGCCTCCTGCTTGGAAATAATTATTAATCGGTGTTGGGCTGTATTCCAATCCCCAAGCTAAGTCCCCGCTGGACTTCAAATCGCCTGCAATTTGCTGTGATTGTTTTAAAGTGGCCGTTTTGACAACAGATCGATAGCTTGAGTTTTTATAAGAGGTTGAAACAGTCCCATTTAATAATAAAATGATAATCCGGCTGCTATCATTTTCATTAATCAATCGGATCCCTGGCGCCCCGTTATATTTGGGAAAATTAGATTGGATCACACTATTAGCGACAGTGGCAAATTTAAGATAAGTATCTCTCTTAGGTAACATCGGATAGTTGACGTTGGGATCACTGATTGGACCTGATGTAATAGACCAATACTGTGCATGAGTACTTAAATAAGCACTGCGATTCGAAGGGTATAACTCACCTAAATATCCTGTTTGACCTGCTCTGACAGTTAATTTATCTCCAGCAGCGGAGGCTGTAAATGCACAACCTAACAATACTGCATAAGAAAGACTCATGCTTAGATAGCGGGAGAAGATAGAAGAGGTCTTTTTCATAGTCATACCTT